>DASXFH010000348.1:0-2315 GCA_036489655.1 Acidobacteriaceae bacterium | reverse complement strand
CTGGGGCGAGGTGGGCAACGTGATGACGCGGCCGCTGTTTACGCTGCACATTCCGGCGTCGCGAGGAACGGTTCCGACGGGCTACGGATTTGAGATGCCGGACGAGAATGGATGGAGCCGGTATCTGCACTTTGAGGCAGCTTGGGCGCTGGTGCTGACCGGGTTAGTCTACGGGATCTTCAGCCTGTGGACGGGACACTTTCGCCGAGAGCTGATGCCGAGGCGCGGTGAGCGGTCGTGGCGAGCGTTCCGCGCCGTGATTGCGCAGGCGCTGCGGCGGGAGCGCCCTGATGCGGCCGAGGCGCAGTCGTACAACGCGCTGCAGCGGGCGGCCTACCTGGTGGTGATCTTTGGACTGATACCGCTGTTGATCTGGACGGGGCTGGCGATGTCACCTGCGTTTACAGCAGCGGTGCCGGCGGCGGTGGTCGCGCTGGGAGGACGGCAGTCGGCGCGGACACTGCACTTTATTGTGTCGGGAGCATTGCTGCTGTTTGTGGTGCTGCATGTGGCGATGGTGTCGATGGCGGGGTTCAGAAGTCGGATGCGGGCCATGATTACAGGGCATGCAGCGGAGGAGCGCACATGAAGCCGGTCACGCGCAGAAGATTCATGACGACGGGGATTGCGGCGACAGCAGGCGTCGCGGGTTTGGCAGTGGCTGATCGGCTGGCGCGGAGGTACGGGCTGATTCCTCCGGATGGGCGCGGCAAATTTGGGCCGGGCGAGACGCTGACCTATGCCACGCAGCGGCTGCTGACGCGGCACTCGCTGGCGAGGGAGTTTCCGCGCAGCATGATCTCGAAGGCTCCGTTTGCTAATTCCGTGGCGCCGCCGAGCGATGCGTTCCAGGGCCTGCAGGCCAGCGGATTTGCGGACTGGCAGCTGGCGGTGGATGGAATGGTGGCGCGGCCGGGATCGTACTCGCTGGCGGATCTGAAGGCCCTGCCGATGCGTAGCCAAATTACAGAAGTCGCGTGCGAGGAGGGCTGGTCGTACATTGCGGAGTGGATTGGGACGCCGCTGGCGGAGGTGCTCAACGCCGTCGGCGTGCTGCCGCAGGCGCGCTATGTCGCCTACTTTTCGATTGAGCCTGATTGGTGGGACAGCCTGGATATGGGCGACGCGCTGCATCCGCAGACGCTGCTGACGTGGGGCATGAATGATGGCGATCTGCCGGTGAGGTTTGGCGGCCCGCTGCGCATGCGGGTTCCGCGCCAGCTCGGCTATAAGAACGTGAAGTACATTACGCGGATGACGGTGACGGATTCGATGAAGGGGATTCGCGACGGTCGGGGGTCGGCTGCGGTCGCGGGTGGTTATTCGTGGTATGCGGGGATCTGATCGAAGCTCAGTCGACGCGGCAGATCAAACACTTTAAATAACGTGTCTCGGGAAGCGTAAGCACTTCGGGGTGGTCGGGTGCGGCGGCGTGGGTTTCGAGTAGCTGGACGCGGCGGTTGGCGTCGGCGGCGGCGGACGCGATGATCTCGGTGAAGTCTTGCAGCGAGACGTGGTGCGAGCAGGAGTTGGTGATCAGCGTGCCGCCGGGAGTAAGCAGGCGGAGGGCGCGGAGGTTGAGTTCTTTATAGCCGCGCAGAGCGCCCTCGGTGGCGCGTTTGGACTTGGCGAAGGCCGGCGGGTCGAGGACGATGGCGTCGAAGAGGTCGCCGGGCGAAGAGGTTTTGCGCGCGGTGTCGTCGAGGTGGCGGAGATAGTCGAAGGCGTCGGCCTCTATCCACTCCGTCTCACAGCGTGCGGACAGCGACGGATTGAGCAGAAGGTTGCGGTCGGCGGCTTCGAGCGCGGCGCGGCTGGCGTCGACGCCGGTGACGTGGGCGCAGACCTGCGCGAGATGGAGGGCGAAGCCGCCCTGGTAGGTGCAGATGTCTAGAGCGTTTTTTTTACGCCCTGAGTGCTGGACGACGCGAGCAGCCGCCGCGTAGTTGAGACGCTGATCGAGGAAGGCGCCCGTCTTCTGTCCGCTGGCGGCATCGTAGTGAAAGCTGAGGCCGTTGAGGGCGAAGCGCGTGGTGACTGGAGCGGCCTGGTCGGTGTCGCGCTGGGCTTCCGTGCGGAAGGAGAGGCCGTTAGGAGCGATGGAGTCGGTATGGGTAGTGAAGAGCGCGCCCGGCGCGGGTGCGGGAAGTTCCTCGAGCTCGCGAATGCGCGGGTCGGGGCGCTCCCAGATGGTGAGCGCGGACTTTTCTTTTGCGAAGGCCCCTTGGAATTCATGGCTGAGCGCTGCGACGAGGACGGCGCGGACGTCATCCTGCGCGGTGCCCTGGGTGAGCAGTTGTACAAGGACGAGGTCG
>DASXFH010000299.1:0-2582 GCA_036489655.1 Acidobacteriaceae bacterium | reverse complement strand
GTTCCAGAAACCGGCAACGCCGTCCTTCATGAACGGGCCGAAGAGCGTCCCCCACCACTCGCGCGTGCTCGCCTGAGTGAAGTCGGGAAAGACCGATGGCCCCGGCCACACCGTGCCCACAAATGTCGAGCCATCCGGATTCTTCACGAAATGGTCGCCTGCCACACCGGTGTCATACGGCTTGTAGCCGGCGTTCGGCAGCTTCGCCACGTGCAGGTCGACAATCGTCACCGTGCTGAAGTCCTCCGCAGCGAGATCTTTCACCATCTGCTCGAAGTGTGGGAAGCGTTGCGGGTCTACCGTAAACGGCCGGTTGTCCTGCTGGTAGTCGATGTCCAGCCAGATCACATCGGCCGGAATATGATCCGCGCGCAGGTGCTTCGCGATGTTGCGCACCTCCGACTCCGGATAGTAGCTGTAGCGCGACTGCTGATAGCCCAGCGACCACTTGGGCGGCAACGGCGTATGCCCCACCAGCCACGCCCACTCGCCCAGCACCTGCTTCGGCTCTGGACCATAAAGGATGTAGTAGTCCAGCGGTCCGTTGGGCGCGGTAAAGCTCCACGCATCCCGCTGCATTTTGTTGAACTCCCAGCTCGTCCGCCAGGTGTTGTCCAGAAATAGCCCGGCAGCGCGGCCCTCGTTGAAGGTCAGCACAAACGGAATCGACTTGTAGATCGGGTCGGTCGACTCCTGGAAGCCGAACGAGTCGGTATTCCACATGGTGAAGGCTTCATTGCGCCGGTCCAGCGGTCCCGTCTTGTCGCCCAGGGCGAAGTAGTGCTCGTCCTGCGGCGACACCTTGGTGACGCGGAAGCCCTTATCGCCATGCTCGTCGCTGTAGTACTCAACTGGCCGGCCCCGCTCGTCCTGATCGATGACCTGCCCATCCAGATCGGTGACCTTCAGCGCCATCGTCGCGCGATCCACGCTCACGATGAGCTTCCCGGTCTTGAAGCCGACCGCGTCGCCGCTATTTGCCGCCGTCACCGTTACCTTTGCCGTCCGCGCCTCCGGCAGCACCGCCCAGGAGGCATCCTCTGGCAGCGTCCCCTCCGGCCCCACACGCACCCGCAGCACGTCGTCACGCAGAGCCGTGATCTGCATCACAGCGTTGCCGCTATGCAATTCGATACCGTTGTCGAGCGCCTTCGCCGCCGTGACGCGGTCGAGCGTCAGCGCAGCTCGCGCCGCAGCCTTCGGAGCAGCATGGGCCGGCACCGCCATCAAGCCCGGCAACAGCAGCACGGCGGTAGCTAGCGTCAGGAGAGAACGGGATACAGAGGCGGGCAGCACGGCCGAACAGGAAACAGTCAACGGGTCCTCTTGCACAAAACTCGGGATTGCAGCGGCCAGCGGCACCGGCTACGGGGAGGATTATCCTCTGTCACGCCCTGTCATGACCAGAGTCCGGCCCGGTATAAGGCGTGTGCAGCGCTCCCTGCTCCGGCCTGGGCTCGCCTTTGGCCTCCAGAATGTCAGCGCACCGCTCCACCCACAGCGAGGGAATCGCATAGAGCAGCGCCACAAGAAAGATCAGTGCCAGTGAGAGCGTCGCGCTGTAGTAAGCCGCTGGAATAGCAGTGGCGTAAATCACGATCGCGATCAGGTTCTTCCGCATCGCCGCCCGCTCCAGCAGGACGAGCTCTGGGCTGGCCACCGACTGCCTTCCGACGGCGCGGTTCAGCACCGAGAAAGCCGCGCCGTTCACCAGCATGACGGCGGCATAGACGGCGGTAGGAAAGGGGCTGAGCCGGGTGCTCTCCATCCATTCGGTGAAGAAGGGGATCAGCGACATGCAGAACAGCACCAGGATATTCGTCCACAGGATCGGCAGATCCACCTTCTTCACCCGATGAAAGAGATGATGGTGGTTGATCCAGTAGACCGCGACATAGAAGAAGCTGATGACGTAGCTGACGAAGATCGGCCACTCGTGCGCCAATGCATGAGGATTGGCGCTCTCCGGGCTCTTCAGCTCCAGCACCATGATGGTGAGGATGATGGCGATCACGCCATCGGAAAAGGCCTCCAGCCGTCCTGGCGACAGCGGCTCATCCCCCTCCATCCGGTTTCTGGCTCTTCCGCGGCTCATGCCCGTCAGTAGAGCATTTTTCCCGCCGTTTGTGAGCCGTCAAATCCTCCCGGCGTGGCCTTTCCGCAACGAAACAGTCGCCGATTCGCCGTCCATTCCCGTCCCACAGCGCGGAATGGCACCAAAAGTTTGGGCAATACCGCCTTTCGGTGATGGTCGGCTTCTCGTCACCTTACTAAGGTAAGTGTGTCAAGACCGAACCGCCCCAGCTCGGGACTACTCACCACCGGAGAGATTCATGGCCACTACCGAACGCAGCCTCATCGGAAAGAACATCATCATCACTGGCGACATCTCCGCCACGGAGGACCTGGTCGTCGAGGGTCGCGTCACCGGCAAAATCCTCTTGAACGAGAGCCGCTTGACCGTGGGCGAAGAAGGATATCTGCAGTCGCACATCACCGCCCGTGAGGTTGTCATCTCCGGCCGCGTCGATGGCCAGATTCATGCCTCAGAGCGCGTCGAGCTGCGCCACACCGCGCAGGTC
>DASXFH010000287.1:0-15388 GCA_036489655.1 Acidobacteriaceae bacterium | reverse complement strand
TATTTAGGCGTGCGTTTGAAGGCGCTCTGGATGCCGAAGAGGGCTTCCATAACCGCGATGGAGTTGGTGATGGTGAGGCCGATGCCCAGGGACATGAGGAAGGGCAGGTAGAGGAAGGTATGAAACCAGCGGCGGGGGAAGAGCTCTTTCTGCGAGACGAGATAGAAGGATGAGATGGAAAACGTGGAGGCCAGAAAGAGAGGGAAGTCGATGAAGAGCATCTCCCACCAGCCCTGGTAAAAGCGAATGATCATGGCCGGCATCAGCAGCACAGAGAGCACGATCATGAGCGGGTAGCTGATGTTGGCGGTGAGGTGGTACCAGGCTTCGATCTTGGCGCGCAGGGGCGCGTCGGATCGGAAGACGCGGGGCAGGATCTTTTTGGAGGTCTGGATGAGGCCCTTGGCCCAGCGCTGCTGCTGGGTCTTGAAGGCCGTCATCTCAATGGGCACTTCCGCGGGGCACTCGACATCCTGGAGGTATTTGAATTTCCAGCCGAGAATCTGGGCGCGATAGCTTAGGTCGGTGTCCTCGGTGAGAGTGTCGTGTTGCCAGCCACCCGCCTCGGCGATCACGCAGGTGCGCCACATGCCGGCGGTTCCGTTGAAATTGAAGTAGAGGTCGGAGCGGGAGCGGGCGCCGTGCTCGAGGACGAAGTGGCCGTCGAGGAGGATGGCTTCGACCTGGGTCAGGAACGAATAGTCGCGATTGAGGTGCGTCCACCGGGTCTGGACCATCCCGATCTGCGGCTCGGCGAAGTGGTGAATCACGCGCAGAAGCCAGTCGCGCGGCGGCACGAAGTCGGCGTCGAAGATGGCGACAAATTCGCCTTTAGCGACTTTCAGGCCCTCGTGGAGGGCTCCCGCCTTATAGCCGGTGCGGTCGGTGCGGTGGATATAGAAGATGGGGTGGCCCATCGCCTGATAGCGCTGGACGATGGAGCTGGCGACAAATGTGGTTTCGTCGGTGGAGTCGTCAAGGACCTGGATGTCGAGCAACTCGCGGGGGTAGTCGAGATTGCAGACCGACTCGATGAGCCGGTCGATGACGAACTGCTCGTTGAAGATGGGTAGCTGGACGGTGATACGGGGGAGCTGCTCGAAGCGGCTGACGGGCTCGTGGGTGGCGTTCTTCCGGTGGTGGTAGTACTGCCAGACCAGCTTGTAGCGGTGCAGACCGTAGACGGAAAGAACGATCATCACCAGGAAGTACGGGGTGAGCAGCAGGGTGTCAAAGGAGAAAAGCTGCCAGTGGTAGAGGTTCTGGAAGGTGTGGTCGCCGTAGTGGGTACGCAGATAGTGGCGAAAGTCGTTTTTGACAAAGAAGAGAGCGAGGTTCTGCGCGGAGGAAGAGAGCAGGCGAACGGCGGCGGCAGTGAGCAGGGCGATCGACATGAGCTCGCGAGTGGCCGAGGTCTTTTAGGCTCAGGGACATTGTAACGGGACAGAGATGGCACGTCGGGTGACGGGGCTCACGGGAGGAGCAGGGCGCGGGGATGGGCAACTGGACCCGCGACGCCCATAGTTTTTCCTGAAAACCCCCGCTATCGATGGCCGAAGCGGTAGACGATGCCGAGGCCGCCGCCGCGATTCTCCTTAAAGGTGCTGTTGTAGTCGGTGAACAGGTCGTTGGCGTTGAAGCGGATGGCCAGGGCAGGGCCGAGGTTGTAGTCGGCAGAGGCTCCAACGTCGACGTTCAGGGCGGTGGCGTCCGTGTACAGGCCAACCAGCTGCGGGGGCAGACCGTTGGTGCCGGTGCCGAAGTTGCCATGGCCGGCGCCGGCAAGGCCCTGAGCCGTCCAGGTCCAGTGCTGGCCTCGGAAGAACCGGTAAGTAGGCCCGCCGAGGAAGGTGTACTGGCTGACGCTGGGGTTATAGACGGAATAGGGGTTCGTGCCCGTGTACGTGGTGCCGTAGTAGCCGCGGAAATCGGCGGTGAGGCCGAGATTGCCATAGCGAAAGTCGGTGATGGCGATCTGCCAGCCGGCTTCGTTGGTGCGCTGGAGAGTCTTGCCCGGCGTGAAGCGGAGGTAAGCGCCGCCAAAGGTCAGCTCATATTTGTGGCTGTAGGTGTCGGCAATGATCTGCTGCACGCGCTTGCGGCGGCGGGCATTGACGCGGGCCTGGGCTTCGCGGAGAACCTGGGCGCGCTGATCCGGATTGGTTTCCTGGAGGGCCGGCTGATTGGACTCCGGAGGAACGATGGACGGCGATGCCTGGGGCGGGTTCTGCGTCTGGTCCTGAGGCGTGGCGTTTTGGGCGCGCAGAGCAAAAGGAGCAAAAAGAAGAACAGCCAGAAGCGGATACAGGGTGTATCCGAGGAACTTGCGACAATCCATGAACCTGAATGCCTCCACTACCCTTAAAGAGAAAGATTGCTTCCTGTATTAAACCATCTGCGGGGGGCAGAGCGGGGCGGCATTTCCTCAGAGGCCGGAAGCGGGAGGCGAGCGGGACGCGATTGCGGAAACTTCACCTGCATGCAAGGATGCCGAGAAGGGTGCTTGATATCGTTCGCAACTGAGGCGCATGGATGAGATTTCTCTTTGGGCTGATCCTGGGGCTCCTGATCGTTCCCGTCGGCGCATGGATGTATTTCAGCGTGGGGAATCCTCCGGTGGCGGTGGCAGACAAGCCGTTCCCCTTCGAGAAGCGGATCGTCAACGTGCCGCTGCATGCGCGAATCGACCGGGAGATGCCGAAGAACGCGCCGATTGAGCCGAACGAGGCGAATCTCGCGGCTGGGGCGCAGATCTACCGCCAGCAGTGCGCAGCGTGCCACGGGCTTGAAGGGCATCCGTCGGACTTCGGATCCCACATGTATCCGCAGGCGCCGCAGCTATGGGTGCCGCACGGCCACAGTGGCGTGGTCGGGGTCAGCGACGATCCGGTGGGGGAGACGGAGTGGAAGGTGGCGAACGGACTCCGTCTGACGGGGATGCCCTCGTTTGAAAAGGTGCTGAGCCCGACCCAGATCTGGCAGGTCAGCCTGCTGTTGAAGCAGGCGGCGGGTCCGCTGTCGCCGGCAATCCAGCAGGCAATAGGGAATAAGCAATAGGGAACGGGCAAAAGGGGAAGCCGGACCTGCGGGTCCGGCTTTTTTTGTCCGAATCGCATCGGGCGGAGTTCCCGAAGTGGGACGCGCCGGGGTTGCTGCAGGGGAGGTGTGACTTAAATCACCGAAACATCCGCGACGAGACCTTATGCTTCCCAATATAGGAGCGAAATGGTCGCAATTGCGCTATTATCGGAAATTGGAGCCGATGCGGCGGACGCAGTCGAAGAGGAACTCGACCTGTCCGGAGCGTGGAAGTTGAGTCTGCTGAGCGAATTGCCCATTGGAACGGTAGGCGTGGTGGAAGCCCTGGATCTGCCAGGGGAGGTCCAGCACCACCTGATGCACATGGGATTTGTTCCCGAGGCCCGGGTAGTGGTGGTGCGGCGGGCGCCGGCGGGCGATCCAACGGTGTACGGGATCGACGGGTTTGAAGTGGCGCTGCGGCGCGAGACAGCTCAGGCGATTCGCGTGCGCGAATACGAAGGGCAGAACACAGGAAAGCGATGAGCGACTGCTGCAGCACGGCGACGATTGAGGTTCCCATTGAGCCGCGTGTTGCGGGCAGGATTCGCACGGTGGCTCTGGTCGGGCCGCCAAATTCCGGAAAATCGACGTTATTTAATCGGCTGACGGGACTGCGCCAGAAGGTCGCCAACTATCCGGGCGTGACGGTGGAGCAGCGCATTGGGCGGCTGAACGGAATCGGCCGCAGCGATCTGACCCTGATCGATTTGCCGGGCATCTACGGCCTGGACAGCTATTCAGAAGACGCACGGGTCGCGGTGGAAGTGCTGCGCGGGGAGATGCCGGGGACGCCGGCTCCGGATGCCATTCTGCTGGTGCTGGATTCGCTGCATCTGCGGCGGCAACTGATGCTGGCGGCGCCGGTGCTGGCGCTGGGACTGCCGACCATCGTTCTGCTGAATATGAGCGATCTGATGGAGTCGCGCGGCGGCCGCGTGGATACGCTGGCGCTGGCCCTGGAACTGGGCGTGCCGGTGGCGAAAATCAGCGCAACGCGCGGCACCGGGCTGGACTCGGTCACGCAGTTCCTGAACAAGAAATCGGAACCGGAAACCGAAGCGCCGCTGGCCTCGCGAATTGAGTTGCCGGTCATGGGGAATCCGCGCTCGTACCGGCAGTGGGCGACGGGCATCAGCACGCGGACGAAGTACAAGGCGCCGCTGTCGTCGCAGTGGACCAAGCGGATTGACGGAGTGCTGCTGCACAGAATCTGGGGTCCGCTGGTGTTTCTGGCGGTGGTGTTCGCGGTCTTCCAGGTGGTGTTTGCCCTGGGACAGCCCCTGAGCGATGGCTTTGGCGCCGTGCTGAACGCGGCGGGCGACAAAGTCGGGCTGCTGATGGGCCACAGCTGGGTGGAATCGCTGCTGATCGACGGGGTGTGGCGCGGAGTGGCCTCAGTGCTGGTCTTCCTGCCGCAGATTCTGCTGCTGTTCCTGTTTATCGGGGTGCTGGAGGATTCAGGCTATCTGGCGCGGGCGGCGCTGATCGCGGATCGCGTAATGCGGTCGATTGGGCTGAACGGGAAGGCCTTTATCCCGCTGCTGTCGGCATACGCGTGCGCTGTGCCGGCAATCATGGCCACGAGGACCATCGAGAACAAGCGCGACCGGTTTGCCACCATCCTGGTAACGCCGTTTATGACGTGCTCGGCGCGGCTGCCCATCTACATGCTGATGATTGCGGCGTTCATTCCCAATAAGCCGTTGCTGGGCGATTTCCTGGGGATGCGGGCGGCGGTGATGCTGTCGCTCTACGTTCTGGGATTCCTGGCGGCGCTGGGCACGGCGTGGCTGCTGAAGTCATCGATTCTGAAGGCATCCTCGGCGCCGTTCATTCTGGAACTGCCGCAGTATCGTCTGCCCACGGTGCGCTCGCTGAGCCTGCGGCTGATGGATCGCGGCAAGGTGTTCCTGAAGCAGGCGGGCACCGTAATTTTGGCCGTGACGATGGTGCTGTGGGTCCTGAGTCATGTGCCGGCAGGAACGAGCCTGGGCGAAAGCCTGATCGGGCGGGTAGGGCACTTCATCGAGCCGGTGATCCATCCGCTGGGCTTCAACTGGAAGATCGGGATCGGGCTGCTGACCTCGGTGATGGCGCGTGAGGTGATCGTGGGCACGCTGGGGACCCTGTATGGGGCCGATCCGGCGACGCAGTCCCTGGGGCTGCAGGCGGCGCTGCGGCACGACCTGACCCTGGGTGGAGCGATGGCTCTGGTGGTCTTCTTCGCCTTCGCGATGCAGTGCACCTCGACGCTGGCGATTGTGCGGCGGGAGACTAACAGCTGGAAGTGGCCGGCGCTGCAGTTCTGCTATATGAGCGTGCTGGCGTATCTGGCGGCTTTGGCGACGAACCAGGCCATTATGGCGTTTGTTCGGTAAGGGTTCCTGAGAGTTTCGAGTTGAAGAAGCGGCTGGCCTCGGGCCAGCCGCTTCTGTTTGCGCGTGGGCCGGCCAGACAGCGGCGCCCGGACCTGGGTCCGCGGGATCGTGCTCCTGATGGAGTAGGCTGGTTGCCGTGAAAAAACATACAGGGTGTTGGGTGGCGAGTTGCCTGGGCTGGATGCTGCTCGGGTCGGCGCTGCTGATGGCGCAGCCCACGAAAAAGGGCTTCGTGCATACCCAGGGAACACAGCTGGTGGATGGCGACGGGCATCCATTGCTGCTGCGCGGGATCAACCTGGGGAACTGGTTCGAGGTCGAGGGATACATGTTCCAGTTCGACGGGGGGCCGCAGTCGCCGCGCGAGATTGAGGATTTGACGCGCGAACTGCTGGGGCCGGCCAAGGCGGAGCAGTTCTGGCAGCAGTGGCGGGCCAACTACATTACCGAGGCGGATATCGATCGGATCCACGCGATGGGGTTCAACTCGGTGCGGGTGCCGCTGCACTGGAAGTTCTTCACCAGCGACGACAGCGAAGGGTTTAAGCTGCTGGATCAGCTGGTGGGGTGGGCGAAGAAAGATGGGATCTACGTGATCCTCGACATGCACTGCGCGCCGGGAGGGCAGACGGGAGCGAACATCGACGACAGCTATGGTTATCCATGGCTGTTCGTGAGCCCGGAGGCGCAGCAGGCGACCGCGGTGGAGTGGCGGCGGATTGCGCAGCACTATGCGAAGAATCCCACCGTGCTGGGGTACGACCTGCTGAATGAGCCGATCCCGCAGTTTCCCGCGCTGGCGCCCCTGCGGCGCGAGCTGGAGCCCGTCTACCGCAGGATTGCCGGGGCAATTCGGACGGTGGACAAGAATCACGTGCTCATTCTGGGCGGGGCGACGTGGGACACCAACTTCAGCGTCTTCGGGCCGCCGTTCGACCCCAACGTGATGTACACGTTCCACAAATACTGGACGAAGACCACGGACGCCAGCGTGATCCAGGAGTATCTGGACTTTCGCAAGCAGAACAACGTGCCGATCTGGGCCGGGGAGACGGGCGAGAACACCGACGCCTGGGTACAGGGGTTTCGCGAGACGCTGGAGGCAAACCAGGTCGGGTGGGCCTTCTGGACCTACAAGCGAATGGATGCGAAGCCCTGCGTCGTGACGTTCGATCCGCCAGAGCACTGGGCCGAGATTGTGGCCTTCGCGAAGCTGCCGCGGGATATGGGAGATGCGGAGAAGCGGGTCGCGGCGCGGCCTCCGCAGGCGGAGATCAACGCAGCGTTTGACGATCTGCTGCAGAAGATCCGCTTCTCCAGCGAGCACGTCAACGCCGGCTATGTGCAGGCACTGGGGCTGAAAGCGGCGGCGGAATAGGGCAGGAAGGGGGGCTTTACCCCCCACCCCCCCGGGGGGGCTGCTATCAAGTTGCTGATTCTAATATGCATGGAGGGTAATACCTTTTGGGTATTACCCTCTTTCCGGCTTTCTGCACCATTCGTGGGGCAGCCACTTTGGCCGGGGGCTTCGGACCGGATCGCCCGGGTTCCCAGGGCCGCGAGCTGACCCAGGGGCGCCTGAACCTGGTTCCGAATTAGCGGACGCGGGCGTTGTGCTTGTCGCGGTAGATGGCGCGGGAGGTGCGATTCTGCCGGCGGGTGAGGGCGGCGCGATCGGCACGGGTGAGGTGGCCGTTGTCGGCGCGGCGCATGGCGTGCTCTTCGCGGTTGATGGAGGCTTCGCGACCCTCGAGCCGGCGGGTTTCGCCAGGGGTGAGCTGCCCGCTGTGGACGCCCTGGGCGATGCGAGCCTGCTGGTTGCCTTTCCGCTGGTGGATGACCGGCGCGGCCTGGGCGGATGCGAACGTGGCTGACAAGGCCAGGACGGCAGTTGCGAAGAGTGAGAGCTTCATCGTGGTCTCCTTCGTGCGAAGGGCATGTTTGCATCCGCCCTTCGGCTTACGGAGAGAAAGGACACTCGCTTCCGGCGGGAGTTGCCCGCAACTTTTCCGGCGAAGCTGTGTAGAGAGGCCACGGCGCCGCAGGAGGGCTACCTGCGGAGCAGGGGAAGCAGAAGGGGAAGGAAATGCTCAGCGAGGAGCTGCGCGCCTTTCTCTGTGGGGTGGACGCCGTCATCCTGAATGGCGCCGGGGACGGCGTAAATGCCGGCGTAGAGCTCGGGGAGCAGGGGCACGCGATACTTTGCCGCGATCAGGCGGTAGGTTTCATCGAACTGGTGGATGTAGTCGGCGCCGTAATTGGGGGGAAGAGTGATGCCGGCGAGGAGGACCTTGCTGCCGGAGTGGAGCAGGGCAGAGACGATGGTGTCGAGATTGCGGCGAGTGGTATCGATGGGGATGCCGCGAAGGCCGTCGTTGCCTCCGAATTCGACGATGGTAACGGCGGGATGGAGACGAAGGACGTCTTTCAGGCGGTCGACGCCGTCTTTGCTGGTATTGCCGCTGATACCGGAGTTGACGACGCGGTAGTGGTAGCCGCGCGTGTTGAGAAGCGACTGAATGTCGGCAGGGTAAGCATGAGCCGGATCGATGCCATGGCCGGCGGTAATGCTGTCTCCGAAGCAATCGATGATGGGCTGGGAGCCGGGGCGGGGAACGGGACGATGCTGGGCGGCGTACAGAGAGAGGGAGAGGGCGAGGAGAGTGGTGAGAGTCGCAAGGCGGCGCAGCACAGCCTTAGTCTAGCAATGAGGGATGCCGGGGGGAGGGGGGAAACGGGGCTGCTGCAGGCAAGTAAACTACATAGGTGGGCGGCGGGATCAGGTTCAGCCAGGAGAGCGAATGATTGAAGTGCGGGGACTGAAGAAGTCCATACGGAACGGTTCGCGGGTGGTGGAGATTCTGCGGGGAATCGATCTGACGATTCCGCGGGGGCAGTTCGCGGCGATTATGGGGGCGAGCGGCAGCGGCAAGAGCACGCTGCTGGGATTGCTGGCGGGCCTGGATTCACCGTCGGAAGGAGAAGTGATTCTGGACGGCATAACGATCAGCGCGCTGGAGGAGGACAAGCTGGCGGAGGTGCGGGGGCGGCGGATTGGATTCGTATTTCAGTCGTACCAGCTGATTCCGACGCTGACGGCGCTGGAGAACGTGATGCTGCCCTATGAACTGAACGCACGCGGCGACGCGCGGAGGAAGGCGCAGCCGCTGCTGGAGTCAGTGGGTCTGGGGGACAGGCTGCACCATTATCCGGTGCAGCTTTCGGGCGGAGAGCAGCAGCGCGTGGCGCTGGCGCGGGCTTTCGTTCTGGAGCCGCCGGTGGTGCTGGCGGATGAGCCGACGGGGAATCTGGATTCGGAGAACGGGCAGCATGTGCTGGCGCTGCTGGGCGCGCGGCAGAGGGAGTCGCAGACGACGCTGGTGCTGGTGACGCATGATCCGCAGATTGCGGAGCGTGCGGACCGGCGGATTGTGCTGAAAGACGGACTGGTAGTTGCGGATCAGTTGCAGGGTGTGGCGGATCCTGCGAGTGCTGCCGCCGTCGAGGTACGGTCGTGACGGATTCCGAGGGCGAGCGCAAGCAGGCGTTGCCATGGGCCACGGCGGGGAAGATTGCGTGGCGGGAGCTGCGCGCGGGGAAAGCAAAGTTCCTGTTTGTGCTGCTGTCCGTCGCGGTGGGAGTGGCCGCGTTGACCGGTGTGCGGGGATTCAGCCAGTCGTTTCAGCGAGCGCTGCTGCTGCAGGCGCGAAGCATCATGGCGGGGGATTTGTCGGCGCGGATGTTTCGGCAGGCGATTCCGGCGGAGCAGAAGCAACTGGAGGCTCTGAAGCCGGAAGGCGTGCAGGAGACGGTGGTGACAGAAACCGTCTCGATGGCCATGGTCAAGGGCGACCCGGTACCGCTGCTGGTGACGCTGAAGGCTGTCGATCCGCAGGCGTATCCGTTTTACGGGACGGTGGTGCTGGATCCGGCGGGGACTCTCAAAGGGGTTCTGAACGACGACACCGTCGTCGTGGATGACAATCTGCTGGTGCGGTTGCGAACGAAGGCAGGCGCGGAGCTGAAGATCGGCGGACGGTGGTTCCGCATTGCGGCGGTGATTGAGAAAGAGCCGGACCGGATGACGGCGGGCGTGGGGCTGGGGCCGCGGGTGATGATGACGCGGCAGGCGATGGACGAGACGGGCCTGCTGCAGCCGGGGAGCCGGGCGACGGAGCGCTACCTGTTTGCGCTGAATGACAAGCTGAAGGTCGCCGATGTGCGGGCGCAGATCGAGAAGATTCTGCCGGATGCGCAGGTGATGGATTTTCGCGAGACCAGCCCGGCTCTGACGCAGGGCGTGGATCATGCAACCGGACTGCTGAGCCTGATTTGCCTGGTGGCGATGGTGCTGGGGGCGATTGGCGTGGGCATGGCCATGCGCGCGCACCTGCAGCAGAGGATCGAGATCCTGGCCATCATGAAGTCCATTGGGGCTCGGTCGGCGGACATTCTGCGGATCTATTTGATCCAGACACTGCTGCTGGGAACGGTGGGAGCGCTGATCGGTGTGGCGCTGGGGCTGGGGGTGGAGTACGCCTTCCCGACGCTGCTGGGAAAGCTGCTGCCGCTGCGGCCGGCGATCCGGCTGCCGCTGAATCCGGTGCTGGAGGCGCTGGGGACGGGAATTCTGACGACTTTGCTCTTCTGTTTGCCGCCGCTGCTGGATGTGCGGACCGTGCGGCCCAGTCTGGTGCTGCGGCGGATGGTGGAGTCGGGCGGGGGGGGCGTGAGCGGATGGTGGGGCTGGCTGAAGGAACATAAGCTGCAGATGGTCTCCATCCTCGTGATTCTCGCGGGCCTGGGCGGCATTGCGGCGGCGCTGTCGGAGTCGTGGCTGATAGGGAAGTGGTTTGCCATTTGCCTGGCGGGGCTGCTGGTGTTCATTTTGGGATTGTCGGCGGCGACGCTGCGGGGACTGAAGGCGTTTTTGTCACGCACACGGTTGCATTTGCACTCGGCGCTGCGGCACGGGCTGGCCAATTTGTATCGGCCAGGGAATCAGTCGGCGGCGGTGCTGGCTGCGCTGGGCGCGGGGGTGATGCTGATCCTGAGCGTGTTTTTGATGCAACGGTCGATTGTGAACGCGCTGCATGAGGATGTGAAACCGGATACGCCGAACGTATTCCTGATTGACATGAGTACGGACGAACTGCCCGGGATTCGCGCGGAGCTGAAGAAGCAGCCCGGGGTGATTGGAGATCTGGAGGCGGTGCCGATTGTGGCGGCCCGGCTGGATTCGATTGACGGGACTCCGGTGGACGAACTGAAGGTGAAGAACTATCCGAAGCGGCTGTTGCGCTCGGCCACTCTTTCCTGGTCGGAGACGGTTCCGGCGGGGACGAAGCTGGCGGAAGGGAAGTGGTGGACCGCTGCTGCCAGTGGGAAGGAGGTGGCGGGTGTCACACCGCATGACCTGGCGGTCGTCGACCATGTGGCGAAGCGGCTGAATCTGAAGATTGGTTCGCGGGTGGCGTTCATTGCCGGGGAGAAGAAGATTCCGGTGACGGTGACGGCGATCTATAAGGTCGTGGGCGAGCATGCGTTCGCGCGGAGCGAGTTCGTTCTGCCGCAGGCGCTGCTCCAGGATCAGCCGGTGGTGTGGTATGGGGACGTTCATACGAAGCCGAGTGCGATCCCAGCGATCGAGCGGACACTGTTTGCGACCTATCCGACGGTGACGGTGATTAACATCGCCGACATCCTGACGACGATCCAGGGGGTTGTGGATCAGATCACGATCGTCATTCGCTTCCTGGCCGGGTTTTCGATCCTGTCGGGGCTGATTATTCTGGCATCGAGTGTGGCGAGCACGCGGTTCCGGCGCATGCGCGAGGTGGTTGTGCTGAAGACGCTGGGAGCGACGCGGAACCGGATTGCAACGGTCTTCAGCGTGGAGTTTCTGGTGCTGGGACTGCTGGCGGGGGCCGTTGGGGCGCTGTTTGCCAATGTTCTGTCGAGAATCCTGCTGCACCGAATGGATGTCGCCTTCCAGCACGATGTGCGGGGCACGATGGTGGCGGTGGCAGGGACTGCGGTGCTGGCAGTAGCGACGGGCTGGGTCGCAAGTTTCAGAATCCTGGGGCAAAGGCCGCTGGAGGTTCTGCGCGAGGAGTGATGCGGTCCAGGGCGCGCCGTCTTGACTCCAACGGAACGTTGACCGCGGCCAGCGGGGCCGATAGTATGAAACAGCGGCACTTGAGGCGGAGACGCCTTGCGCCGCACCTACCTGTAAGACTGCCCCCTCGTTCAACGGCAGGACAGCTGACTCTGGATCAGCATATCGGGGTTCGAATCCCTGGGGGGCAGCCAATCCATCACTTCCAGGTGTCTTCGTCAGCCTTCCACCGCAGGGCGCGGCGGCCAAAGACGTTGCCGGCTCAGGCAGCGTGTCGTTCGCGAAGATCGCTGACCTGGGCAAAGCACCTTTTTGTGCAGGCGCGGTTTGAGTAGTCCCGGCAGGGGGCTCAACAGCACGTCTTCAATATTGCTGCTCCAGGGCCGTAACAGAGGCCGAATGGCCATCGCAGATGTGAATGTCTGAAGGGACCTGGCCGCTGCGCTACACTAGCACTCTCACTCATGCAAAGCATCGGGCAGGCAGCAGGCCTGGTATTGTGGAGTAGATCATTTCAGGGTAGTGACGCGTGAGACCATTGTCATTGCTTGTGGGCGCTGTTTCGCTCGTTGCATCCTTGTCCTGCATCGGTCAGCCAAATGCGATGGGACCGGCCGGCCCCGTGGCATTAACGGTGCGATTGCCCAATGCGCAACAGAGTGTTCTGTATGTGGATGAGGTGATGCCAGTCAGGCCGGGGCCCCTGACACTTTACTATCCGAAGTACATTCCCGGAGATCACGCGCCAGACGGACCGATCGGCGCGGTGATGGGACTGGAGATCACCTCTGGCGGCAAACCGGTCGCGTGGCTCCGTGACGAAGTGGACATGTTCACCTTCCATGTGACGGTGCCGGCGAACGTCGAGAAGATCGACATCCGCTTTCAATTTCCGGCAAGTGACCGGGTCACCCCCAACCTCATGGGCCTGGAGTGGAACGATGTGGCGCTCTACCAGGCGGACTATCCCACCAAAGTGCAGATCTATCATCCGACACTGGTGATCCCTGCCGGCTGGCGCTATGCGACTGCGCTGACAACAGAAGAGAGCGACGGCGGGCACATCACATTCAGGCCCGTGCCGTTCAACACGCTGGTCGATTCGCCAGTCATTGCCGGCAAATATTTTCGGGAGCTTGATGTCACCCCGCCCGGCTCAGCGGTGCATCGTTATCTCGACATGGTGGGCGATGACGCGGCGGCCCTGGAGATTACCAATCCGCAGCTCGCCGCTTATCGTCATCTGGTCGAGCAGGCACAGGCGCTGTTTCACTCCCATCATTACGGTGACTATCACTTCCTTCTGACTTTGAGCGATTACGTCTCGCGGGGGGGGCTGGAGCATCACCAGTCGAGTGATGACCGCGCCCGCAGCGGATCGAAGATGTTTGCCGACGCTGACCATTTCATGCTCGACGCCTCGCTGCTGCCGCATGAATATACGCACTCATGGAACGGCAAATTCATGCGTCCGGCAGAACTATGGCAGCCCAATTTCGAAAATCCCGAACATGCGCAGATGGTGTGGGTATATGAGGGACTCACGGTTTATCTCGGAGACATGCTGACGGCGCGAAGCGGGCTGTGGTCGCCGGAAACCTGGCGTCAGGCGGTCGCTTACCGGGCCGCGGTGATGGCCCATCGAACCGGCAGAGACTGGCGGCCGCTGATCGACACGACAATCGCCGCGCAGTTGCTCTACGGCTCGCCCGAGGCATGGGCGAACTGGACTCGCCAAACCGATTTCTATCGTGAAGGCCAGCTGCTGTGGCTGGCCGTCGACATGAAAATCCGGACATTGAGCCAGGATCGACGTTCGATCGACGATTTTGCCCAGCGCTTTTTCGGCGTTGACAACGGAAGCTTCATCACCCACACCTACAACTTCGATGACCTTGTCGGCGCTCTCAACGCTGTTCAGCCGTACGACTGGGCGAGCTTCCTGCACAACTGGCTGGATGGTGTGGGCCAGCAGGTTCCGCTGCTGTCCGGCATCGACGCCAGCGGGTGGCGGCTGGTCTATACCGATCAGCCTTCGCGATACCAGAAAGCGCTGGAGGATGTCGGTGAGGGCGAACTCAGCGGAAAAGGTATCAACGCGATGTTCTCCGTGGGCTTGTTCCTCGACAGCCAGGGCAAAGTCGAGGATGTGCTATGGAACGGGCCGGCTTTCAAGGCCGGGCTCGCCCCCGGCATGCAGCTGGTTGCCATTGACGGCCATCCCTCCAGCACCGGGGTGTTGCGAAGCGAAATCGCCGAGGCGCAGAAGAGTAAGAAGCCATTGAAGATCATGGCCAGAGGCGACGGTGTTACGGCATCCTACACGGTGGATTACCACGGTGGGCTGCAATACCCGCACCTTGTCCGGGTGCCGGGTACGACCGATTACCTGCAGCAGATTCTGGCAGCCAGGCCGTTGGATAATGGCTCGTAACGCGGCCTGAACCTCCTCACAGCCTCAGGGCTCGCTCCTGAAGCGATACAGCCGTTCGGCATTCCCGCGCAGGACCAGCCTGGCAATCTCGATGGCGCGCTCCCGACTGATTTCGCCATCCCGCAGCATGCCGGTCAGGGCAATCCCCAGCGCCTGGCGCGCGCCGCGATTCGCAATCCAGGTTGACTCCGCCCACCCCAGCTCATCGGAATAGGGATAGCCGTCTGTGCCAAAGAGTACTTTCTCCGGCTCGAACTCAAGCCATTCCCGCAGCCACTGCGCCTCGGTGTGGGGTGGCAGCAACAGATCCTGTCCGGAAATATCCAGATATACGTTGGGCTTCTGCAGCAGTGCACCCGCCTCGCGCACATACGGCCACCCGCCGTGAAGCAGGACGAAGTTCGTCATCCGCAGACGAGGGTCGTTGAACAGCGGCTCCAGCAGCAGGGGATTCACCCCCGCGATTCCGAAATATCTCCCCGCTCCCGCCATGGAGTGCAGGTGAACGGCCAGCCCCAGCCGTCCACACTCGACGGCGATATACCGGAACAGAAAGTCCTGCAGGAGCTTGTACTGCGCCGGATCGGGCGTGCCGCCGCGAACCCAACGGGCATAAATTGCCGCCGCCTGGGCCTGCGGAGGATCGCTGAAATCGAACCCGCGCAGATAGGCAACCTCGAACTTCTCTGCAATGGCGCCGCCGGCCTTTTGCCGTTCCAGCGTCGACGTTACAACGCGCTGCAGATAGGCATCGAGGGTCGCCGGGGGTGCCGACAGGCCTGCGTCCTTCAGATAGCGGGTGCGCAACTGGTCTTCCAGAGCAAAGAACTGCTGCCGGTCGGGAGTGGCGGCAGCCAGCCCCCGATTGTCCAGAGGAAAGAGCAGCGCATCCGCATACGGCACCCAGCGGAATCGTGGCGGTTCCACGCCGCGGCCCATGGCCACGCGATTTGCCAATTGCGTTCCGATGCGCGCCTGATCGAGGACCCAGGCGGGATAGTTCTCGCCGTGCTCCGTCTTCGCATGCTCCTGAGCCGTATGCAGGCGCTGCAGCCCGGCTGAGTCCAGGGGCGGGGTCGCGTTCAAGCCGTACAGCGCCTTCCACGCCAGAGCGAGCGGCGGATCGTCGGGCCGCAACGCCACCGGATCGGATTCCGGCGCCATCGAAGAAACCGGCAGCGCGTCGAACTCCCGGTCGGTGGCGTCGAGCGGCGGCGCCAGCACGGGATGCGCGTGGTTATCGACAGTCCAGATGCCTGCGATTGCCTGGGCGATCGCGGGATCGATGTGCATACCCGGTGCGTGCTGAGGATGCCGTGCGCAGGCAAGCGTCATCGCCAGTAAGCCGCTGGCCGCCGTTGCCACCAGGGTCCGCGT
>DASXFH010000281.1:0-9166 GCA_036489655.1 Acidobacteriaceae bacterium | reverse complement strand
CGCCTATTACCACGACACGCTTGTTCCCGCTCTGGAGAAGGCGCATCAGTCCGCTCCACCGCTGGCCACGGTGTCCTCGCGCGTCCAGGAAATCCTCCTGCAGCAGCAGGTCAGCGGCTTGTTTCAGGACTGGCTGGGCAGCCTGCGCGATCAGGGCAACGTCCGCATCGTGGATGACGCCTACAACGGCGACCCCGGCCTCACCAGCCGTACTCCGGGGCCCAGCGAATGAACGCCTCGCCCCAGTCTCCGCGCGACCGCCAGACCGATCCCGGGCGGCCGGACGCGCCCCGCCCTGTGCGGTCCCGGCGTATCGGCGTGATCGTGCTGCACGTCCTCGGCTGGAGCCTCGCCGTCATCCTGCTTCTCATCGGCGGCCTCTACTGGTACGCGAACACTGCGCCCTTTAAGAACCGGATCCGCAACACGGTGATCGCCAGGCTGGAAGAAGCCACCGGCGGCCGCGTCGACCTGCAGCGCTTCAACTGGCGCCTCACGCATCTGGAATTCGAAGCCGACAACCTGACCATCCACGGCCTCGAGGCCCCCGGCCAGGTCCCCTACGCGCACATCGATCGCCTCTTCGTCCGCCTGCAGATCCTGTCGTTCTTCCGCGCGAAGATTGGGCTCAACTATCTCGAAGCTGACCATCCCGTCGTCCACCTCATCGTCTACCCCGACGGCAGCACCAATCAGCCGAAGCCGAAGCAGACTTCCACCGGCAATGTGAAGGACGAACTCTTCAGCCTCGCCATTAACCGCACGGTTCTGGATAACGGCATCCTGCTCGTCAACGACCGCAAAATCCCCTTTAATCTTGCCGCTGACAACCTCGCCGCTCGAGTCAGCTATGTGCCCGCACGCGATCGCTACACCGGCACACTTCACGCCGAAGACATCGTTGCCCAGCGCAGAACCGACAGCCCGGTTCACTCGCGCCTCGACGCTGCCCTCGAGGTGGGGCGCAACAGCGCTGACCTTCTCTCCCTCACGCTGCAGAGCGGGCCCTCCGCCACGCAGCAAAAGACCGTCGTCCGCATCAGTGGGAACCTCAAAGACTTCTCCCGTCCCGCCTGGCAGTTCACCATGAAGGGCGCCGTCGATGCATCGGAAGTCCGCGCTCTCACCGGCCTGCCCGGTCTTGAAGCCGGCACCGCTCAGGTGGACGTCACCGGGCACGGCGCCCAGGCGCAGTTCCTCATCGGGGGAACCACCCGGCTCTCCGGCGCTGCTTATCGCACCGGCACCGTGCACGTCACCAACCTCAGCGGCGATGCGGTGGCCCGCGTCACCCAGGATCAGATCGCCGTCACCAACATCCACGCGCGCCTGGCCACCGGGGGCACGCTCACCGGAGACATGCGCATCGTCAACTGGGAGACGCCCGGACCCCGGCAGCCCGGCCAGCCCGCTCCGCCGGCCGCTCCCGAGAAGGGCGCCATCCACGCGCAGCTCGCCGGCTTCAGCCTCGATTCCGTCCTGACCGCCACGGCTCCGCCGCATTACCGCCGCCTGGGTTTCGATGCTTCCGCTTCGGGCACGGCCAACGTTGCCTGGACCGGCAGCCTCTCCACTCTCACCGGCGCTGTCGATGTGCATCTCGCCCCATCGCACCCGCCCACGCCCCGTGAAGTCCCGGTCACCGGTGTCGTCAACGCCGAATACGTCCAGCGCTCCGGCAGCGTCATCATTCACGCCTTCGACATCCACACCCCGGCCTCGCAAATCCAGGTCGCCGGAGCCCTGGGCGTCTACCCCATCACCCGTGCTTCCTCTCTCAGCATCGATCTGGAGACCCGGGATCTCTCCGAGTTCAATCCGGCGCTGGCTGCCTTCGGGCTCACTGCCCATGGAGAATCCAGCCCCGTGCCCGCGCAGCTCCATGGTGTTGCGGACTTCCACGGCACGGTCACCGGGAACCTGAAGTATCCCAACTTTCGCGGCCACCTGCATGCCGGCGATTTTCGCCTTGCGCGATCCGCGGCGCCCGCAGCCGTCCCCGGCCTCAGCGGTCTGCAGTTCGACAGCCTCACCGCCGATGCGGCTTATACCGCCGGCTCCCTCTCTGTCTCCGCCGCGACCCTGGTTCAGGGCAAAACCAATATCCAGTTCTCCGGCAGCATTCGCGGCCGGCGCGAATCGCCCAAAGACCTGTTTGCCGACACCTCGGCCATTCACGCCAGCGTCCAGGTGGACCACGCCGATCTGGGCCAGTGGATCGCTCTCAGCGGCAAACATCTGCCTGCCTCCGGAAGCTTCAACCTGCATGCGCAGGCCACCGGCACCGTCGGCGACATCGAAGCCACCGGCTACGTGATCCTTTCGGGCGGCGCCATCGACGGGGAACCCTATCATCTGCTCACCACCGACATCGCGGTCCACGGCAGGGCCCTCACCGCCGGCCATCTGGTCTTCACTATGGACGGGGGCAGCGTCACCGGAAGCGCCGGTTACGACTTTTCCACCCAGGATGTCAGCCTGAATATGCGGGGCAGCGGCTTCGACCTCAGCCACATTCGCAGGCTGGAAAACGCGCAGTACCCGGTCAGCGGCGTTTTCTCTTTCCAGGCCCGCGGCAGCGGCACATTGCAGAATCCTGCCCTCCAGGCCACCGCGCATATCCGCAATATGCGCGCCGCCCGCGAATTTACAGGCTTCGTCGATCTGGACGCCCACACTCAGGACCATGCGCTCCTCGCGCACCTGACTGCGCATCTGAACACCGCCACGCTCGACCTGCACAGTGAAACCCAGCTCACCGGCGACTATCCCACCCGCGCCACTCTCGATATCGCCCGCTTCAACATCGATCCGCTCCTGCGCACCTTCAGCGTCAGCGGCATCCAGGGCAGCTCCTCCATCGCCGGCGTCGCCAACATCTCCGGCCCGCTGAAGCAGCCCAAACAACTCAGCGGCGATCTCCGCCTCAGCGAAGTCTCAGTCAATCTCGAAGGCGTACCCATCCACACCGACGGGCCGCTGCATGCCATCCTGCGCAACGGAATCTTCACCATGGATCCCCTCCACGTCACCGGGCAGGACACCGATCTGCATACCCAGGGCTCCATCGACCTCTTCACCCAGCCCCGCACCGTTCATGGCCAGGCCAGCGGCTCTATTAACATGGCGCTCGCTCAAACCCTCGACACGGACATCGTCTCCTCCGGCCACGTGGACTTCAACCTCACCGCCGAAGGCAGCACCGTGAACCCCGACCTCACCGGCAAAGTGAAGTTCACCAATGTCAACGTAGCCCTCGAGGACTACGTCAACGGCCTGAGCCGCATGAATGGCGAGCTGGTCTTCGATCAGGATCGTCTGGACTTCAAAAACGTCACAGCCTACAGCGGCGGCGGCCTCATCCAGCTCGGCGGTTTTGTCACCTATCACCACGGCCTGTATGCCGATCTGACCGCCGACGCCAAAGATGTTCACATTCGCTATCCGGAAGGCATCACCTCCACCGCCAGCGCCAAACTTCGCTTCCAGGGCAGCCAGGCAAGCATGGTGCTGAGCGGACATGTCCTGCTGACCGGATTCTCGGTCAGCCCCACCGTCGATCTTGCCTCACTGACCTCGGCCACCAACGGCGTCTCGCTGCCCCCCAATCCCAACTCGCCCTCCAACCGGGTTCGTCTGGATGTCCACATCAGCTCGGCGCCTTCGCTCAACTTCCAGAACTCCTTCGCGCGTCTCGCGGGCAATGTCGACCTCGCCATCCGCGGCACCCTGGCTCAGCCCACCGTGCTGGGCCGCGTCACCATCACCGAAGGCACGGCCACCTTTAACGGTGAAAAATTCGACCTGCAGCACGGGGAAATTTACTTCAGCAATCCCGTCCGCATTCAGCCCGTCCTCGACATCACCGCCACTACCGATGTTGAGGACTACACCATCACCATCTCCCTGCAGGGGACGACCACCAAGATGACGCCCACCTTCCGCGCCGAGCCGCCTCTCTCTGAGCAGGACATCTTCTCTCTGCTCGCCATGGGCCGCACTCAGGAAGAGCAGCAGATTTACTCCACCGAGCAGGCCCAGGCCGGGGTCAATTCCACCGCCGACGCCATCCTCGGCGGCGCCCTCAACGCCACCATCAGCAACCGCATTCAGAAGCTCTTCGGCGGCGGCAGCATCCGTATCGACCCCACCTTCGTCTCCGGCATCGGCAATGCCACGGCGCGCATCACCATCCAGGAGCCGATCTCGAAGAAGGCCACCCTAACCTACGCCACCAATGTCAACTCCACCGCCGAGCAGCTCATCCAGGGCGAGTGGCGTTTCACGCCGGACTTCTCCGTGCTCGCGGTGCGCGACGAATCCGGTGTCTTCTCGCTCATCTTCCGCCTGCACCGCCGCTACCACTAAGTCCCGGCCGCCCTTGATAAGTTCGATAACATCGCCGCGGTTATTGACATCCCCATGCGCGAATTGGCGCGTCCCCCGCCGATTTTTCTCTGTTTTCGCGCATCCTAACCCCCTGTTTGTGTGTCTGATTGGGTAGATAGGCTGTCTCCCCGGCGCATATCGTTCCCCGCCGGAAAACCCTGAAGTTTTGTGAGGCAGCCGGGAGAGAACGATGAGAAAAACCTTGCTGCTATTGCTTGCCGCGGCTCTTGCCGTGCCGTCGGCTCTTGCGCAGAACGACGTTCAGTCGTCCGCCCAGAAAGCCATCCACGGCTCGCATTTCAAGAACGTCCACGTCTCGGTAGACAACGGCGTCGCCACCCTCACCGGCAGCGTCGATCTCTACGCCGACAAGATGAGCGCCGAACAAAAGGTGCGGCATGTCCACGGCGTCCAGGCCATTCGGGATGAGGTTCAGGTCGATGCCCCTGAGATTTCAGATCAGAAGCTCCAGGAAAAGCTGATCAATACCATCTCCTCCAGCCTGATCGGCTATGTTCCGGTTGCGTTCCAGGCGATCGGCGTCCAGGTCCATAACGGCGCCGTGATCCTGGGCGGCCATGCCGCGGGCCCTATCGCTGCTTCCGATGCGGTAGCGGCCGTGCAGAACACCAAAGGCGTCAAGGACGTCATCGACAACATTCAGATCGATCCCCTTTCGCCCATGGATAACCAGGTCCGGATGGAGGCCTATCGCAAGATCTACGGCTTCCCTTCGCTGAATAAGTACGCCATTAATCCTGAGAAACCCATCCGCATCCAGGTGGCCAACGGCCATATCACTCTGTATGGAACGGTGGATAACCAGGGCGATAAAAACGCCGCGGGCATCCAGGCCAACAGCGTCTCCGGAGCCTTCAGCGTAACCAACAATCTGCAGGTGGCCAACGGCAGCAACGAACAGCCGGGCAAATAACCATCACCTGAATCCTCCCCCAAAGCCCCACCCGCTTCCACGCGGCGTGGGGCTTTCTTTGTCTCCCGGCTCCTGACTCCTGCCTCCCGGCTCCTCCCTCCTCCCTCCTTAGCCTGTAACCTGTAACCTGACCATGCCTCTGTTCCGCTCCGTCCGCGTCACCCTCGAGATGATCAAGTGGGAGCACTCCATCTTCGCGCTCCCCTTCGCCCTCACCGGCGCCATGCTGGCCGCCCACGGATGGCCCCCGGCGATCAAGCTCCTCTGGATCGTCGTCTGCATGGTCGCCGCCCGCTCTGCCGCCATGGCCTTCAATCGCTGGGCCGACGCCGACCTCGACGCCGCCAACCCCCGCACCCGGTTGCGCGCGATTCCCGCCGGCCTGCTCACCCGCAGCTTTGCCGCCGGCTTCACGCTGCTGATGTCCGCCGTCTTCCTGCTCGCCGCCGCGCAGCTCAACCGCCTCACGCTTCTGCTGTCGCCCATCGTGCTCGCGATCCTGTTCCTTTACTCCTACACCAAGCGCTTCACCCGCTGGTCGCATCTGTTCCTCGGGCTCGCCCTCGGCATCGCTCCGTCGGGCGCCTGGATCGCCATCCGCGGCTCCCTCGACCCGCGCATCGTCGTCCTCACCGCCGCTGTCCTGTTCTGGGTGGCCGGCTTCGATGTTCTCTACGCCTGCCAGGATGAGAGCCACGACCGCGCCGTCGGACTGCTCAGCATCCCTGCCACGCTGGGCACCGCCGCAGCCTTCCGGATCGCGCGCACCATGCACGTGATCATGCTGGCGCTGCTGGTGTGGCTGGTTGTCCTCTTCCACCTCGGCCCGCTGGCCATCGTCGGCATCGTTGCCGTTGCCGCGCTGCTCTTGTGGGAGCACCTCATCGTCTCGCCCACCGACCTGAGCCGCCTCAACGCGGCCTTCTTCACCATGAACGGCGTCATCTCCGTCATCTTCTTTGTCTTTGTCGCGGCCGATCTGCTTCTCCACCATCGCCTCTGAAAGAGGCACGGGAGCCCATCGAAATACAGGCTGCGGAAAATGATGGAATCAAAAACAATCTGTCATCCTGAGCGAGCCTTCCGAATCGGTTGCGCCGATCCTGGCGCAACAACCATTCAGGTGCGAGTCGACTGAACCTGCATTTCCCTTCTTAAAGCCAAATCGTCACGGGGAGGCGCGAATCGTCGAACGGCGATTCGCTGCCGCCACCCATAGCCGTAGCTCGCGTCACGCTAAACGCGATTCGCTACTGCGCGTCCTTCGGCAGCTCCAGCGCCACCAGCCCGAACTTCGTCTGGCCGCCATCGGATTTGTCAATCGCCACAATCCGAAACCGCTCCGGCGTCCCCGCCCGCAGCTCATGATCCGTCGACGAATCGGAGCCGTTCACGTCCACGTGGCCATTTTTGCCGCAGGTCAGTCCGCTGCGTGTCTTTTCCAGCCCTCCCACCGCCTGCCCGTGATCGCACTCCAGCACCTCGCCATAGCGCGACAACGGCTTGCGATAGAACTTCAGCACCTTCTCCGCAGAATCCGGCGTGGTGTAGCTCGCCACCTGAAGCTGGAAGTGGAAACTGTTCAGCACCATCCCCAGATCGGCGGAGCCGTTGTCGTCGTCCTTCTCTTTATACGGCTTCGCTCCTGGATACTCCGGCAGCCCAATCTCCCGCGCCGTCGCATGTCCGTTCGCATGCATATCCAGGTGAAAATCCGAATCCTGCGCTCGCGCCGCACCGCCACCCATCACCAGCGCAACCACCGCCACCGCACAAAAACTCCCAGCCCATCGATCCATCGTCCTCTCCTCCTACTCCTCTACGCGCGTGCAACCGGCCTGGTTTCCTCTCAACGCGTTCCTCCCGGCTCCCGGCCCCGTGCTCTGTGCCCTGTGGACTGCTTTCACGCATACGCCAGCTTCGCCCTTCTTCCCATCCACGCCGCGCCCACCAGCATCAGCGTCAGCCCCGCATACACGCCCGGCCTCGCGCTCAATGCCACCACGCCCGTGTAATCGAGTCCCGGCACATGGTGCAGCGCCCCCACGTACCACCACACCGTGTACAGCGCCTCAAACAGTTTGCTGCCGCCGCTCCACACACCCGCGGCCAGCGCAAGGCTCGGAATAAAACACGCGCCCACGGCCCACCCCACCAGCGCGTGAACATCTCCCGCGATCGCCAGCCGAATCGCCAGCCCCCCTCCCGTCGCCAGCGCCACCAGCACTCCCGCCACCCACGCCGCCGGCAACTGCCGCGCCAGCGCATGAGGACACGCATACACCAGCGACTGTGTCGACCACCGCGCCTCGCGATTCCCCATGGGCGCCCACAGCAGCAGCGGCCACAGCCACGCCGCAACCAGCACCCCTGTGCGCCCCGCACTCAGCGGCGCCGCAGCACAGCCAACGAACAACGCTGCCGCCCCTGCATACCACCACCATTTCTGTCCGTGCAGCATCAGGCGCAACTCCGCCGACACCAGCGCAAAGAAGCGCCCCTTCTCGCCGCCCCGCGGAACCGGCGTCAGCATCCCGCGCCATCCCTCGCGACTCTGCTCCGCCAGATGCCGCGCCGCCTTCAGCTCGATCACCTCGCCCCGCTCCGGCGCCACGTCCATCTGCCGCTGCAATCCGCCCCGCACACCCACGCGAGCCGGATCGAATCGGTGAAAAAACACCGCGGCCAGCAGCGACAGCAGCAGCCCATACCCTGCCCACGCCAGCCGCGCCGCCACCTGCACACCACTCCACACCATGCCGTTCCACACAAACCGCTTCAGCGGAGCCGCCGAGGCAATGGTCAGCGAGAATTCGTTGCTGAACTTCGGATCCACGTGCAGCAGCGTCGACCGCATCGCGAACATCAGCGATGGCATGCCTGAGAAATCGCGAAACGCAACGGCCGCCGTCAGCGGCCCCTTGTGTGTCATGGCTACGCCAATCCCCAGCGAGAGCAGTCCCGACCACACGAAGAAATACACCACGTTCCCCACTCCGCCGCGCAGCCATGGAATCGTCTCCCACAGCACCGCCAGGGCCGCCACAAGCGCCATCGCCGGCAGCGCATAGAGCGCCAGCGGACCGAGCAGCGCTCCCCAATGCAATGCCTGATCCTCGCCCCGCACCATCTGCATGCAGACCGCGGCCACCGCCATCACCCCCACCATCGACGCCAGCACGGCGAAATTTCCCAGCCATTTCGCCACCGTGTAGAAACCCTTGCTCATCGGCGTGGCGGCCAGGATTTGCCCCACCCGCGTCTGCTCATCGCGTGCGATTGACCCCTTCACGATGTAGAAGCCCACCAGGCTCAGGAACGCGCTCGTCACAATGCCCATCAGCGCGCCCACCCACGCCGAGTTGTACACCCCGCGATACTCTCCGAGCCGCAGCACGGTACGCCCTGCAAACGTCTCGTACCCGACGTACAGCGTGAAGCCGAGCGTCAGCAGAAAGCTGGTTCGCCGCACCCGCGTCAGAAAATCCGCCTTCACCAGATGCCACAGCACGCGGGCCTGCCTCATGCCAGCACCGCAGCCGCCCGATGCGCCGACAGCGCATCCAGATAGGCGTCCTCCAAAGTCGGCGCTGCGGGCTGCGCACCTTCTGGAGGCTCCTCCGTCAGCACCCGCACGTGCACTCCATCGCTGCGCCGCGCCGTGCTGCTTACCCGATAGGCTTCCTTCACGCCACGCAGATCGGCGCTCGGCACCACCCATTCCCACACCTTGCCATCCACCCGCCGCAACAGCTCCTCCGGCGCGGCATGCGCCACCAGATGCCCGCCCGCAATCAGCGCAATGTCGGTCGCCGTCGCCTCCACGTCCGACACAATGTGCGT
>DASXFH010000278.1:0-12930 GCA_036489655.1 Acidobacteriaceae bacterium | reverse complement strand
GATGAAGCCTTTTTCGCGTGTGCCGGCAATCGGCGTGTACCAGCCGTAGCCTCCGCCATGAAAATTGATGCCTTCTCCGCCGGCCTGCGCGAGCTGGTACATAAGCTCCGCGCCCCAGAGCGCGGAGGCGAAGGTGTCGCTGACTCCCTGCTTGCCGCCTGAGTAACAGGAGTTGGTTTCGGCGAGGCGAAAGGGCAGGCCGGATTCTTTTCTGGTCTCCTGCATGCCTTCGAACTCGGCTGCGAGCCTGGGGTTGGGGCGGAGCAGGCGATCGATGGTCATGGAAGGATCGGTGGGCGGTCCTTCGGCGTAGTAGTGCTGAGAGAGAAAAACGACGTCGCTCTTGAATTCTTTGGCGAAGGGAACCAGCCACTCGTTGTTGAAGGCGGTGTCTGGTCCGGCAAAGGGCGCGTTGGGAACCTTCTGCCTGATCGCTTCGTAGTAGCGGCGCCATTCCTGAGCGAAATCTGCGTAGTTGTATCCTGGTTTGCGAATGCCGTTGCGGCTGAAGAGATCGGGCTCGTTGCAGAGCTGGAAGGCAATGACCTTCGGGCCGAGCGTGTTGATGACATAGGCCGCCTCTTCCGCAGCGGTTTCTGCGCTTCCCGTCCCCATGTTGAGGCCGTAGATGAGCTTCCAACCGATGGCTTCGACAAATCCGTGCAGGTTGCGGATGGCGTGCGGGGTGATGGCGGTGGGCTTAGGCGGATGCTTGCCGCTGTCGGGGCCGACGGGCGCTGCTGCCGGCGCAGGTTCGCCTCCCATGGCTGCCGCTGCGTCCGGGGTCCAGCGGGAGAATTCGCTGGTGTTGCCGCCGATGCGCAGAACCCCGGAGCGGCCGAGGCGGCGCATCAGTCCCACCAGCTCGGTGTTGGCGGGTGAGAAGAAGTCGGGTTCACCAAGCTGGGCGGTTTCGTAGCTCAGGCCGGTGAAGTCGGGACCGATGGGGTTTCCGATGCGGCTGGGATGGATGGTCAGGCGGGCAGCGGGGGGTGAGTCCGGTGCGGCGAAGCTGTGCCTGGGAATGAGGGCGGAGCTGGAGGCGAGAGCGGAAAGGCGCAGGAAGTCTCGGCGGCGCATGGTAAGCATTCGAACACCGGGCAGCGTGCTTAGGCAAACATGGTTTCCGCGAAGGTCGTTGAGATTCTTCCTTCTTTTGGTTGTCGGAACGACGGTTCGGTGAGCCGCAACAATTATTTGCAGATAAGATGTTCAGGAATATGCGACGGCGAGAGTTTTTGAGCGGAGTAGTTGGCGGAGCTGGCGCGGCGGCGTTGTTGCCGGCGATGGAGGCGATGGACGGGCTGTCTGCCTTTGGTCTTGGCGGGGACACTTCGGGAGGTTCCGGCACCGTTCCCCTGAACCAGGTTGGTTTCCTGCCGCAGCGGGCCAAGCTGGCGACTGTGAGCTCGCGGGCCGTCAGCTTTGTGTTGCGTTCCTCTGGCAATAATTCCGTGGTCTTCAAGGGCGACCTTGACGCTCCGCGCATGGATGAGGCTTCCGGCGATGCCGTGCGGATCGCGGATTTTTCCAGGCTTACACAGGCGGGATCGTATCGGGTGGAGTTGAATACGGGCGAACGAAGCGCGCCCTTTGCGGTCGGGCCGCGGGTCTATCACGATGCGCTGAGGCTTTCGATGCGGGCCTTCTATGGCCAGCGCTGCGGGTGCAGTGTGGACCTGGGCGGAGGATATCGCCATCCATCCTGCCATTTGAGAGACGCGTTTCATCCGAGCTCGGGCAAGAGCGGCGGTTTCGCCAATCACGGCGGATGGCACGATGCCGGCGATTACGGGCGGTACGTGGTGAACTCGGGGATTACGACAGGGACCCTGCTCTGGGCGTGGGAGCTTTACGGATCGCGGCTTCGGAGCCTGTCGCTGGCGATTCCGGAGTCGGGCGGACGGACGCCTGATTTTCTGGCCGAAGTGCGCTGGAACCTGAACTGGATGCTGGCCATGCAGGATGCCGACGGCGGGGTGTGGCACAAGCAGACCAGCGAGGAGTTTTGCGGATTCGTGATGCCGCAGGCCGATCCGCTGGTGAGCTACGTGATCGGGACGGGCGGGCCGCCTTTCAAGAGCACCTGCGCGACGGCGGGTGTGGCGGCGGTGATGGCGATTGCCGCCCGGTGCTATGGACCGTACGACGGCGGCTTCGCGCAACGCTGCCTGGGCGCGGCGCGGAAGGCCTATGCGTGGGCGGTTGCGAATCCAGCAGTTTATTTCCGTAATCCGCCGGGGATTGGAACCGGCGCTTACGACGATACGGACGGGAGCGACGAGCTCCTGTGGGCGGCTGCGGAGCTTTGGCGCACTACCGGCGAGGCGGAGTTCGAGCGGGCGTTCGGGTCGGTGGTTTCGACGCGGCTTTCGAATCTGAACGTGAGCGCGCCTTCGTGGGATTCTGTCGGGTCGATGGCTTACTGGACCTACGCGCTTGCCGAGCGGACAAGCGATGCGCGCATCGCTGACGCGGTGAAGGCGGCGACGGCCGCCGCCGCGGAAAGCCTGGCCCAGACCGGTCGCGCGAACGGCTATGGAAACACGCTAGGCCTCTCCGATTACGTCTGGGGATCGAATTCGATCGCGGGAAACCATTCTCTGCTGCTGCTGATTGCCAACCAGCTCCAGGCGAATGGGGAGTTCGTGAACGCCGCGCTTGGCAATTTGAACTATCTGCTGGGGAACAACTGTTTCGGAGTCTCCTGGGTTACGCATGCAGGCACGAAGCCGTTCCTGCACCCGCATCACCGGCCCAGCGTGGCGGATGGGATCCCGGCGCCCTGGCCGGGGCTGCTTTCGGGCGGTCCGAACGCGAAGCCGACCGATCCCGTAGCCGACAAGCTGCCGCGGCAGAGCCCGATGCGGATGTGGGTGGACGACAGCGGAGCCTATTCGGTGAACGAGGTCGCGATCAACTGGAATGCTCCGCTGGTGTTTCTGCTGGCGGGTGTGGATGGGGGCTGAGTTCTTCTCGCGAACGATCCGCAGCGAGTCCGGCCGCGCGTTGCCGATGAGCCCTTACTGTCCGTGCGGGGTGGGGGCGGACATCAGGTCGACGAACATCTTCTGGAATCTGGGCAGGTCGAGGTCGAGCTGGGCGTGGACCAGCTGCACGTCGGTTTCGGGTTTGACTTCTTTCGTCCAGGTGAGGGTGTCGCCGTAGGATGGGCCGTGGCTTAGATCGATGTCCATGTAGACCAGGTTTTCCCTGGTGATGAGGGTGGGATCGAGCCAGGCGCAGGCGGCGAGCTCGTCCCACAGGTAGTAACGGTCCTGCGAATACTTTGCGATATATCGCGCGGCCGGATTCGGCGACTTCGAGATGGTGTCGAGCATGGCCTGCGTGAAAGGGGCCCGGATGGAGATGTCGACGGTAGTCAGATCGACGCGCGGCCAGTGGGCGCGCAGGACGATGTGGGCGGCTTCGGGATCGAGCCAGAAGTTGAATTCGTGGCGAGGGTCGGTGGCGAATTCAGGATCGGCGGTCCGGGGATTGAGGCTGCCTCCCATGATTGCGATGCCCCTGGTGAGCTCGGCGAACTGCGGATCGATCGATACGGCGAGGGCGATATTGGTGAGCGGCCCGGCGGCATAGATGGTTACCTGATGCGGGTGAGCGTGGACCTGGCGGATGAGGAAGTGGGCGGCGTCTTCGTCGAGCGGGCGGGTGTGCGGTGCGCCTTCCGGCATCGGCGGGACCACATATGGTCCGTGGACGTTGGGTTTTTCCGACGCCACTCCGATCTCCCCACCGGGAGTATCCACCAGGGTCGTCGGTCCTGAGCCCCAGGCTCCCAACCAGGTGACTTTGCCGTCCAGCGCGGAGTCGAGCTGCGTCTCCCGTTCTGTGCGGACGAGGGGAAAGACCGCGCCCGGGACCACGGGGACATCGGTGCGTCCGATGAGCTCCAGCATGCGGAGCGTGTGCTGCACCTCTTCATCGCGCCAGGCATTGCCGGTGACGATGGTGATGCCAAGCACATCCACATCGGGGGACTGCAGGAAGACCATCATGGCCATCTGGTTGGAGCCGCCGGGACCAGAGCCGTCCTGGTCGACGAGGACGAGGCGCTTCTCGGCCTGTGCGGAGAGGACTGCAAGGGTCAGCGCAAGTAGGGTGGCAAGCTTTGGCATGAGTGGCCATTTTGCCACAGACGGCGAAAGGCCGAGGGTTTCTCCGCCGAGATCAGAGAGCGATGAGGGCTACGGCGACGAGGGCGAGGACCATTCCCGCTCCCTGACTTCGGGTGGCTCTTTCTTTCAGGAAGAACAGGGCCAGCAGCATGGTGGTTCCGGGATAGAGAGCGGACAACACGGCGGCTACGTCGAGCCGACCGGCGAGGGCGGCGAGCACGTAGAGGAGATTTCCCAGGGTGTCGAAGATCCCCACCATTGCGGACAAGAGCAGGACGCTGCGCCACGGAAATGGCCTGGCGATAGCCCGCTGAGCGCTGCGGGAGCGGCCACGGGCGAGGATCAGCAGGCTGGCTGCGGCTCCCACCGCGGTGCTGGCTACGCGAATCCAGGTCATTGCCCAGAGAACGCTTTGTTCGGCGGCCACGCGCATGAGGATGAGCATGGCTCCGAAGAGGACGCCGGCGAGCACTGCCAGGCCCAATCCGCGAGGGTGCGGCGTGTCTCCCGGCGAGTAGGCGATGAGCCAGATGGCGACGGCGGCGATGGCGAAGCCGGCGAGCTTGGTTCCTCCGGCGTGGCCTTCGCGGAGCCACGAGGCTGCGACCGGAAAGACGGTGGTGACTACGCCACAGACAGCCGCCGTGAGGCCCATGGAGCCGAGCGACAGAGCTTTGTAGAGGGCGATGAGGCCGATGGCGCCTACCAGGCCGCCGAGGAGTCCGTAGAGGATTTCGCCGGAGTGCAGCGGTTCGTGGCGCGCTGCCGCTACCGCCAGCAGGATGGCCAGGCTCAGGGCATGAGCAATGGTGATGATGAAGGGCGGCGCCGTTCGCCGCGCAGCCAGGCCGCCGGAAAAGTCGGCGGCACCCCACAACGCCGAAGTGGTCAGGCCGAGAAGAATGGCCTGACCACCGGGATGAGATGCCGTCACCTCAATACGTTCGCGAGCGAGGGATAGTAGCCTTCCTTGGCGTAGACGTCGAGTCCTGATACATCGACATGCACGTCGATGCTGTGGTGCCTTTCGCTGATAGACGGTTGATGGCTGTAATAGCCGAGCGTGTATTGCGTGCGCACCGACGCGGTGATGTCGGCAAAGCTCTTCTGGATGCCATTCTCGGAGAATTGAGCTTCCAGATAGCCGCCGGTCAGGGTGGTGTATTTGGGCATCACGTTATCGGTGGGCAGGAGCGGAAGCCGGACCTTGTCGAGGTAGCCGACACCCCAGGTTGCGGAATCTCCCACGAGCGTGCCGTATACCGAGATGTCGTTGGTGAGGAGGAACTTAAGGACTTCCTTCTGGCTGGCCTTGCTGCGCGCTTCCTTGCCGTCGGTGATGACGTAAATGATGCGGCGGCGGCCCTTGGGCTGGCGTGCGAGGGCCTGGGCGGCATAGAGGATGGCGTCGTTCAGTGGGTGGGACTCCCTGGGAGTGACCAGGAACCCGTTCATGTTGCCGCGCTGGGGAGCCAGGTTGGGATCCGCGACCTGCCCGTTGATGATCATGCCGGAGACCATCGGCCCTCCGGTGGTCGGCAGCCCCATATCGCGGCCCGGCCTCTTCGCCGACTGAAGCGCTGCAGGCAGACGGGAGCCCTGCGCTCCGGTGAAGTCGGTGACCATCTCCGGACTGTTGTTGTAGGTGAAGACCGCAACGGTGTCGGCGGGAGAGAAAGCTCCGGTTACGGCGGTGAGGCTATCGTTTACCTTCCGCATAATGTCAGATGGCAGCGTCTGATCGATGACGAAGGCCACCGAAAGCGGATAGGGATCCACGGTGAAGAAGGCAATGTGCTGGCGCTGGCCGTCCTCATAGACCTTGAACTGGCGCCAGGTGAGGCCTGCTACCAGCTGATGATGCTTGTCCCAGACTCTTACCGGCACGTCAACGTAGTTGACCGGCACGACGATCTTGAAGGCCTCGGCCTGTTCAGGAGTCTTTGGAATAACCGGCGCCTGCTGCTGGAAGCCGTCCGATGTGGCCGGAGCGGTCTGGGACGGCGGCTGGTTCGGGGCCTGATCCTGCGGAGTTTCCTGGTCGCCCTGCTTGTTGTCGGCGGTGGCGCCCGATCCCGGGGTCACCTGACCCTTGAGATCCGAGAGGCCGGCTGGTGTGGGAGCATCCGGAATGGTCGGCTGCTGCTGTTGTTGTTGCGCGGCTCCCATCAGGAACAGAGAAAACGCGATTGCCAAGGCGCCTTGCGTCACCAGAAATCCTCCAACTACGTGCAGCTCTACTTCATTTTCGCCGGCTGCGACCATCGAGACGATAAAACCGTCTCTTACTTAGACGCACCGGAGCCGGTCTTTCGATCGAACCCCTGAGCGTATGCTCCAGACTACCAGATGCAGGTCGCCGGCTTTGCGTTTTACGCCGGACGACAACGTCGTTTGATTTGGGCTAACAACTCCGATTTGGACTGACATTTCGGGCGCGAATCCCGTCTAATAAGATGCCTATGCCGTCCTCTGCCCGCACTCTCCCGCTGCTGACCGCTCTATGTCTTCCCCTGATCCTGTTCGGTCTGAGTGCGCCTGCCGCCCGCGCGCAGACTACGCCCTCGGCGGATGCGCCGCCCCCCGCCAGCAACTTCCCCGACCAGCCCGATGAGAGCAAGCCGGCCACGACTTTGAAGGTCAACGTCAACCTGGTGAGCCTTTATTTCACCGTCCGGGACAAGCATAACGGGCTGATTCCCACGCTGGCCAAGAGCGACTGCAGCATTCTCGAAGACAAGCAGCCGCAGACCATCAAGAACTTCTCGGCGGAGACCGATCTGCCGCTGACGCTCGGCATCATGGTGGACACCAGCGGCAGCCAGGAGCGCGTGCTCCCGCTGGAGCAGCAGGCCGCGGACGAATTCCTGCGCAGCATCATGCGCAAGAAGGACGAGGCGTTCATCATATCCTTCGACGTTGGCGTCAACCTGGAGCAGGATTTCACGAACAGCGTGAGCGAGCTGCAGAGGGCGATCGACAAGACCGAGATCAACACGGCGGCGGGCGGCGGGTCGGTGGGCGTGCCGGGGATCGGCCAGGGGCCGGTGCCGACGCAGGGCGCTCCGAAAGGCACGTTGCTTTATGACGCGGTCGCCCAGGTTTCGAACGACAAGATTCGCTCGGAGACAGGGCGGAAGGCGCTGATCCTGCTGACCGACGGTGAGGATGAGGGCAGCGTCACGAAGCCCAACCAGGCCATTGAAGCCGCGCAGAAGGCGAACGCGATTATTTATGTCATTCTCATCGCCGACCGGCCTTTTTATGGCTACGGCGGCTTCAACATGGGCTATACCGGCGACATGCAGATGCGCAAGCTGACCGAAGAGACGGGCGGCCGTGTGATCAACGTGGGCAATAACGGCAAGAAGCTGGAAGACGCGTTTGCGCAGATCGAAGAGGAGCTGCGGACGCAGTATCTGGCCAGCTATACCCCGACGAACAACCGGCTGGACGGGAGCTATCGCAAGCTGGATATCTCGTGCAAGGGCGATGGTTTGAAGGTGCAGGCGCGCAAGGGCTATTACGCGATGGGAGATGCGGAGTAGCTGCTTTTCTCCTGAGGTTCACCGCCAAGACGCTAAGACGCAAAGTTATCTTCGGGGCTTCGTTCCGGAAGTTCACTATAGAGCGCACGGAGAGTTCCTTTCTGCGCTGTTTCGGCGCAGAGGAGATTCATTGCCGACGGGCTTTTTCGGGGAAGAAACTGCAGGTCCCTCCACTTCGCTACACCACCCCAGCCCGCGAAAATCGCGCGCGCCGGGGACCCCGATTTCGCTCCGGTCGGGATGACAAATTTTGTGTAAGTAATCCCTGACTCGCGGGACTAGGGCAGATTGGGCAGGCAGGCGTTGAACTGGATCTTGGGCAGTTCTTCGACGGCGCGGCGGAGGGCCTGTTCCCAGTGACGATGGATGAGCATCAGCTCGGGATCGTCGGCGGCGAAGCGGCGGTAGCGGTCGAATTCCAACTTATCGTTGTCGTAGAGCAGACACTCGATGGGCGGTCCCACGGTGACGTTGGAGCGCATGGTGGCGTCGAAAGACAGCAGCGCATACATGGCTGCGTCTTCGAGCGTGGTCGAGCCGGAGACGATGCCGCGATCGAGGATGGGGCGGCCGTATTTGACCTCGCCTATCTGCAGGTAGGGCGAATCGTGGGTGGCGCTGAGTGGATTTCCCTGGGGATAGATGAGGGAGAGATGGGGCTGTTCGCCCTTGACCTGTCCGCCGAGCAGCAGATTGATGTTGAAGTTGAAGCCGTCGCGCTCAAGGGCCGCGCGGTCGAGCTCTGAGACTTTCCTTACGCAGTCGCCAACGGCACGGGCCGCGGCGTAGAACGTATCGGCCCGGGCGAGCCCTTCCCCGGCTTCAAATTCGTCGCGGAGCAGGGCGATCACCGACTGGGTGAGCGAGAGGCTGCCGCTGGTAAGGATGACAAAGGCCCGTTCCCCGGGATGAACGAAGGTGTGCATTTTGCGGCAGAGGTTGACCTGATCGAAGCCTGCGTTGGAACGCGAGTCCGAGGCCATGACCAATCCCTGGTGGGTGAGAATGCCGAGACAATACGTCAATTCATCCCTCTTGAGCAAAGGCGCAATACTAAAACTCTAAATGAAATACGGCGCGGACAAACGCTTTCGGCGATTCATCGCATCTTAATGACCATCTCCTTGCTGCATAATAAGCATCCTGGCATGCAAATCAGGGCGAAAAGGCCGTGAAAGAACACCTATGCTCATTCGACTGGGTTATGACCTTCAATTCGAGCTGCCTGCGCCTGTTTCGTTCGTGGCCATGCTGCATGTGCATCCCTCACGCAGCGCAGACCTTCGCGAGCCTGACCTGATGAAGGTCCATCCCGAGCTTCCGCTGGATACCTACCTCGACAGCTTCGGCAACCTCTGTACGCGTTTCGACGCGCCGGCCGGTTCTCTGCAGATCTCGAACCGCACGCTGATCGCGGATTCCGGCGAGCCTGACCCGGTGGCGTGGGACGCCGTGGAGCATCCGATTCCGGAGCTGCCAAGCGACGTTCTGCGCTACCTGATGAGCAGCCGCTACTGCGAGGTGGATCGCCTGTCGGCCATCGCGCTCGATCTCTTCGGGCACCTGCCGAAGGGATGGCCGCGGGTCTATGCGGTATGCACCTGGGTTCACGACAAGGTCACCTTTGGCTACCAGTTTGCGCGGCCTACCAAGACGGCGCTCGATGTCTTCACCGAGCGCCAGGGCGTGTGCCGCGATTTTCAGCACCTGGCCATCACCTTCCTGCGTGCTCTCAACATTCCCGCGCGCTATGCGACCGGATACCTGGGGGACATTCGCATCGATATTCCGTGGGCCCCGATGGATTTCAGCGCGTGGTTCGAGGTTTATCTGTCGGGTCGCTGGTGGACCTTCGATGCGCGGCACAATATTCCGCGCGTGGGACGCGTGCTGATGGCGGTGGGGCGCGACGCCTCCGATGTGGCGATTACGACATCTTTCGGAGTTGCGAATCTGACGAACTTCTTCGTGGTGAGCGACGAGGTGCCGGAAGAAGCGGGGACGGAGCAGATTCTTTCCGGGGAGAATTGACGGCTGTTGCTTCTGCCTTCAAGATATAGCTGCCGCTATCCGCGACTACCGGACCATGCTTTCCAGGCACGCCATGCGTAGACGCCTAAGTTCAGAACGCAGACCGAGACGCCGCAGGCGATGATCAGCGATACGGGAAGATCGGGATAGATGGTCTTGTCGAGATAGTGGACGAGGAAGCTGCCGGTCCAGGTGTGCATGCCGGCCCGGGCTTCGAGCGATTGTTCGGCGAGTGTGAGTGGACATGGCCACGGGCCGACTTCGACGATGATTCCCCAGACCAGGCAGAGCACGTGGAATGCGGTGAGCCAGGGGCGTCCGCGCGTCCATAGCGTTCCTGTGATCGCCCAGAGAATCCAGGCGAGATGGATGGCGAGAACCGCGGCGGCGAGTGCTTCAAACATGCAGCTTCATTTTGCTTCGACCGCGTCGTCGTTCGCATTGCGCGTATTCGCGGGCGCGGTCAAACAGCCTTGATTTCTTTTCCTTCGAAGTAAGATGCATTGGCCATGTGGCAGGCCGCCGCGGCGTGGTGTCCGAAGACGACGTCTTCGACGACCGGCTTGCGGGTGCGCACGGCGCTGAAGAAGTTGGCGAGGTGCGGCGGCAGGTTGTCCCACGATGGACCGCGATAGATGGTCGTCTCAGCCGACGGATGCGCGGCGAGGATGGGATCGTTCTTGGCATGCCACTCCTGGTCGTACTGCTTGCGCAGCGCCGACGGGAAGCTTTGCGAGTAGTAACTGGGGCCGGTGTCGATGCCGAGCTGCGGAATGTAGATCACCGAATTATTGGTGATTTCGACGACGCCTTTCGAGCCCATGACGCGGGTGACCTCGGGCGTCTCAGTGCCAAGCGTGAGGCGGACGGAGACGGCAACCTTGCCGTACTTCAGGACCGTGGACTGCACGTCGGGCATGTTGCGGCCGTCTTTCCAGCGCTCGATGCCGCCGATGGTAAAGGCGGAGTCGGGAATTGCATTGATGCCGGTTACAAATTGCATCCCGCTGACCAGGTGCACCATCAGGTCGCCGGCCATGCCGGTTCCGTACTCGCGCCAGCAGCGCCAGCGGGCGAAGGTATAGGGATCGAAGGGCTTCCGGGGAACGTTCTTTTGCCAGGTGACCCAATCGAGATTCTCCGGCGAGAGATCGGCGGGAGGCGGGTATTCCCACGCGCCGTCGGGTGAGTTGCGGCCGAGCTGCAGCTCAGCCTGCAGCACATCGCCGATGGCACCGCTGGACACCAGTTCCTGCGCCTTGCCGAAGATGGCGGAGCTGACCCGCTGCGAGCCTACCTGCACAAATTTTCCGCTGCCTTGAACGGCGCGCACCATCTCCTCGCCTTCGGCGAGGGTGTGCGACATGGGTTTCTCGCAATAGACGTCCTTGCCGGCGCTGAGTGCGTCGACAACGACCTGCTTGTGCCAGAAATCGGGCACGGCGACGAGCACACATTCGATCGACTTGTCTTCGAGCACTTCGTGATACCGGCGCGTGGTCTTCACGTCGGGGCCGGCGATTTCGCGGGAGAGAGTGTGGCGGCCGTCGTAGAGATCGCTGGCGGCGATGCACCTGGTTCCAGCCAGTGCGACGGAGTTCGTGAGCAGGGCCGAGCCTTCGGTGCCGACTCCGATGATGCCGAAGCGGACGGGGTCGGCGGCATCGACGCCGGGCACCTGGGATGGTGTCAGCGCTTCCATCTCTACCGTGTGTACGCCCAGCAGGCCTGCTGCCGCGGCGCTGCTGCCTGCCTGCAGAAATGCGCGCCGGGAAATCGAACGAATTTGAGCCATGATTGCCGGTCCTCTCCAAAGACTCGACCACTATAGCGGAGTCCGTCGGGGTAGAGACGCACCTCCCGCGCGATAACGATCCCACCGCACTCGGAAATCACACTTGCCGCATAAATTTGATGTAATCTGATGCCAATCTCGTGGGCGTACAGAATATGTCATCGGATGACCTGGCCCGCCTCTGCGCCGTTCAGGCAGGCGCTGAGGAGTGGGGGGAGTTTGTCCGCCGCTTCACTCGCCCGATCGCGCTGAGCGCGCTGCGCGTCGGCCGCCAGTGGAAGGAGACTTCTCCGGCGGTGATCGACGATATCGTGCAGGATGTCTTCCTGAAATTCTGCGAAGACGAGCGGAGAATTCTGCGCGAGTTCGAACCGCGCCATCACGAATCATTCATGGGCTTTGTAAAGGTGGTCAGCGCGGCTACGGCGAACGACTATTTTCGCAGGCGCAATACATTCAAGCGGGGAGGCGGGGTCAAGGAAGAGCCGATCTCGGAATTTCATGCGAGTGTGCCGCAGGATTCCGAATGGATCGAGCGCAACCATCTGCTGAAGGAGATCGACCGTTTCCTGGAGAACTCGGGCCGGGATGAGATCGGAAGACGGGACCGGACGGTCTTCTGGCTTTACTACCAGCAGGGCATGACGGCCAGCGCCATTGCCAGCCTGCCCGGTATGGCATTGTCGGTGAAGGGCGTGGAAAGCGCGCTGCATCGCATGACGGCGCAGATACGCAATCACCTGCGCAAGCCGTTCGTACCGTCGATGGCTGAAAAAAATTGTAGTTCCGGCGAAGGTTTTCGCCCGGGGTCCACGGTTCAAAGAGGTGAGTGGCTATGAATCCGCCCCAGCGCATACCCGGCGAAAAGGTCGAGGAGCTCCTCGATCGGCTACTGGTTCGCGGGAGCGATGGAGCAGATTCTCAACCTTACCCGTCCGCCAACCCCTCGGAGCGCGGCGCGGATTGCCCGGAAGACGCGGTGTGGCACAGCATCGCGGCGCGGCAGGTGCGAGATGAGGAGTCGCTGGCGAAGATCGAACACGCGGCGCAGTGCCAGCGCTGCGGCGCAATCCTGAACTTCTGGGCGGACATTCTTTCCGAAGAGCAGACGCCCGCGGAGACGGCCGGGCTGGCACGGCTTAGCTCGATGAGCCTGGGATGGCAGGAGCGGATGACGAAGACACTATGCGCAGCCAACCAGGCGCCGAAGGGCGGGTCGTTGCGCGGGCGCGTGCTGTGGGCATCGATCCTGGGTATCGCGGGAGCGATCGCCGCGGCCGGCCTTTTCTTCCTGTTCATGTGGAATTCGCGTTCGCAGTCTTCTCCGGAGCGGCTGCTGGCGGAGGCCTATTCCGGCCAAAGGGTGATGGAGACACGCATCCCGGGGGCGGGATTCGCTCCGATCGATGTGCCGCAC
>DASXFH010000268.1:0-7849 GCA_036489655.1 Acidobacteriaceae bacterium | reverse complement strand
GCGGCGCGTTCTTTGTGGTCCCAGCCGTTGGTCAGTAAAACCCCGCCCACATCCCAGAGAATGGTGCTGATGTCGCTCATCGTTCTCCTCTTGATTACCGTGCTGAGGTTGATTCGAGATGAATTTCGGCGTTTAGCGTTTTGCGGGTTCGGGCATGTAGCGCGCTTCGATCGCCTTTACCTTGTTCAGGCGGCGAACGAAACGTTCTTCCTGCTTTTGAAAATGCGCATTAAGGAAACTTGCGACAAGATCGAAGGCCAATGCCGGGCCGATGATGCGCGCTCCCATCACCAGCACGTTCATATCGTCGTGCTCCACGCCCTGGTGCGCGGAGTAGGTATCGTGGCACATGCAGGCGCGGATGCCGGGCATCTTGTTGGCCGCCACGTTGACCCCCACCCCGCTGCCGCAAACCAGGATGCCTCGCTCCGCGCGGCCCGCGATCAGTGCGCGCCCCACAGCTTCGGCAAAATCCGGGTAGTCGGAGGGCTCGGTGTTGTACGCGCCCAGGTCCATAACCTCATGCCCCAGGCGCTCCAGGTAGCCGCGGATTTCCTCCTTGAGGGGGAAACCCGCGTGATCGGCTCCGATGGCTAGCTTCATCGGCTTACTTTCCCGCCAGTGCGGCTTCGCTCTTGCGTACCCGCTCCAGCAATGCCTTGGAGCGCTTTACGATGTTATCAGTGCCGAAGCCCAGCTTTTCAAGAGCGATCGGACCCGGAGACGAGGCGCCAAACCGCTCCAGCCCGATCACGTCGCCGTGCCGGCCCACGTACTTCCACCACCCGATCGGCGATCCGGCCTCGACTGCCAGCTTGGGAAGATGATCGGGGAAGACCGAAGCCTTGTATGCCTCGTTCTGCTCCTCGAAAATCTTCCAGCTGGGCATGGAAACCACGCGTGTCGTGATGCCCTCTTTCTTGAGCTCCGCTGCGGCAGTGAGGGCCGCCCACACTTCCGCGCCGGTGGCTACGATCAGCAGGTCCGGTGACTCGCTGCCCGGCTCCACGATGTAAGCGCCCTTGCTCACGCCGCCGTAGACGTCGAGCTTCTCCGTGTCCAGAACCGGCAGGTCCTGCCGCGAGAGCGCCATGAAGCACGGCTTCTTACGCTCCAGGGCCAGCCGCCACACCGCGGTCGTCTCGTTTGCGTCCGCCGGACGGAAATCCGTCAGGTGCGGCACCGCGCGCAGCATCATCAGGTGCTCGATCGGCTGGTGTGTCGGTCCATCCTCGCCCAGCGCGATCGAATCGTGCGTGAAGACGAAGATCGACTGCGTCTCCATGATCGCCGCCATGCGCAGTGCGGACTTGCAGTAGTCGGAGAAGGTAAAGAAGGTCGAGCCGTACGGGATCAGGCCGCCATGCGCCGCCATCCCGTTCACCGCCGCGCACATGCCGAACTCGCGCACGCCAAACCAGATATTCCGGCCCTTCGGATCGATATGGAAATTTCCGCCGTCCTTCAGAATCGTCTTGGTCGAAGCAGTCAGGTCCGCCGCGCCGCCGATCAGCTCCGGCACGTCCTTCGCAAAGGCGTTCATCACCGCGTTGCCCGCGTTGCGCGTGGCCATCGGCTTGCTCGTCGGGAAGACGGGCAGCGACTTCTCCCAGCCATCCTTCAGCTTGCTTGCGTGCGTGCGATCAAACTGGGCAGCCAGCTCGGGGAATTTGCTCTTGTAATCCGCGAAGAGCTTCTTCCACTCTTCCTCGTACTTCGCGCCGCGCTCGATGATCGTCGACCAGTTCTTCTGCGCCTCTTCCGGCACATAGAAAAACTTGTCCGCCGGCCATCCCAGTTTCTTCTTCGTCTCCGCCGCCTCTTCCGGCTTCAGAGCTTCGCCGTGAACCTTGTTCGTCCCCGCGATCGGGCTGCCGTAGCCGATCACCGTGCGTACCGCGATGATCGACGGCTTATCGGTCACCGCCTTCGCCGCCTCAATCGCCGCCGAGATCGCATCCAGATCGTTGCCGTCCGCCACCTTCTGGACATGCCAGTGGTAGGCCTCGAACCGCTCCTCTACGTTCTCGGTAAAGGAAAGCGACGTCGGTCCGTCCAGCGAAATCAGGTTGTCGTCATACAGAAAGATCAGCTTGCCCAGTCCCAGCGTCCCGGCCAGCGAAGCCGCTTCGTGCGAGATGCCTTCCATCAGGTCGCCATCGCCGCAGATGCCATAGGTATAGTGATCGACAATATCGAAGCCCGGCTGGTTGTAGATCGCGGCCAGGTGCTTTTCAGCAATCGCCAGCCCCACAGACATGGCCAGCCCCTGCCCCAGCGGTCCGGTCGTCACTTCCACACCGTCCGTATCGCCGCGCTCCGGGTGGCCTGGCGTCTTCGACCCGTATTGCCGAAACTGCTGCAGGTCCTCGATGGTCAGGTTGTAGCCGGAGAGATGCAGCGCGCCGTAAAGCAGGGCGGAGGCGTGTCCGTTCGAGAGCACGAAGCGGTCGCGGTTCGGCCAGTGCGAGTCCTTCGGGTTGTGGCGCATGTATTTGTGGAACAGGAGATACGCGATCGGCGCATCGCCCAGCGGCGCGCCCGGATGGCCGCTCTTGGCCTTATCGACGGCGTCGACGGCGAGAAATCGGAGGGCGTTGATGGAAATCTGGTCTAGTTCACTCATAAAAACGCTGCCTTTCGGTTTGAGGGGTTCCCTGGGTCAATCCTAAATGGGTCCGTCCGACGCTGCCGTGCTGAAGCTCTGTAGCTTGGATGTCTCGGCGCTGCATCGAGTTTCAGCCGGCTGCATGCAATTGGATGTCGAAATTCTTGCCTTCCCAGCGATTTTCTTCCGGCCAGAAAAGAGTAAATGATAGCGATCCCGCCTGCCCGGCGGATGTCGGCAGATCGGCATAGGAGCCAGCCAATCCAAGCGTCGTACTTTCGGTGGAGGCGACCTGATTCCAGCCGTCCACGGTCCAGAGCGCGCGGAAATGCCACTGCGAAACGATTCTCAGCGTGTGCCCCGCCGGCATGCTTTTGGTCGGCCGCCGCAGTCGAAAGACCTCCAGTTTACTCGGCTCGTGGTCGCGCGCGAACCGCTCTTCAACGGCGGCGATGCGGTCAAAGACGCGGCCGTCATAGGCCGAGCGCAACAGCTTGAGGTATTCGGCGTGAGCCCACACCAGCGGCATCGCCGAGCCCGCCGGGCCGCCCAGAATCAGCCCCGCCTTGTCCGGTTCGTCCCATATCTGCTCCGGCAGCATGCCGCCTTCGGAGGCAAAGCTCTCGTAGGTCTCGATCAGCGAACTGATGTCGTTGCCCGCGGCCAGCTCGTAGTGAGCGCGTTCTCCGGTGAGCAGCGGCCATGCCCGGCCCTGGCCAAAACCCTCAAAAGGGCCGCCGTCTTTGCGCTGGCCATAGCCGTCGTGGTTGTAGCGCCGCCAGCACGGCCCCTTCGGCGTATCGATCTTCAGCACGTGATCGACAACCTTGAGCGAGTCGACAATCAGCGGGTCGTCCGCACGCCGGACTCCGTACCGGACCAGTTCCAGGAATCCGGCGTCGATGACCTCGCGCGCCTCGAACTCGAACCGCTCGCCCGGTTCGCGATTGGCGAGCCGCAACATATCCTCGCCGCAGCCTTCATGAGCGTACGGTTCGCCGCACTGGGGCGGCCGGATGCGCATATAGTGCCGCTTGATCTCCGGATGAAGAATGCCGTCGTTCGTCACCGTCCAGTCTTCCAGGTGCGATTCGATCCAGTCGGCGTGCTCCTCCAGGAACTTTCCCAACTCAGGCGAGCAGTGGGCATAGGCCAGCTCCGCCGCGCAGATGAGCCCGGCAATGACTGCGGCCAGCGTTGACGGCGAATAGCCTGAGTTCTCTTCCCAGCGCTCCTGCTGCGTCACCGGCGCATACCGCACCAGGAACCCGGCGGCGCGCTCGACAAAGGGGAAAACATCGAATTTGCCCAGCCCATCCACCTTCCACAGCCGCCAGGCGAGGATGATGGGAAACGCAACCTCATCCAGCTGGATACCGGTCCAGTAAGGCGTTCCGTCGATCCAGAAATTCTGTGCGAAGCTGCCGTCCGGTTTCTGGGTGCAGGCCAGGTACACCAGGGCGCGCCGGGCCGTGTCCACCCGGCCGCAGGCCAGCAGCGCGGTCGCGCTCTGCACCATGTCCCGGGTCCAGACCAGGTGATAGCCGCCCAGGTCGTCGTCTCCCTTCGCATAGCCCCAGGGGATCGAGGCGGAGGCGATGAAGGCTCCGGCGTAGGTCTTGTCCTCGTGCGCCAGCACCACGTTGTGGCTGATCTGCAGCAGCCGGCCGCCGTCGCGGGCGTTGACCGCCAGCTCGCGGGGGCTGGCAGCCCGGTGCCACTGCTCGATGAAGCGGGTCAGGTGCTTCTCAAAGGGCGTCGACAGCGAACCCTTGGTCGTCGACAGGGCCGCATGCAGTCCTTCGCCGAAGCCGATGGCGAGGGTAAATTCCCGCGTGTGTTTCGGGTTGATCTCGCCCATCATCGCCACGTTCCCGTCGAGAGCGGAGCCGAACTCCCAATCCATCGTCAGGTCGTGCTTCAGATCCTGCCAGCCGTCACTGGTGCCGACGTAGCCGCAGCTCGCGCGGCTGAAGCCGCAATCCGCCAACAGCGCCAGCGAGGTGTTGTTCTTCCAGGCCACCAGCGCCCGGTTGCCGGCGAGATCCAGGACCCGTGCCGAGTTCCCCGCGCCCCCTCCGTCGATATGCGGCGAGAGCAGCACATAGAGCTTGAGCCGCGCAACCACCTGCTCGTTGCCTTCCAGCCGAACCCGCATCAGCACCACCGGGTAATGCGGATCGTTGATGATCTCTTTCGTGATCTTGTAACGGCCCTCGCTGTCGGTCGACTCGATCCGCACCGCCAGCGAATCGGAGTCGATATAGGAAAACTTGTGCTCGAGATCGCGCTTCTCTTCGTGGAAAAAGGTCTCGCCGTCCGTGATCAGCAGCTCCATATCGCGAATCTGCGGACGATCGATGGTCGGGTAGTACACCTCGTTCAGAATGCCGTGCGAGATCGTGAACCAGGCTCGGCTGGAGGCGGCATAGGCTGTGCCTACCGTCGCTTTCGCGCTCGAGGTCCAGCGCGGCAGCACGCCGGGCGCGCCGAAGGCCGGCCCCTGCTGTTCCAGCCAGTGATACTGCGGTGCAAGTTCGGTCATTTACAAAGACTCCGTCTGATTCCAGGCGCTGGGACTACGAAGATCGATAAGGCCGGAAGCCGTCTCATGAATCTACGGCTGCTGGTTAAGCTGCGGGTGAGACCGCCCATCCGAACGGTGCTCATATATTCCGCAGAAGGCCCGAATGCGTGCGCGAGACAGCTTTTCAACTCTACCGCGCGATTGTGAAACGAAAAACACAGGTTGGGATATGCACAAAGTCATTTCCCGTTTCGGATATGGGACAGCCCACCCCTCTTCGTAGGATTCCGCAATTGTGAGCCTGGATTCAGACTGGAGAGCGACGCCGAACCTCGGCAGAAAATTACCACCTCCGCGAAGCCGTCGCCGATTCTACACCCCCCCATGCAAAGCGGAGAAGATGACGCGAAGCGCAGAGGACAGCCCCCGCAACCTCGGCCATCCCCGGTCCCGCGGAAAATATTCCTACAGCACCTGCGAGTTCGCATTCGGGTCGGGATGGAACTGCACTTCGCCCATGGCGTGCGTGATCTCGTGGTTCTTCATGAAGTACTGCCAGCAAAAACCGGTGCGCAGGTTCTCCGCCATGATGATGCTGATGCCCTGGTCGATGCCCAGAATGTCCTCGGCAAACCAATTGGCTTTCGGATTGAACGCGTCGACGAAGCCGTAACGCGTCCAGATCTTGTCGCCCATCTTTTCGCGCATGCTCAGCAGCACATGCGAGCATTCGGCGGGAAGGAAGGGCAGCGATCCGGCGCAGGCGCACGGCACCAGCGTACCGTCCAGCGGTCCCATCGACGGCGGGCCGCCCCACACCCGGTAGCCCGATCGCGAATCCGACGCCGAGATTCCCCACATGTCCTGGTCGATCCAGTTGAATTTCTGCCCCAGCACCAGGCACCAGAGCTGATGCGCGCGGGTTGCCGCGATGGAATTGGTGAAGTAGTTGGTGTGCAGGTCGGCCACGTTGCGAAAATCGCACCAGGCGTGCGAATACTGGTGGATGAACAGCGGCGCCACGCCGCTGATGTACTGGATCCCGCCATAATTCACCACCGGCCGCTCCAGCGCGTTCCAGGTTTCCGCCGAGACCGAATGCGTCGGCGATCCGATGGCCATCAGGTACATGGTCAGAAGCTCGGCGTAGATGTCCCAGCGCGCCCTCAGGAAACCCTGGTCGGGCAGCCAGCCCATCGAGAGGCTGGTGCCCCCGTTCAGCATCCACTGCCAGTCGATGCGCCGGTAAAAGGTCGTGGCCAGCGCCTCAATGCGCGTATTGCCCGCGAAATACTCCCTGCACAGCAGCACGCCGCAAAGCAGAAGGGAGGTATCGATCGAAGACAGCTCGCTCCCGAACATCCGCTCGCCGCTCTCCATATCGATGAAGTGGTAGAGAAAACCATGCTCGTGAGGGCAGTCTTCCAGCAGGAAGGCCAGCGTCTTTTCTACCCGCTGTTCGCAGAGGTAAGGGGCCAGGTAATTGCGCTTGGCTGCGATGCACAGCGCGCTCAACCCGAAGCCGGTCGCCGCAATGCTCGCCACCCGGCTCAACGACCGTCCCGCCGCCGGAGCCCGGTCGCGCACCAGCCCGGTCTTGGGGCTGGCCTCGTTGTAAAAGAAATCGCAGGCCCGGCCCTCCATGTCGTCCAGCAGCGTATCCGCCGCCTTCGAGATCTGCGTCAATGGCCGGTTGATGAAAACGCCGGGAGTGCGCGGATAGTTCTGCGCCGCCTGCGCCTCGGTCTTCGGCTCCTGCCCCGGCTTTACCGTGGGCGCCTGAGGCTGATTCTGGAAACCCGCTGCCAGGCTCGCCGCAGGAGCACCGATCGCAAGCATGCCGGATGCGCCCGCCGTCCTGAGGAGCTGCCTTCGAGTTATTTCTGAGCGAGCCAAAGCAATCGTTTCTTAAGAGATGCAGGAACGGACATTAGGGATTGGCCATTGTCGACCAGGCACCCACCGGACCAGCCCTGGCATGGGTAACCTGCTTCGAAGCTTCCCCTGCTTCGAACCTAAATGAAATTGTCCTCCGGGGCGAGCGCAGCAAAGCCTGAGCAACGGGTCAGTTCGAAGGGTACGGGCGTCAGCCCGTACGTAAGTCGCTCAAAATAGCTACGGCTTTAGCCGCTGAGGGCAAATTAACCCCACGCCGATCCTCCGCATAGGCCCCGAGCGCAGAACCCTGAGCGCTGAACCCTGAACTTTTCGCCTCCTCTTCACGTCCGGATGCACCGCACGCCAACTTGGCGCATCCATTATGATCGAGGACGCACACATACCGGGCTCGAAACGCCCGTGACCAGACCAAAAGATTTTCCAACCGACAAGTGAAGGAGAACTGCTGTGGCTTACGAACTCGCACCGCTTCCCTACGATTACGCCGCCCTTGAGCCCCACATCGACGCCGAGACCATGAAGCTGCACCACGACAAGCACCATCAGGCCTACGTCACCAACCTGAACGGCGCCGTCGAAAAACACCCCGAACTCGGCAAAAAATCCCCCGAAGAGCTCCTCAAGGACCTCAGCGCCATCCCCGAGGACGTCCGCAAGGTCGTTCAGAACAACGGCGGCGGCCACGTCAACCACACCATGTTCTGGCAGATCATGAAGCCAAACGGCGGCGGCGAGCCGACCGGCGAGATCGCCGCTCAGATCAAGGCCGACTTCGGCTCCTTCGAGGACTTCAAGAAACAGTTCAACGAGACCAC
>DASXFH010000251.1:0-31725 GCA_036489655.1 Acidobacteriaceae bacterium | reverse complement strand
GCCGAGGCGATGTCGGCCACGCCGTGCGGCAACAATCCGCCGCTTTCAAGCTGGGCGAACTACAACACGGCGAACAATCGCATCACCACCACCTCGATGGCCACCAGCGGCGTGACGTACGACACGGCCGGCAACCTGCTTCTGGACGGACCGCATGAATATTGGTACGACGCTGAGGGGCGGTTGTGCGCAGAGCAGACATCGGGCAGCTATGCGATTCAGTACATCTACGATGCTGAGGGAGCGCGGATCGGAAAGGAGACGCTCTCCGCCGCGCCGAGTAGGTACTCAACCTGCGCAGCGCCCCTGACGGGCAGTTACACGCTCACAGCGCGGTATCTGGTCGGTCAGGGGAACGAGCAGGTGACCGAGGTGAACGGCTCCCAGCAGTGGGTGCACTCGAATCTGTGGATCGCGAGCCGGCTGTCGGCGACCTATGCCACAGACGGACTGCACTACGAGCTGGCCGATCCGCTGGGCACGCGGCGCATCCTGGCCGCAACGAACGGTTCGGTTCAGCAGAGTTGCACCAGCCTGCCCTTTGGCGACGGCGAGGACTGCCCGACCACTCCCACTGAACATCTCTACACCGGCAAAGAACGCGACTCCGAATCCGGCAATGACTACTTCGGAGCACGCTACTACGCGTCTACGATGGGCCGATTCATGAGTCCAGACAAGCCATTTGCAGATCAGCATCCTGCGAACCCACAGAGTTGGAACCTGTATTCATACACGCGAAACAACCCGCTTCGTTTCATTGATAGTGATGGTCAGATCGTCAAAGAAGCTCCAACTCAGACGACCTACTATTCCGTGAGTGGTGGTTCGGCAAGCGAAGCGCTTGCAAACGCAAATCAGCATTTTTCGGGTGGGTTTGCAGGCAATACTCACTACGATATGAATTTCACGTATGACTTCAGCCGGGCATCGAGTGCGAGCGGTAATGGAAGCGTCACTGTGACAGATACAGTCACAAGCGATGTTGTCAATCTTCAGCAGACAATCACGCTTCCTCAATGGGATGGCTACGACAAGGCGAGTCCGGAAGAGCAGAAAGCCTGGGATTCTGCTGTTAAGCAGCTTGATAGCCACGAACATGAGCACGTAGAGATCAATCGCGCCGGTGCCGATGCACTAGATAAATCGTTGCCTGGAACAACTGGGACTGCGACCGGAAAGGGACTCGATCCGACGACCAAAGCAGCAGACAACAATCTCAAATCGGCGGTTAACGACAAAAGCACGGCGAATCAGCAGCAGACAAACCAGAACAACCAGCATTTAGACGCCTGCACAAACCACGGCACGCAATCGTGCGGCAAGTAATGGAGGAATCAGAATGACCATCCTGCACTCTGTTCGCATCCTTTTGTGCTCTGCGCTTGCGGTTGCTACAACAGCAGGCTTTTCTCAGGGCGTTTCAGCAAAGACTGAACCAGGCGGTGACGTTGAAATAGTGGCAACTATGAGCAACCCTTCAGCTTGTGTAGGGGCCGACTATCTGAGTGTGCGCATTATGGTCGTCAACAAAGGCGCAGATGCCGTTGATTTGGACGTTAGCCGCCTCTCCACAACGGCTGGATTCGTTGCGTTGATCAACACAACAGAAATGCAATTCCGCGCCCAATCGTTGGGGAGCAGTGCCGACCCGATAGGCAAGGCCAAACAGACCACGATAATACAGCTTCCTCCAAGGGGTTTTTACGATCAGGAGGTTCGCTTTTCTATCCATGACGTGTTCTTCAATCAGGCCGGTTTTTACAATCTCAATCTGGCGAGTTCTATTCGAGTTGGGCAGGACAAACAGGCACACGATGTGTTCTCGTCAAACAGCCTGATTTTCGAGCTTAGGCCCTGTTCCTCAAAGTAAGCGTCTGTGAAATCTTCTTCGGCGAGCCGTCCCTTAGGGGCGGCTTGTTTCTTCTCAGGCTTCCTTCTGCATCCTCGCCACGACCAGCGAAAAGCGCCATGCTTCGCATGGGCAGGGGTAGGGACACGTCTCCCCCAGATGGGAGCTGCGGAGCAACCTTGGGTTGCTGTAGAGCAACTTCCTGCGGTTGGCGGTGTCTAAAGGAACAAGCGCGCTGCCGTGGGTAGTGGTTGGTGAGTGCGCAAGAGGCGCGCGCATGAGCCGGGTTCCCAACGAGCCAACGCGGACGAGTTTTATTTTTAGCAGCCTGTCTTGATGGTTCGAGGGCCGCACGCGAGTCGTGCGGCCCTCGCGCGTTCCTGCCTTGAGCAAGAAAATCTGATCTTCAAAAATCGAAGCGGCGGAGGTGCGCAGTGAAACATGATCTGCGAACGAAGTCTGTGGGGACGAAGGTATCGGAGGCGGAACTGCGGGTGCTGGAGTCGCGGGCGGCGCTGGCCGGAGTGACGCTGTCGGAGTGGGTTCGCGATGTTCTGTTGGGTTCGAGCGTGGACGCGGGCGCGATGGCCGCGGAGCGGGCGATCCTGGCGGAGATGCTGGCAATGCGGGCGATCCTGTTGAACTTCATGCTGAAGCTGAGCCAGCGCCAGCCGATCACGGAGCAGGTGAGCCGTGAGCTGATCGAGTGGGCGGACGCGAACAAGATGAAGCGGGCGCTGGAAGTGCTGGCCAAAAACTCCACGCGCGAGGCGCGGATGCAGGCAGCGCCGCCAGAGCCGGAACTGCCCAAGACGGCGACGAAAACAGCGCCGGGAGAGGAGTTATAAAGCGATGCTGACACTATCGAAACCAATCTCAGCGGGCCAGGCGCAGGCGTACCACAAGTCTGAGTTCGCCAACGCCAAGGAGAACTATTACACGGAAGGCGAGCGTGTCCGGGGCGAGTGGCAGGGGCAGCTTGCCGCGCGTTACGGGCTCACGGGCGAAGTGAATGAGGAGCAGTTCGCGCGGCTAAGTGAGGGGCAGCATCCGCAGACGGGCGCCGCGCCAGGCGCGTACTCGACATGCGCCGCGCCGCTGACGGGCAGTTACACGCCGCCGCACGTCGCCCCCCTGCCGCCCGGCAGAAACCGTCACCCCGCCGGCGGAAATTGCCCCCAAAACCCCGAACCGGACCAAATCGCCCCTTCTGTGGAAATTCTGTCAAGCCCCAGCGCTCCTGACGAAAGTAACAACGCCTGATACAAACGCACTTCCACGCCAAAAAACCCGCCCAAATCTGGCAGTAAACCCACCCAAACTTGGTATTCTGAACTTATAGAGTGAAATAAAAAAAGGACCGCCCACCCGCGGTCCTTTTCCTTTTCAGGAGCCTCCATGTCTTCCACCTGCGCCTGCCTCCTCGACAGCGGCCGCCCCGGCGCCGCCCGCCCCGGCCTCCGCCCCCCAGGAAAGCCAGGCCCTTTTGGAGCCCCTGACAAGTACACTGTTTTCTTCAGCCCCCGCGCACGACCCGGCGACCCACCCCTTTGGAGCCTCCAAAAACTACCCTGTTTCACGGTAGTTTCCGTTTGGAGCCTCCAAATGAAAACGCTACCTAATAGAAAGAACGGTACTTCGCCAAAAACATACCCCCACCCCCCCTGGGGGGTGGGGGTGTCGGGTGGCTCGATGGATGGTTGGGTGGATGGGAAGCCGAAAACTCAACCAGCCCTGGGTGGCTGAGCCACATCGGAAAGCCTCTGAACCACGCGATCCCTGCCCAGCAGAGCCATCACCGCAAACAAGCTGGGAGCGACTGCCTGCCCGGTCAGCGCAACCCGCGATCCGTTGATCAGAGCACCCGCTTTCATGCCTTTCTCGGCAGCGAAAGCGCGCAGCAGCTCCTCAGCGCTGGCTTCGCTGAACTCCTGCGCTCCAGCGTAGCGATGGCCAAGTTCCTGCAGCAGCCCAGGCAGCGCCGAATCGGCGAGGAACTTCGTCACCGCAGCCGGATCGTATTGAAAGTCGTCGGTAAAGTAGGCGCGGAACAAAGTGGCGAAGTCCTTCAGGTTGCGTGCACGCGGCTTCACCAGATCGATGGCAGTGAGGATCTCAGCCCGCGAACGGTTGGGCTTCACATCGGCGGCCTTCCACTCCTCTTCGATCAGCGGCAACAGCGTGGCCGAGTCGCAGGCGCGAATGTACTCGGTGTTGAACCAGGCCAGCTTGTCGTTGTCGAAGACGGCATTCGACTTCGCAATGCCGTCCAGCGAAAACAGCCGAACCAGCTCTTCGGAGGAGAACAGCTCGCGATCCTTCTGCTGCGGCGACCAGCCCAGCAGCGCAAGAAAGTTGCGAAACGCCTCAGGAACAATGCCCATCTCCTTGTAGGCGATCACCGAAGTAGCGCCATGCCGCTTGGAAAGCCGCGTCTTGTCAGGACCGAGAATGAGCGGCAGGTGGGCAAAGATGGGCAGCACAGCGCCCAGCGCGCGATACTGCAGAATCTGCTTGGGCGTATTCGAAATGTGATCGGCGCCGCGAATGATGTGCGTCAGCCGCATATCGATGTCATCGGCCACAACCGACAGGTGATAGGTCGGAATGCCGTCGGAGCGCAGAAGAACGAAATCCTCCAGCTCAGCATTGGCAAACTCGACCTTGCCGAAGACGGCGTCTTCCCAGGAAGTCGTTCCCTCAGGAACCGCGAAGCGAACGGCAGCTGGCTCACCGGCAGCGCGCCGCTCGCCGATCGCCTCCAGCGACAGCGAACGGCAGAGGCGATCGTACATGGGCGATCGATTGCCGGCAGCCGCCTCAGCGCGCCGCTGCTCAAGCTCCTCTTTGGTGCAGAAGCAGTAATAAGCATGACCTGCACCCACCAGCTGCTCAGCCGTCTTCTGATAGAGCGGCAGTCGCTGCGACTGGAAGAAAGGCCCCTCGTCCCAGTCCAGTCCGATCCAGCGCAGGCCCTCGAGGATGCCCTCGACCATCGCTTCCGAAGACCTCTCGAAATCGGTGTCCTCGATGCGGAGGATGAACGTGCCGCCTGTGTGTCGGGCAAACAGCCAGTTGAAGAGCGCGGTGCGCGCTCCGCCCACGTGGAGGTAACCAGTCGGCGAAGGAGCGAAGCGAACGCGGGGCGAGCCGGAAGCGGTGTCAGTCATGATGGGAGTCAGACTTTCATTTTAAAGGCAGCGTCTGGATTGAACCGCCCTGCGCCGACTCCAAACGAGACCCTGAACCCTGCTTCTTTGCTACAATCCGAAGAGCAGGATGGTGACAGTCCTGCGGGTTTGCCGCCTCTCTGCAGGTGTGAGCCGCAACAAAACAACCGGCAGCGCAACGCTTCCGGTTCTGCAAGTCAAGGGGACGTAGTTCAGCTGGTTAGAATGCTGCCCTGTCACGGCAGAGGTCGCGGGTTCGAGCCCCGTCGTCCCCGCCAGTTCCAACAGGGGTTTTCGAGCGAGATCCTCAAAAGGCGTGGACTGGCGTGCAATCCCACCGACAACCTCTCCGGGGCTCTCCTGGTGCGGCAATCTCTGCAGGCGGCCGTTTCCGGTGCTACCTCACCCTTGTTATGAGGAATAAGTGAATCACATCGACCTGAACAATCGTCATGCGGTGGTAACCGGAGGAGCCCAGGGAATCGGTCTTTCCGTGGCGAAGCGTCTCTTGTCATCCGGCGCATCTGTAACCATCTGGGACTATGATCGCGCGCTTCTCGACGCAACGCTTCGACAATTGGAGTCAGACGGTGCGGTCAGCGGAGAAGTTGTGGATGTCTCACAGAGCGACTCCGTAGCCCAGGCGACGGTATCTACAGTTGCCAGGCATGGACGTATCGATATCCTGGTGGCCAATGCCGGGATTGCCGGCCCTAATCACACAACCTGGGAGTACCCTGTCCAGGAATGGGAGCGTGTCATCCACGTCAATCTTCTGGGCGTGTATTACTGCTGTCGGGCCGTGGTGCCGCATATGCTGCGCCAGGGATACGGGCGCATTGTGAACGTCGCTTCGATTGCGGGGAAAGAGGGCAACCCGAACGCTTCTGCCTACAGCGCATCCAAGGCGGGAGTTATCGCCCTGACAAAGTCGCTCGGTAAGGAGACGGCAGGCGCCAACATTGCTGTGAATTGCATCACGCCGGCAGCGGCCCGCACTCGCATCTTCGAGCAGATATCTCAGCAGCATATCGATTACATGCTGAGCAAAATCCCACGCGGGCGCTTCCTGGAAGTTGAGGAAGTAAGCGCCATGGTGGCCTGGTTAGTGTCGGAGGAGAACTCCTTCACGACGGCCGCTGTATTTGATCTGAGCGGCGGACGAGCCACTTATTAGAACCATCCCTGAGGCAGGAGCAGCCTGATTCACACCTCGAACAAAGACCTATGCTCAGCGAGCCCGGTCGCAAACGACCCGAAACCCATAATCAGCGTATTTAAATTCCGGCGGGATGCTGGAACGTGCCGAACATCGTGAAATCCTGATCTGGTGGCGCCAGGAACCTCCACGCGACGCTTTCCTCACGCCTTCTTCCGGTCCCTGCGGATTGCGATCCGGTGAAACCGCATAATAGTCGGCCCCGAACCAATCGCTGCACCACTCATGTACGTTCTCACACATTTCAAATAAGCCGTAAGCATTCGGCGGTGATTGTCTGACAGGTTCGGGGCCGGTCTTCCAGCGGCTGTGGTAGTCGGGGCGTGATATCGGCGGATCGTCGCCCCAGGGGAACAGCGTTCCCTCGACACCGCCTCGCGCGGCCCGCTCCCACTCGGCTTCTGTCGGCAGCCGATAGCGGGAGCCCGTCATCGTGGAAAGCCACGCGCAATAGGCGATAGTGTCGAACCACGATACCGCCACCACCGGCTGCTGCGGATGCGAGAAGTTGGGATCGTCCCGGTATGGGGGCGCCATCCTCCCCGTAGCGTCCAGAAACCGTCCGTATTCCTCAACCGTGACCTGGGTTGCCGCCATGGAATAGGAATCCAGCCAGATGCGGTGAACAGGGGCCTCCACAGACTGACCCGCGTCGGACCCCATCGAGAACCAGCCAGCGGCGATGTGAATGAGCAGCGGCTCAGCGATCGGCATGGGACAGGACTCTGCAGTCATCGTGACCCGCGGGAACATTTGTCCATATTCCATATGATGTTAGCTGATGGCTGGGGCGCAGAGCGGGAGGAGATTTGACTGAACCCAGGCGCCCTGCTGAAGACCTGCGAGGCTGTCGTGCGGCACAGCTCTTTGGGAAACCGGAAGGGCGTACACTGTCACACCGGAGGTCGCGGGTTCGAGCCCCGTCGTCTCCGCCAGACCCAGCCAAAGCCAATGTGCGACAGGTTGCGCCTTGCAGTCTGTCGCCCCCGCGGTTCCTGCTCTCTTTGCCGCTCCCGCGCCATCTAAAGGCCAGAGGTTCATTTGAACGAACACTTCCGCAATGGTCGATTTCTGAATCCCGGAACCGTCGAGCACGGTTTCCGCGAGTTTTATCGATGGATCAGAAACCGTACCCCCGGCCCGTGGCCCTCGTGGATTCCTTCCCAGCCCGGTCCCCCGCCCCCGGCCAGGGTGAACGGTTCCGATCTGCGCGTTACCTTCATCAATCACTCCACCGTGCTGCTCCAGACAGCGGGCTTCAACTTTCTCACCGATCCCATCTGGTCGCGCCGCGCCAGTCCCTTCTCCTTTGCCGGCCCGCGGCGCCACCGCGATCCCGGCCTTCGTTTTGAGGACCTGCCCCCCATCGACGCGCTCCTCCTCAGCCACAATCACTACGATCACTTCGACCTGCCCACGCTGCGTCGGCTCTGGCAGCGCGACCAGCCCGCCGTGTTCTGTGCGCTCGGCGATGCCAGGGCGCTGCACCGCATCGGCTTTCGAGAGATCCATGAGAACGACTGGGGTCAGTCCCAGCCCTGGGGACCCTTCCAGTTCCACTGCGTTCCCGCCCAGCACTTCGCCGCCCGCACACCCTTCGATCGCAATCGCACGCTGTGGTGCGGCTGGCTGATCGAGAGCCCCGCGGGAAAGATCTACTTTGCCGGCGATACGGGATTCGGTTCCTTCTTCCACCGCATCCGCAGCCGCTTCGGTCCTCTTCGTCTCATCCTGCTCCCCATCGGTGCGTTTGCCCCGGAGTGGTTCATGGGTCCGGTGCACATGACGCCGGAGCAGGCTGTCGAAGCCCGTCGCGTCCTCGACGCGGCGACGGCAGTCGCCATTCACTATGGCACTTTCGCCCTCGCCGACGACGGCTATACCGATCCCATGAATCGCCTGCGGAGCGCTCTCGAAGGCGCTCCGGACGCAGAGCAATTCTGGCTGCTGCCTGAAGGCGATGGCCGCATGGTTCCGGAGCTGCCCGCCGAGGCTCGCGTCCAGACGCAACCATCATCGGACAGAGCTCACCTCCAGCCCGGAGAGACCGTCTCGGGAATCCGATGACGTCCGGTACGTTTAGGTAATGTCGTCCGTGTCGAAGGGCGGCTTGTCCACGCCGTGCACCTGGCTTACCAGGTCGCGCACCACGTCTTCCAGCTCCCGCTGGCTCTGCATTACCGCCGACATCGTCTGCAGCTCATTCGGGTCTTCCATCCGCTCCAGCAACACCACCGCATGGGCCTGGGCCACATTGTCCACACCCAGGCCTTCCGGCGTCTTCGCCTTGATCCCGACGTTCGACGGCTCGATCCCCAGCAGGTCCGCTACCCGCTCGCGCATCTCCGCCGCGATCGGCCCGATCTTCGGAGCATTCAGCACCAGCGTCGTATCCACGTTCACCACGCGGTATCCTGCGTTCTGAATCTCTTCCATCGCCAGATTCAGAAAAATTACTGAATCCGCATCCTTCCAGCGCGGATCCCCGGGCGGAAAGAAGCTGCCGATGTCACCCGCAGACACCGCCCCCAGCAAAGCATCGGTGAGCGCGTGCAGCAGCACGTCGCCGTCGGAGTGGCCCGCCAGACCCTCCGGATGATCGATGCGCATTCCACCAATCTTCAGCGGAACGCCCGGCTTGAATGCATGCGAGTCCCAGCCGTAACCGATGCGGATATCCATTGTCATCCTGTGTCCATTCAGGGTATATCAGGCGGGCGCGAATGCAAGCCGCTTAGCCGTCGCTCCGCTGCGCCAGATAGAACTCCGCCAATTCCAGATCGCCCGGCTGCGTGATCTTCAGGTTCGATGGCGCGCCCGGGACCACAAACACCTGGACCCCCGCCCTCTCCGCCACGCTCGCCTCATCGGTGCCCACAAACCCTTCAGCCTCCGCTTCGGTCAGCACTTTGCGCAGCAGCCCGCACCGAAACCCCTGTGGCGTCTGCGCCTGCACAATGTACTCCCGCGGAATGGTCGCCGTAATGATCGCCCCATCTGCCGTCCGCTCCACCTGTTTAATGGTGTCCAGGGCCGGCAGCCCCACGATCGCAGCGCTGTGCTTCTCCACCGCCTCGATCACGCGCCGGATCACCGCTGGCTCGATCAGCGGCCGCACCGCGTCATGCACCAGCACAATGTCCTCCGCCCCGCAGTCCAGCGACTTCAGCGCATTGCACACGCTCTCCTGACGCGTATCGCCGCCCTCCACTACCCGAACGCGCTCGGCAAATCCGTGTTCGAAGATGTGCGCCGTCAGCCGCTCCATCTCCGTGGCGCGCACCGCCACCACCAGTTCCGAAACCGCCGGCACCGCGGCAAATGCCTCCAGGGTGCGAATCAGAATCGGCTTTCCCGCCAGTTCAAGAAACTGCTTGGGCGCGGCGTGCGACGTGTGGCCGGGCGTCATGCGCGTGCCCAGGCCGGCTGCTGGCAAAATCACGGATACCCGCATAGAAAGAGGAGTATATCGCACCCGCGCGGGTCTCCGAGCGCGGCGAGTTACCATAGCAACGTCGCGAACCTTCCCGGTTTCCTGCAAGGATGCCCACCATGTGCAAGAGCGCTCTCCGCTTCGTCCTGCCCCTCTCCCTTGCTTTTCTGCTTGTCCCCCTCGCGGCGCGCCCCGCCCGTCGCCCCGACATGAGCGTGATCGCCCAGACGCCCCCTATGGGCTGGAACAGCTGGGATGCCTGGGGCCTGAACATCAATGAACAGCAGTTCCGTGATACCGTCACCTGGTTTCACAACCACCTGCAGCGCTACGGCTGGCAGTACGTCGTCATCGACGAAGGCTGGTTCGCGCAACATCCGCAAAACCCCGTCGGCCACCAGGACTACACTCTTTCCGACCGCGGCCTCTACGTGCCTGCCGTCGATCGCTTCCCTTCTGCCGCCGGCGGCAAAGGCTTTCGCCCGCTCGCCGACTGGGTCCACGCCCAGGGCCTCCGCTTCGGCATCCACATCATCCATGGCATCCCCCGCGAAGCCGTCGAGCACAACCTGCAGATTCCCGGCTCGCACTTTCACGCCGCCGATGCCGCTGACACCAGCAACACCTGCTCCTGGAATTCGGACAATTACGGCCTGAAGAGCAATAAGGCCGCTCAGGACTATTACGACGCAGTCGCCGATCTTTATGCGCAGTGGGGCGTCGACTATCTCAAAGTCGACTGCATCTCCCAGCCTTATCAGGCGGACGAAATCCACATGCTCCGTCACGCTCTGGATCAGAGCGGGCGATCGATTGTGCTGAGCCTCTCCCCCGGCCCCACGCCTCTTGCCGACGCCGCCGATGTCGTCCGCAACGCGCAGCTCTGGCGCATCTCCGACGACGTTTGGGACCTGTGGTCCAAACCAGCGAATGCGCCCGCGTTCCCCCAGGCCATCAAAAATCAGTTCGCGCTCATCGCCGCCTGGCAGCCGTATTCAGGAGGCGGCCACTGGCCTGACGCCGACATGCTGCCCATTGGCTACCTCGGCCCCATCCCCGGATGGGGCCAGCCCCGCCACTCTCGCCTCACCACCGACGAGCTGCGCACCCTCGTCACTCTGTGGTCGATCTCACGCTCACCCCTGTTCATCGGCGCCAATCTTCTCAAAATGGATGCCCTTACCGAAGACGCCATCACCGATCCGGAAGTCCTCGACGTCGATCAGTACTCCGAAAACAATCATCCTTTGATCCAGAAGCCGGATCTCGTGGTATGGATGGCTTCCGCTCCCGAGCGCAGCGGCGACTATGTTGCGGTCTTCAACCTCGCCGACACACCGCAGCACGTGAACCTCTCCTGGGACGCGCTCGGCTTCCCCTTCGGCAAACGACCGATCCGCGACCTGTGGAAACGCGAGGACCTCGGTCGTGTAGACCACATCGAAGTCACGCTGGCTCCCCATGCTGCGGCGCTTTACAAAGTGGAGCATCCGTGAACCCCGTCTGCGGCTGTCAGCTACTTCTCTGAATCCAGACGATATATCGCCTTATGATGTTTTTTTTGGCTCTTTTCAGCCAACTTCCGGGCGTGCCGCGCATCTATAAAAACAACACCAGAGGCGACTTCAGACGTTTCCAACCTACCTGGTTGTAACAGTCTCTTCCTATCTGCCCGCGGCGTAGCAACTGCGGGAACCTCTATCAACCCCTGATTATCCCTCCATAGCCTCTGAAGCGGGCCCGCTGGAAAGCGGGCCTTTCGCTTTTCTGCGCCCTCTGTCTGCTATTCTTCCGCCTTCAGTTCCCATCATGCGGAGAATCACCATGAAAGCTCTCGCCGCGTCTCTCATCCTTCTGTGCGCCTCGGCTTTGGCCCAGCAAGGCACCACCGCCGCTCAGGCCCCGAATAAAGACACCAGTTACATCGATGCCCACGGCGCCGCGCACGTCACCCGCGTGATCCCCATCCCGCCCGACCTCAGCCCCGAAGCGAAGGCCACACTGGCTCGCCCCGCCTCCGACGCCGAGGTTCCCCAAACCCTCGCCCAACGTCGCCACGGCACCGACCTCTGGCAGAACCGTGCAGGCGACGTCTCCGCGCAGCTCTATCCGGTCCATCGTTCCGAGGGCGCCATCGCCGGCGTGCCGGTCCGCATCATCACACCGATCGCCCACATGGATCCCGATCACGTCCTGCTCAATATTCACGGCGGTGGCTTCAACTCCGACTCCGGCTCCTGGACCGAGACCATTCCTATGGCCAACCTCACCCGGATGAAAGTTGTCGCCGTCCTCTACCGCCTCGCCCCCGAGCATCCCTTCCCCGCAGCGGTCGACGATGTCGTTGCCGTTTATAAGGAACTCCTCAAAACGTACAAGCCCGCCCACATCGCCATCTATGGAACCTCCGCCGGCGCCATCCTCACCGGTGAAGTCGCGGTGAAGCTCCGCCAGCTTCACCTGCCGCTGCCCGGAGCTCTCGGCATCTTCTCCGGCATGGGCGACTTCTCGCGCATGGGTGACTCCATGTCGATGTACGCCCTCAACGGGCTCTCCGGCCACCTCGACCCGCCCTCGCCCAATGTCCACGACTCCGATTACGCCGGCTCCACAGATCCGCACGATCCCGTTCTTTCCCCGCTCTTCGCAGATCTCCGCAACATGCCGCCGACCCTGTTCATCACCAGCGAGCGCGATCTGCTGCTCAGCGGCACCACCATCCTCGACCGCGCCTTTCTCCGCGCCGGCAACGACAACGCACAGCTCGTCGTCTTCGAAGGCCTGCCCCACGCCTTCTGGAATGACGCGAACCTTCCCGAGTCGAAAGAGGCCGATCGCCTGATGGCGCACTTCTTCCTGCGTTGCCTCAAGCCTGCAACCCGCTGATCGGTTGCACAACCCCGCCCGCCCCATGTCCGCACAAAAAGGAGAGGCAGCCTCGCGGCTGCCTCGAAGGATTGCAACGTACAGAAAAAACTTCACAGCTCTCGTTGGGGGAGGGCCTGGCGCGTTCACCAGCGTCTTCGTAAACGCGCGCTTCCTAAACAGCGAGCCTTTCCAGCGCCTGGGGTTGCAGGACGGTCAGAGCGGCTCCATGAATCTGAATCAGGTTGTCCCGCTTCAGCTGGCCGAGCACCCTCGTCACGGTTTCGCGCGTGGTGGCAGTCATCGAAGCGATCTCTTCATGGGTCAGCGGCATCATGCAGCGACCCTTCGGCGCATTCTCCGGCGCCTGTTCCCGGCTCCAGTCAAGCAGCAGGTTTGCCACCCGTCCGGAGGCCGTTGCCGGCAACGCCAGCCGGCGCACTTCATTGAAAGCTGCCTTGTATTCCTGTGCCACGCACCGCGCCACCCGCATGCTGGCATCGGGGTTGCGATCCAGAAAATCAATCAGCGCCTGCCGCCGGATCGTCTTCATCCGGCACGGCTCCACCGTCTCCGCCGTGACTTCGAAGGGCTGATTCGCCAGCGCCGCCGACAGCCCCAGCACTTCGCCCGCCCGGGCAATTTTCAGGATCAGCGTCCGGCCTTCGCGGCTGGTCGCCGACAGCTTCACCCGCCCCGAACACAGCACATGCACAGAACCGCAGTTGTCGCCCTCGCGGAAGATTATCGCTCCGCTGCCGAACTGCACCGGCGTTCCGATGCCGTCGAACTTCTCCAGCGATGAGTTTTCCATGCTGCAGAAGAGGTGTTTGCCCCGCGCCGTGCACTGCAGACAACCTTGGTTGCGTTCCATTGGGTTTCTCCTGGGGACTGCCTGGATGCCCGGAGATATTGCACGGCGCGTGCCAAACTCGCTTTTGCCCGCATGTGCTTGAAATCACAACAACTGACGCACCTGCTCCGCCTCATGGCCTGCGTCACGCCGCTGTGTGCGCTGCGTCACACAGCATTTGTCCCTGCGCTGAATGGCGCAATTTGGTACATTTCTGGCGCATCGCGCGCGTCCAGAGCTCCCGGCTACCGGCTACCGGCTAAAGAATGCTTCCACATCCCCAATGTTCTGCGTGATCCGATACGGCGGCAGACTCTCCAGAAACACACGCCCGTACCGTTGCCGCTCCAGCCTGGGATCCAGCAGCATCAGCACGCCGCGATCGTCGAGCGACCGGATCAGCCGGCCAAAACCCTGTTTCAAGGTGATGACCGCCGACGGCACCTGATATTCAAAGAATGGACTCCCACCCGCCTCTTCAATCGCTCGCATCCGCGCCTGCACCACGGGATCGGTCGGCACCGCGAACGGCAACCGGTCCACAATGACGCAACTCAGCGCCTCGCCCTGCACGTCCACGCCCTGCCAGAAGCTCGACGTGCCAAATAACACCGCGTTCGGCGTCGCGCGAAACTCCTCCAGCAGAGCCTTCCGCGGAGCTGTTCCCTGCAGCAGCAGTGGGTATGCCACCTCGATCAGCAGGCGCTCATACAGATCCCGCATCTGCTGGTAACTCGTGAACAGGCAGAAGGCCCGCCCCCGTGTGATGTCCAGCACCCGCCGCATGCGCCGCGCTGCCTCGTCCTGAAAGTTCGGCTCGCGCGGATCCGGCATCTCCGGAGGCAGATACAGCAACGCCTGGCGCGCGTACTGGAAGTGCGACGGCACCACCAGCTCTCGACCTTCGTCCAGCCCCAGCCGCTTACGAATATGCGTGAATCCGCCCTGCACCGTCAGCGTAGCCGAGGTCAGCACCACGCTGGGATAGTTCTCGAACAACAGCTCCCGCAGCAGCTCCGAGACGTCAATCGGCGTCGCCTGCAGATGCGTGCTCATCTGCCGCCCGCTGCGCCGCTCCAGCCAGAACACCGTGTTCCGATCCTGCGACTCCATCAGGAACTTCAGCTGCTCCCGCATCATGCCCGCTCGCCGTCGCAGCGGTCCGGCCTCCTCAGCCTTTCTCAGCCGCTCCAGCTCCCCTTCCATCCGATGCAGCGCGTTCAGCAGCCCCAGGTAAACATCCCCCTGCGCCTCCAGGAACTCCTCGCGGTTGAGGAAAGGCATCCGCCCCTCGCCGCTCCGGCTTTCGTACCTGGATTCGTATCTTGCTTCCTGTCTTGTCTCGTAGCGGCCCTCCGCTCCGGCGCCACGCGCACTCACCCGCGTCGGCAAGGCGCCAAAGAAAAGCCGGGCCCGTTCCCGGATCATCGCCGCCGCAGTCAGCACCTCCGCCTTTAGCTCGCCCGCCCCACGCAGCAGCGTCTCGATATCCCGAGCCAGCTCTTCAAATCGCACGTTGCTCAGACTGATCCCGAAGTAGCTCGACGCCACATCCTCCAGCTCGTGCGCTTCATCGAAGATCACCACTCCGGCCTCCGGAAGCACTCCCGCATCCGGAGCCCCACCCGCCTGCTGGCGAATCGCCATATCCGCGAAAAACAGGTGATGATTCACGATCACCACATCGCTCTCCGCTGCCTTCCGGCGCATCTCCGTGATGAAGCACTGGCCGTAATCCGGGCACGTCTGTCCCAGGCAGGCCTCGCTTCGCGCATCCAGCTTCGACCACAGCGCGCTCGCCTCCGGCAGATCGTCAATCTCCGCCCGATCGCCCGTCTCCGTCGTCTTCTCCCAGTCTGCGATCGCCTGGTATTGCGAAATCTCCTCGAAGCCGGACAGGATGGGCTGATTCCGCAGAGCAAACAGTTTGTGCCGGCACAAATAGTTCGCGCGCCCCTTCATGTAACAGACACGCAACGGACCCAGCATCGACTCCAGAAACGGCACGTCCTTAAAGAACAGCTGCTCCTGCAGATTCTTCGTGCCCGTGGAGATGATCACCCGCTGCCCAGTCGCAGCACACTGCCGCAGCGCCGGCAGCAGATACGCCAGCGTCTTACCCGTCCCTGTTCCCGCTTCAACGATCAGGTGACGCCGGTCCGTGAAGGCGCGCTCCACCGCCTGCGCCATCTCCAGCTGCCCCCGCCGGAACTCATACGGCAGGCTCGACCGCGACAGCATACCCCCTGGCGCAAAAAAATCATGCAGCGAAGGGAGGCCCGAAGTCGTTTGTTGGGTCGAGGACACGGCCTCTTCAGAATAGCCGCTCGCCGACTCAACTCTGCGGCGGCCACTTCCCGTGGAAAAACTCCGGTACCGCCGAGCTGTCCACTGGCTGCCGGCTACAGGCTGCCTTACTGGGGCTGCGGTTTTGCCTGGCCCGCGTCGTCGGTTGGATGTTTCTGGTAAATCGAGTACTGCCGCTGCGGCAGACTCAGCTTGACCGTGATGGTCTTCGTGTCGCCCGGCAGATCGTAATCCTGCCCGTAGGTCTGGAACCCATTTGCAATCACCTGCAGCCGCAGAGTCGCACCAATTGGAACCACGTCCAGAGAGACCTTTCCTTCTTCATTGGTCTTCAGCTCCATGTTCCCGTCGCTCTTCCCATCCTTCAGTGGATGGAACACCACGGCGGCATCCTCCACCGGCTTCCTGTTGTCGCCTCGCAGCACCGTGACTGTGATATTGCAGGTCGGCGGCGGCGGCTTGTACTTCCGGCCCCGCCCATGCTGCTGAGCGTACGCCGAAGGAAAAAGCAGAAGCACCGCCGCGGCCAGCGGCAACCCGGAACGCCATATCCGACCATTCATAACGGCAATTTTAGAGCACAGGTCCCCGTCTTCGAAACCGCATCTTCCCGCCCGCCGTAACTTTCTGCCGAACCCAGCCGTCTATTGGTGAACAGTCCCAGGAAATCCCCCTCGACGCGGACCTGAATCCCCCCACTGCCGTCTTCCTGGGAGTACCGTAAGCTCAGCCGCATGCGTCAGTTGCCGCTCCGCTCATCCCGGCTTCCGCGCGCCGTCCTTCTCGCCGGCGCGATCCTGCCATTCCTGCTGTCCCCTCCCGCCCGCAGCCAGACCGCCCCACCACCGTCGGTCGACGCAGCCGCCCTCGTCCGCCGCGCCGTCGCCAAACGCCTTGCCGCCGATGGCCACCCCCAGCCCGTCCGTTTCGTCTTCCACAAACACGACGAGCGGCGCGACTTCACCCAGAACATCATCGAAACCCGCCAGGGCGACGTGGCCCTCACCATCGCCGCCAACGGCCGTCCTCTGGGACCCATCGGTCATCAGGCCCAGATCGACCGCCTCAACAGCCTCGCCGCTCACCCCGATCTCCAGGACCACCGCCGGAAACGCGAGCAGCAGGACGCCGCCCGCATCGACAGGCTCCTCCGCGAGCTGCCGGATGCCTTCCTCTACCACGAAGACTCCGTCGTTCCCTGCACCGTGACCGAACCGCCCTTCATCCCCATCCCCGGCGATTCACTGCTTCCGCCCGCCACCCTCGCCCCCGTCGCCCAGTGCTACCACCTCACCTTTACGCCGAACCCGCGCTTCGACCCGCCCGATGCCGAATCGAAGATCCTCACCGGCATGGCCGGCGAGGTCTGGATTGATGCCGCCCGCGAGCGCCTCGTCCGTCTCCGCGCCCACGTGATTTCCGACGTCGAATTCGGCTGGGGCATCATCGGCCGCCTCGACAAAGGCGGCACCATCTCCCTCGAGCAGACCGATGTCGGCAACGACAACTGGCAGCTGACCCGCATGAAACTCAACCTCACCGGCAAGGCCCTGCTCGTGAAGTCCCTCAGCTTCCGCATTACGGAAGAGATGTCCCGATTCTCGCCCGTCCCCGCCGATCTCGACTACCGCAAAGCCATCCGGATGCTCCTCGCCGAACAGCCGCCGGCCGCGAGCCAGACAACCACCTCAACCCACTGATTCGCCGAACGTACTCCCCGTTCGACAATGATCGCCAGGCCGTGCCGCGCAGATCCTTCACCTGATCCTCGCTGAGTTTGCTGTGCCCTCTGTGGTGAATTTGCTGGCTTCCGGCTCTCCTCCGCGTCCTCTGACATGAATCCCCAGGCCCGCTAATAGCCGCGACAAGCGCGGCCCCCATCCAATACAGTAATAAACGGCCCTGTCTGCCATGCGCGCGCTTGTTATCTCCGATATCCACGCCAACCTCGAGGCCCTGCACGCCGTCCTCGCCGCCGCTCCGTCCCATGACGTCGTCTGGAACCTCGGCGACATCGTCGGCTACGGCGCCAATCCCAACGAAGTCATCGACGAGTCCCGCCGCCTGGGCAGCGTCTTCGTTCGCGGCAATCACGACCGCGCCTGTTGCGGCCTCACCGACGCGGAGGACTTCAATCCCGTCGCTCAGCGCGCCGCCCACTGGACCGAATGCGTCCTCACCCCCGAGCATCGTGACTGGCTCCGCCAGCTCGCCCCCGGCCCCATCGCGCCTGACGGACCTACCGTCCGCTGCGTTCACGGCTCGCCCCTCGACGAGGACGACTACCTTCTCACCGTGCGCGACGCCTGGCCCGCGCTCCATGCCAGCGACGTCCGCCTCACCTTCTTCGGCCACACCCACGTCCAGGGCGGATTCGCCGCCAGCGGCGATGACTGGTTTCGCCTGATCCCCGATTTCGGCCAGCGCCGTGCACCGCGCCGTGCCCTCGCATCCATGCCGGCCGAACCCGAGCAGTTCGAGCTCGAGCTCCGCGAAGGCGCCCGCTATCTGCTGAATCCCGGCTCCGTCGGCCAGCCTCGCGATGGCGACTGGCGCGCCGCCTTCGCCCTTTACGACGATGCGCGCCGCGTCCTCACCTGGTATCGCGTCCCTTACGATCTCCGCGAAGCCCAGCAGCGCATCCTCAGCGCCGGACTCCCCGATCGCCTCGCCACTCGCCTTCGCGACGGCCGCTAAGAGCAGCTTTGGTGTTTGAGCACCAGAAAGCTGCAACCTGTACCCTGTTCCGGCTACGCGCCGCCCCGGAAAGTGGGATACCCCCTTGCGCACCCCGCGCCCTAAACTCATCTACAGGATTCGCAGCCAGACACCACACCTGGAACAGCGATTCGCGTCATCCTCTTTGCCGTTCCTGCCCCATCTACCTTGGTTCTTCTCGTCTTCACAGAGATTCAGGCAGAACCACCAGGCGCCTCACACGCGCCCACCAGTTTCACCCGCAACAGCAAGCAACAAAGTCGGGTTGGCGAAGCGCCTGCTAAACGGCAGGCGCTTTGTACTTTGGAGCGCCTTCAAACCAGCGCCTCTCCTGCCCTGCGCACTCTGAGCCCTCTGTCGTGGAGGCGAGGATGCCACATACAAGCCCTCTTTTGCCTTGGATGGGAAGCCCCGCTCCAAAGCTTCGCTACCGGCTACAGGCTGTCCTCAGAACTTCGCGTACGAATAGAGCAGCCAGCCCCCATACCCCACCAACGCTGCCATCGTGCATAAATTCAGCAGCACGTAGAACCGCAGCAGAACGCCCAACACGTGCCCCAGCACGACCGGCAGCAGTGTCGCGCCCGTCACAAAGCTCGCCGCCACCAGAACCAGCAGACCCTGTCCGCCAAACGCCGGCAGCAGCGCCATCGCCTGCAGCCCGTACAACGCCGCCCAATGCACAGTCAGCAGCGCTGCCATCGTAGCCGCGGCCGCACACCCCACCGCCATCCGGCTCGCCACCGAACCGTCCTCAAACCACAAGCACATGTCGTCCAGCACCGCCAGCGGCCACGTCTTCGCGGTCATCCATTCCAGAATGTGGATCAGCCACTGGTTCCCGCTGCTGTAGCGATGCCGCACCGGTCTCATCCACGGTGCTCTCAGGAATTTCAACCCTGATTCCGCCCCAGCTTCGGGCCGTGCGCTCCTCAGAGCCGCGCTCCGCTCTTCGCTGGCAAACCCGGCGCTCTCCAGCGCCAGCCCGCCGCGCCCCATTGGCCGCAGCGCCACCGGCCGCGCCCGGTTCCAGGCCGAATCCCTCCACCCCTCTCGCTGCTCACTGCGATTCATAGTTGGTCTCCTTCCATCTCTGGCTACAATCCCCACGCACCGCAGCCCTCTGCATCAGCCTTGTTGCAACACCCGTCAACCGCGGCGTCGCACTTCGGAGATAACTATCGACTCCTCCACTCCACATAAGTTAGATTGGCACACTTATTGGTCAGCAGCGCAGATCATAAGTAACGGCAGCCGCATGACTATTGGGTTTCGCACACCTTTCCGACCTTCTGCAAAAGCCTTCCCCGGCCACAGTACCCGGGAACATATCCCCTGTGACTGCGGTTCATTGATACAAAGTACTTTTGGGGGAGACCTCAGCCACCTTTCCCTGAGAACGCGCTCCCTCCCCTTGAATCGCCATCTCCCGATGACCGACCACAAACCTCTCTCCGCCGGGACGTTCGCCCACGCGCCGCGTTACCGCTCCGTCGGCACCGTAGAGAAAAACGGCCACCGGTTTCACCCGGTTCTGAGCCGTCGCCCTCCAACGAAAATCCACGCCGCCCCTTCCCTCCCCCTTTCTCCGGCCGTTTCCGCATCTATACTGGCCACTGCCGTCGTAACCCCTCGCAGTACCCAATCAGGAGACTTGATGCCCGTCTCTCGTCGCACTTTTCTCAGCGGGCTCGGCGCCGCCGGAGCGCTTTCCGCCCTCCCCGCCCACTCATCCGCGGCCGTCGCCCGCACCGCCGCTACCTGCCCCTTCCGCCTCTCCGTCATCAACGACGAAATCTCCCAGGACTTCGACCACGCCGCCTCAGTCGCCGCCAACGACTTCGGCCTTCGCTGGATCGAACTCCGCGGCATGTGGAACAAAAACATCACCGACCTCGACGCCAACCAGCTCGCCGAGTCCCAACGCATTCTGAAGAAGTACGATCTGCGCGTCACCGACATCGCCAGCCCGCTGTTCAAAGTCGATTGGCCCGGCGCTCCCACCAAAACCAAACAGCGCGACGAATTCCACGCCGACTTCGGCTTCCATCAACAGGACGCGCTGCTCGATCACTGCATCGACCTCGCCCGCACCTTCTCCACCGACCGTATCCGCTGCTTCGACTTCTGGCGCCTCCAGGACGTGAAGCCCTACCGCGAAGCCATGAATCGCAAACTCGCCGAGGCCGCCGAGAAGTGCGCGCAGCACAACCTCATCCTCATCCTCGAGAACGAAATGGACTGCAACACCGCTACCGGCGAGGAGGCCGCGGCCACGCTCGCCGCCATCCCGAATCACAACTTCATGCTCAACTGGGATCCCGGCAACGCCGGCACCTTCCCCGGCGCCGTTCCCTGGCCTCACGGTTACAATTTGCTTCCCAAACACCGCATCGGCCACTGCCATGCCAAGAATGTGAAGCGCGAACCCAGCGGCAAATTCGAGTGGCAGCCCGTCGGCACCGGTGTTGTCGACTGGACCGGCCAGCTGCGCGCCCTCCGCGAAGACGGCTACCACTACGCCGTCTCGCTCGAAACCCACTGGCGCGGGGCGGGATCCCCGGAAGCCTCTTCCCGCATCAGCATGGCCGACCTGAAAAAAGCCCTCGCCGCCTCCGGAGCGAAATGTTCATGATGACTCGCCGCGATTTCCTTGACACCCTCGCAACCGGCGCTGCCGGTCTGGCCCTCTCCACCACGGCCAAAAGCTATGCGCAGATTCTCGGCGCCAACGACCGCCTCACCTTCGCCACCATCGGACTCCACGGCCGCGCCTACGCGCACCTGTCTTCTCTCCAGGCCAACCGCGCCACCGCTCGCCTCGCTGCCGTCTGCGACGTCGAGAGCAACATCCTCGCAAAATTTGCCGCGGCCGCGCACCAGACGCTCGGCTACCAGCCCGACACCGCCCGCGACTTCCGCCGTCTGCTCGAGCGCAAAGACATCGATGCTGTCAGCATCGCCACCCCCGATCACTGGCACACCCCCATGGCCATTGACGCGCTCCAGGCCGGCAAGCATGTCTACGTCGAAAAGCCCTGCAGCCACAACCCCGCCGAAGGCGCCCTCCTCGTCGCCGCCCAAAAGAAGTACAACAAGCTCGTCCAGATGGGCACTCAGCAGCGCTCCTCCCCGCACACCATCGAAATCGTCCAGCGCATTCACGATGGCCTCATCGGCCGCGCTTACTACGGCATGGCCTGGTACGCCAATACCCGCAAGTCCATCGGCACCGGACACGAAGCCCCCGTCCCCTCAACCCTCGACTGGGATCTCTGGCAGGGTCCCGCCCCGCGCCGGAAATACCGCAGCAACGTCCAGCCGTATAACTGGCACTGGTTCCGCATCTGGGGCACCGGCGAAACCCTTAACAACGGCACCCACGAAGTCGATGTCTGCCGCTGGGCGCTTGGCGTCGACTACCCCAACCGTGTCACGTCCTCCGGCGGCCGCTACGCCTTCAAAGACGACTGGCAGTTCTACGACACCCTCGTCACCAGCTATGAATACGACGACAAGCTCCTCACCTGGGAAGGCCGCAGCTGCTCCGGCATGAAGATGTACAACCGCGACCGCGGCTCCACCATCCTCGGCACCACCGGCTCCGTTCTGGTCGACCGCGACGGCTACGAGGTCTACGACCTCGACGGTCACAAAACCAGCGAGTACCGCGTGCCCAAACAGAACGCCAACTCCTCCGCGGACACCATCGGCGCCGACTCCATGACGGACGCCCACTTTGCCAACTTCATCGCCGGCGTCACCCACGGCGCAAAGCTCAACGCGCCGGTGGCGATCGGCAACGTCGCCGTCACCATGCTCCAGCTCTCGAACATCGCCTGGGAAGTGCAGCGCGTGCTGAACCTCGACCCGTCGGACGGCAAAATCCAGCACGACCCCGAAGCGATGAAGGGCTGGACCCGCGAATACCAACCTGGCTGGGAGCCAAAACTGTGACAACCAATCTTTCCCGCCGCACTCTCCTCCGTAACGCTGCGTTCTCCGTCGCCGCCGCCACCCTCGCGCCTGCCGCGACCCTCGCCCAGCCTCGCGCCGAAGAGAAGATCAGACTCGGCCTGTGCAGCTACACCTTCCGCAACTTCTCCCGCGCCCAGCTCATCGGCTTCATGCGCGACCTCCGCGTCTCCGATCTCAACGCGAAGAACGCCAAAGATCATCTCCCCATGGACCCCGCGGCCGAAGCCCAGGCCGTCGCCGACTACGCCGCCGCCGGCATCCGCCTCCATGCCGCTGGCGCGATCTACTTTCAGAAGGCTACTGACGACGACATCCGCGCCCAGTTTGACTACCTCAAGCGCGCCCACATTTCCGTCATGGTCGCTGGCGACCCCTCACCGGAAACCCTTCCGCGCATCGAGCAGTTCGTGAAGCAATACGATATCCGCCTCGCCATCCACAACCACGGTCCCGAGGACAAGCTCTGGCCCTCCCCGCTTGACATCCTGAAAGACATAAAAGGGATGGACCCCCGCGTCGGCTGCTGTATCGATGTGGGACATACTGTCCGCGCCGGAACGGATGTCGTCGAAGCCATCCACGCCGTCGGCCCTCGCCTCTTCAATATGCACATGAAGGACCTCACCGACTTCCACGATAAGGCCAGCCAGGTCGCCGTCGGCGACGGCAAAATCCCCATCCCGGAAATCTTCCGTGCCCTGCAGGCGATCCGCTATCCGGGCTTCGTCGACCTCGAATACGAAATCCACCCCGACGACCCCATGCCCGGCGTCACCAGGAGCTTTGCCTATATGCGCCGCATCCTTGCTGGCATGAATTTGCCCTCCTGATCAGACGCAGCGAAGGACTCTACGTTTTCCGTTCGTAAGCCGTTGTCCTGAGCCGGCGCACCAGAGACTCGCCACGAAGATGGGGCAAATAGAGAGAGGACCTGCATTTCGCGCCCTGGCTGTCCAGTGTCCATCCTGAGCGTGCGGGCGGGCGAAGGACTGCGTTTGCCTTTGAGTATCCTGTGACCTGCATCCGACATCCCGACCGAGCCTGGGCTTCCGGCTCCATGGCGATTCGGCCATCAGCTACGGGCTCCCGACGCTCCCATTACCAAGGGCACATTGCTTCGACCCTCACACCCATTCCGTTCGCTCGGCTCCTCTCTCTCGCACTTATACTGGCCCCGCTCCTGCCGATAAAACCGCCAGAGAGCGCAGCAGGGACCTCGGGATGGTTGGAGCTTCAGCGACAACGGCTGGCGGCAGGTCTTGGGTCTTGTGCCGCTCCCGCCTTCCCCTGCTCCTGCTCCTGCTCCTGACGGCCGCCCGAGCCTCGACGCCCACGCCTCTCCCTCACCTCCGCACCGCCCGCCAGGTCCATGCCCTCTCCCGTTCCGAAGCCGATCGTGGCCTTCCTGTCCTTCTCCGCCGCGCTCAGATCACCGCCCTCTACGGTTCCGGCAGATCCCTGTTTCTGATCGATGCCAGCGGCGGCGTCTTCGTCAGACTGGCCGCCGATCAGCCGCCCGATTTCCACCCCGGCGACCTCGTCCGCGTCGAAGGCTGCACTTCCGCCGCCCGCCACACCCCGATCATCGTCGATGCTCGCCTGCGCCGCCTCGGTCGCGCGGCCCTCCCTGAGGCTCCCCTCGTCAGCTTCGACCAGCTCTCCTCCGGCGGTTGGGATTCCCGCTGGGTCTCTGTCGAGGGCATCGTCCGCTCCGCCGCTCTGCTGCCCGGCGATGTGCCGGAGTCCGGCAGCAGAAGCTTCCAGGTCACCGTGGCCTCCGGCGAAGAACGCCTCGATGTCCGGATTCCCATGCGGGCCGGCCCTCTGCCCGTCTCCCTTGTCGATGCTCGCGTCCGTCTCCGCGCCGCCGTCGGCAGCCGCTTCAACCTGCGCCGCCAGCTCACCGGCGTCCTGCTCTACATGCCCAGCTTCGCCTGCCTCCGGATAGTCTCCCCCGCTCCCGCCAACCCCTTCGCCCTCCCCCAGGTTGGGATCGCCGACATCACCCGCGTCCCCCCTCAGGGGGCCGGCCACCGCGTTCATATCCGTGGCCTGGTCAGCTCTGCCTTCGACAACGGGCACTTCTCCCTCCTCGAAGACGACTACGGCATCTTTGTCACCGCCCAGGATCCCACTTCCCTCCGCCCCGGCGATCGCGTCGATGTTGTCGGCTTCCCCTCCAACGGCGACTACACTTCGTACCTTGACCAGGCCCTCGTCCGCCGCCTCGGCTCCGGACCCCTGCCCCCTCCCGTGCAACTCACCGCCTCCGAGGCCCTTGCCGGCACCTACGACGCCGACCCCATCGAACTCGAAGCCCTCCTCCTCGATCACTCCCGCGACAGGAACGGCCTCCACACACTTCTGCTCACCAACGCCGGTCAAAAGTTCCTTGCCGTGCTCCCCCCCGACACCGCCTCCGGCTTCTTCGACTCCCTCCACCCCGGCAGTACCCTGCGCCTCCGCGGCATCTGCGTCATTCACACCAACGGCACGAAAACTCCCCAGTCCTTCGACCTCCTCCTGCGCTCCTCCGACGACATCCAGATCCTCCGCACCCCTCCCTGGTGGACGCCCCGCCACACCCTGCTCCTCGCCGCCCTCCTCAGCGTTCTCCTCCTCATCATCTTTACCCGCAATCTGGGACTCCGCCATCGCGTCGCCGCTCAAACCCGTCAGATTCAGTCCCAGCTCGACGAATCCCGCACCCTCCGCGCTCAGGCCGAAGCCGCGGCCCACGAAAAAAGTCAGGCCCTCGCCAGCCTTCTCTCCACTCAGCACGATCTCCTCGTCGCCCAGGAGAAGCTCCGCTACCAGGCGACCCACGACGCCCTCACCAGCCTCTGGAATCGCGCCGCTCTCCTCGACTTCCTCCACAAGGAAGTCGAGCGCGCCCTCCGCACCGGTGCCCCCCTCGGCGTCCTGCTTCTCGATGTCGACCACTTTAAGACGGTCAATGATACCCACGGCCATCTCACCGGGGACGCCGTCCTTCGCGAAATCGGCCGCCGCATCCTCCGCTCCACCCGCCTCTACGACATCGCCGGCCGCTATGGCGGGGAGGAATTCCTCATCCTTCTCCCCGGCTGCGACAACCTTCAGACCGAACGCAGCGCCGAACGCATCCGCGCCGCCATCTGCGTCCAGCCCTTCCATGCCGGCGACGCGGTCCTCTCCCTTACCGCCAGCATCGGCGCCACCGTCGCCTTCAGCTCTGTGCGTGCCTTCACTTCCGGAGAACCGGATCGCCAGAAACCTGAATGTCCCGTCTCCGACACCGAACTACTCAGCTGCGCCGACTGCGCCCTGTACGAAGCCAAAAGCTCCGGCCGCAACCGCACCGTCCTCCGCCTCCCCGAACCCGTCGCCGCCCTTCCCTCCTGAGTTCCTCTGCGATTACCCTGAGCGCAGCGAAAAACCCTCGCGCCCCACCGCCCGGAACCCGTCAATTGAGGGCTTTCCCGGTTCACTGTCCTCTGAGTGCCTGCTCGCAGCGGATTCGCGATGCCCTTGCTGGGTTCCCTTTCACCTGCGCGTGTGCTAGCTTTTGAATCCTCTCCTTGCCCGGCTGCTGAGCCTGCGCCACAAGTTGCTTCCATGAGGTCATTGTGAAAAGAGAACGTCTCACCCGGATCGTCCTGGTGATCGTGGGGCTGCTCAACCTCGCGATCATTGATCCGCTGTACGAGGATCTGCGGAACTCCAGCTGGCTCCTGAAGCACAGGTGCGAAGTCGAGCCGATGTTTCTGAGCTTCTTTATTCCGGTCGGGGTCTTCCTCATCCTCGCAGCAAGGAGACCCTCAGAGCATCGCTCGATGATTGCTCTGGCCGCCTGGTGGCACATCTCCCATGGCGCGGTGATGGCCATCCAGACCCGTGAAGCCTGGATGCACGGCGTCCACAGGAACTTTGCCGACGTGGTCCTGTTTCTTGCGATCGGCAGCGCCCTCTTAGCGCTCCTGCCGGCGAAACGAGAGACAGTCGCGGCGGCAGTGGCGTGAACGAACGATTTTTCCGCCTTCGACCCTTTTCGTGAACGACCCGCTCAACCGAAAGCCGCTGCCAGGCCGCCCCGGGTACAGGGCACGACTTCTGTTGTGCGGATCAGTACCCGGATTCGATCGGCAGCCCGGCGCGACCTCTCAGGGAATGCCCGCCACCGGCCCCCGCAGAAACTTCTCCTTAATCCACCGCTGTGCCGGCCGCTCAATCCACTTCATCGCCAGAATCGCCGCCGCCACCAGCAATCCGTAGCTCAGCCAGGGATCGAACCGCGTCAATCCCAGCCGCGCCACAAAGTGATGGTCATGGATGAGGTTCCACAAGTTAAAGTGCAGTATATAAAGACAATAACTAGCCTGCCCCACCGCTACAAATGGGAAGAACCCAAAGAATCGCGCAATCAGGTTGTGACCGGCCAGCCCCAGCACCGCCATGCCGAACAGCGGCATCATCAGTCCGTCGTGCATCATCGGAAACGGAAGATAATTTCCGAAATACAGCACCGCCAGAATGCCGACCATCCCCAGCGCGCCCAGCACAAACCGCCTCCGCGCTCCTCGCGGAATCAGCGAATCGATATCCGCCAGCACAATCCCAAACAGGAACGACGGGATGTGCGGCGGCGGCGTAAATTTCAGCGCCCGAATCCAGAACCCGTCCGTGTAGCGCCCCGCATGCATCACGCCGTCCGGATGGAACAGCATATACAGCCCCGGCGCCACCATCCCCAGGCCCCACAACCCCAGCAGGATCGCGCACAGCCGTCCCAGGTGCTTCGGCCGCTTCCACAGGATCACCAGCGGGAAGATCAGATAGAAGAACGCCTCCGTGCACATCGTCCATGCCGGCGTGTTCCAGAAAGTCGACAGCGACGGGCTCCACCCCTGCAGCATCAGCGGCGTCAGCAGTACACCCCACGCAAACTGCGCGTGCGAGCGCACGTGCCACTCCTCCATCAGCATGCCCAGCGACACCAGCAGCGCCACCAGGTAGATCGGATACAGCCGCGAAACCCTCGCGATCCAGAAGGTCCTCGTGCTCAGTTGCCCTTTCTGCGCCCGGTCGGAGTAGTTGTATGCCAGCACGAACCCCGACAGCATCAGGAAAAAGCTTACCGACGTGTACCCGTTCTCGACGATCGGCGAGAGCGGCCCGAACCACTGAGGATTGCAGAAGTGATAGAAGACGATATTCATCGCCGAGAAGGCGCGCAGCCCGCTCAGCGCCGGCAGGTGCTCCTTCTTCGCCTTCACCGCCACCGGCCCATGCGTCCCGGCCGTCCCATTTACCGCGGAGGAGGCCCCGCCCAGCGCGGGTACGGTTTGAAGTTGTGCGCTCAGGCCGTTACCAGACTGCCGACCTTCTCCCCGGAGATAACCCGGCGGATATTGCCCGGCTGGTTCAGATTGAAGATGATCATGGGCAGATTATTGTCCTTGCACAGACTCACGGCTGTGGTATCCATCACCTTTAACCCTAGCCGCAGAATTTCCATGTAGGTAATCTGCTCGAACTTCACCGCGTCCTGTCGGATGACCGGATCGGCGTCATAGATGCCTTCAACCTTCGTTGCCTTCAGCAGCACGTCAGCCTTAATTTCCATCGCCCGCAGAGAAGCCGCCGTATCCGTTGAAAAATACGGGTTCCCCGTCCCCGCGGCAAAAATCACGACCCGGCCCTTTTCCAGGTGCCGGATCGCCCGCCTCCGGATGTACGGCTCGCAGACCTGATTCATCTCGATCGCCGACATCACCCGGCAATACACGTCCCGCTTTTCCAGCGCGTCCTGGATGGCCAGCGCGTTAATCACCGTTGCAAGCATGCCCATGTTATCGGCGGAGACGCGATCCATTTCCCTGGCCTGCTCTGCCACGCCCCGAAAGAAATTGCCCCCCCCCACCACGAGAGCCATTTCCACGCCCATCTGGTGCACTTCCGCCACTTCGCCGGCAATTTCATGAATTCGTATGGGATCGACGCCGAACCCCTTGCCCGCCGCCAGCGCCTCTCCGGAAAGCTTCAGAACGACCCGTTTGTACATGCTGCCTGCAGTATCGCACGCCCCATAACCTGCCTGTCACCCTCACGGTGCGACGGTGGCGCCTGCAACCAATTTGAAGACGTCAGCCTCGACCGCAGTCCTGTTCTCATGCCCACGCTCCAGGACTGGCGACAAGCTCTCTCATTGACGGTCATCCGGCCTGCAACCCGCCGACAACCCGCGCACCATCGCCTGGTACCAGGACAGGCTCAGCTTCCCCTCAGTTCGCCGCCTGCTCCTGCACCGGCTGCGGAATCGGCGTAATGATCCCCAGCTGCTCGTACACCGGCCGCATCTCCCGCCGAATCGCCGGCAGCCGTGTCCAGAACCAGATTCCCCCCGCAATGCAGCACGACCCTGTAAACATCACCGTCCGCGGCGCGCCGATCCAGTGCGCCATCGACCCCGCCAGCAGACTCCCCCACGGCGCCATCCCCACAAACGCAGCCGTGTAGTAGCTCATCACCCGCCCCCGCTTGTCCTCCGGCACCAGCGTTTGAATGATGGTGTTGCTCGCCGTCATCCCCTGCAGCATGCCAAAGCCGACAAACACCATCAGCACCAGCGAGAGCCCCAGCCACCGCGAAAATCCAAACGCCACCAGCCCCGCCCCAAACACCACCGCTGAGACGGGAATCATCCGCGTCAGTCCCCGCACGCTCCGCCGCAGCACCAGCGAAAACGCCGAAATCAGCGCCCCCGCCCCGGCCGCGCCCATCAGAAACCCCAGCGTGTGCGCCCCGCCATGCAGCACCTTCGCCGCAAAAATCGGCATCAGCACCATGTACGGCATGCCCATCAGGCTCACCAGCCCAAACAGGAGCAGGATCGTCCGCACCGGCGTAAAGCTCGACACGTACGACCACCCCTCGTGCAGCTGGTGCAGCATCCCCGCCGCCGCGCGCCGCACCGCCGCACCATGGACTCGCATCAGCAGCAGCGAAATAATCACCGCGATGTAGCTGATGCCGTCGATCAGAAAGCACCATCCCTCGCTGCTCGCCGCAATCACCAGCCCGGCCAGCGACGGCCCCACCAGCCGTGCCGCGTTCACCATCGACGAGTTGATCGCGATTGCATTCGAGAGGTCGTTGCGGTCTTCCACCATCTGGACCATGAACGCCTGCCGCCCCGGCATGTCGAAGGCGTTGATCAGTCCCTGAAAAGCGCTCAGTACCAGCACCTCCGCGATTGTGATTCGATGGCTCAGCGTCAGCCAGGCCAGCGCCAGCGACTGCACCATAGCCAGCGTCTGCGTCCAGATCAGCACCTGCCGCCGGTTTGCCCGGTCCACCACCACCCCGGCAATCGGCGTCAGCAGAAACGTCGGTATCTGCCCGACGAAACCCACCATCCCCAGCAGCAGCGCCGAATGCGTCAGCCGATACACCAGCCAAACCGTGGCGATCCGCGTCATCCACGTGCCAACGAGCGAAATCGTCTGGCCGCCAAAAAACAGCCGGAAATTTCGATGCCGCAGCGCCCGCCACGCGTGCGAATACCCGCCCGCCGCGGGTCCCGCCGCCGTCCCCTTCATCGGTTGTCCCGGATCTCCCGCCATCCTGGTGTGTGATGAGCCTCCTGTGCTCTGTCCCCTGCTCCGAGCTCCCGGCTCCCGGCTCCCGGCTCTGTCCGCTATCCGCTATCCGCTGATTTGTCCGCTATCCGCTAAACGCTGAGGTTCTTCTTCAAAAACTCCAGCGACCGCTCCCGCGCCAGCTGCGCCGCCTCCGGGTTATAGCTCGCCCGATCGCTCGTGTTGAAGCCGTGTCCCGCCCCCGCATAAAAATAAATCGGCACCTCGGGATGCGCCGTCCCCACCGTCGCCTCAATCTGATCCTTCGGAATGTGTGTGTCTTCCGCGCCGAAGTGCAGCATCACCGGCGCATGCAGCGCCTCTCCGCCATACTGCGCGATCATGCTTCCGTAGTAACCCACCGTTGCGTCAGGGTTCAGCCGCGTCGCCGCCAGCCACGCCATCGATCCGCCCAGGCAGTACCCAATCACGCCTGCCTTCTTCCCCGTCTCCCGCCGCGCGTAGTCCAAAGCCGCCGTCACATCCATCACCCGATCGTCCGTGTTGCCCTGCCGGATGATCGCCATCCCCTTCTGCAAATCCTCCGGCCCGTAGCCCAGTTCCACCCCGCGCTGCACCCGATCGAACAGCGCCGGAGCCACCGCCAGATACCCGTCCTTCGCCCAACCGTCCGTCACCTCCCGAATATGGCGGTTCACCCCGAACGCCTCCTGCACCACCACCAGCCCGGCAACGGGCGTGCCCGCTGGCCGCGCCACATACCCATCCAGTTCGAATCCGTCCGCGGCCCGCAGCTTCACATGCTCGCCCATTGGCAATCCTCTCTGTCTCAAAATTTCCCAGGAACTCTCTGTTGGATGCAGTCGCCGCGCCCTGCGCTTCGCTACGGCTGATCGCGCCGAATCGCCCAGTAGCTGTTCCGCGCCACCACATGGGCCCCGTAATCCTGTGTCAGCTTCACCTCAATCGTGTGCAGCCCGGGCGTCAGGTCTGTGGGATGAAAGCTCAGAATGTACCGATTCCGCGCATGGCTCGCCACCTCCGCCACGTCCCGCTCAAATCCCTTCTCCTTCGTGAACGGATCGTACTCGCCCCCGCTCAGCGCTGCCAGCGTCCTCGGCGTGTTTCGCCGCATGGCATTCATCGTCATCATCAGCGGAGCCAGCAAATTCAGCTCGCTGCCGCCCCCGCCATGGGGTTCGCCGCGGCCCCACTCGATGATCTCCGCCTTCGACGGCGAAAATACCAGGCTCAGCACCAGTGTGTTGCTCGTCCCAATCCGCTCCACCAGCTCCGGAATATTGAAGTGCCGGCTCCCGTGGTCGCGCGATTCGCTGATCAGCAGCAGCACCCTCCGATGATCCGGCGGCTGCTGCTCCAGCAGATTCACCGAGTACCCCACCGCATCCAGAATCGCCGCGCCCCCATCCCCTGCGGGCATGTTGCGCAAGTCCCGCGTGATCCCGTCTCCGTTGTCCGTGAACGGCTCCACCCATGTCGGATTCGAGTCGAACGCCACCAGCGCCACCTGCCCGTGCCCGTCGCCTGTGAACAGCTGCAGCAGCGGTCCCAGCTTCCCGATCTTGTCGAACTCCAGCGGCGCATCCCGCCCCCGCTCCACGCACACCACCAGCGATACCGGCTGCGTGTCCAGATCATCGTCTACCTGCACCTTCTGCGGCACGCCATTGTCCAGCACCTGAAAATCCTTCGTCTTCAGCCCGTACAGAACCTCCCCGTCCTCCTTTTC
>DASXFH010000238.1:0-9383 GCA_036489655.1 Acidobacteriaceae bacterium | reverse complement strand
GCGGCGCTCACCGGCCCGGGGCGCATCTGGCTGCAGACCCTGCCCATCTCCAAACTCGCGCACCAGATCCAGGAGTATCTGCCCGCCCAGCAGGGACGCACGGCCGAAGCCGGAATCCTCGGCGGCGTCCTCGGCTCGGTGCTCGACGGCATGAACCGGTAACCGGAAGCGCCGGCGCAGGCTCGAAGGGCGGCGGTCTTCGGATCGCCGCCCTGCTGTTTGTGCGCCGCCGCCACGCTCGAAAAAAAGCGGGGCATCGAAGCAAGCAAGTACCTGATTCTGCAGGTGCGCAATGGTAACGTCCAGGTCCGGCGATGGGGGGTGATCCCCCCGGAGAGAGGGCCGCGACGAATCGGCGCGAAACGATTTCGTCTGCGGCGTGCGGCGAAGAAACAAGGCTCGACATCCATTGACTCCGGACCTGGCGCGGGGCCGATCCCCAAGAGAAAAGCCGCCGGTGAAGGCGGCTTTTTTCTTTTTTTACCCTATAAGTTCAGAATACCAAGTTCGGACGGGTTTACTGCCAGAATTTGAGCCTGTCGCGGTTACTTATACTCCGGTCATTCGGGAGAGGTTACAGGCAAAACGGTACCTCCGTCACCAAGCGGAGGGCTTGACACATTTTCCACAAACCGGGGGAAAAGTGCGTACTCGGGCGCGGTGGGCTGTTGGTGAACGTTTCCGGTGGGATATCGGACGCTTATGGCGCGCACGATACGGTGGTCTTCGATGAGCGACCCGAGAATAACGCACTGCGTGGACACCTTGCCACGATCACTGGACTAAAGCCCGTTTATCGGGATCCGCTTCTGGCCCGGAGAGTAAGGCAAGGTGGATGAATCATTTGCTCATTTATCGTAAACTCGCAACGACAGACAGTAATTTCGACCCATCCCGCGCGGCAGACGGCTCTGGGTGAGACTCTCAGGTCTGCGGCGCCGCGGACTTGTGATCTGGCATGAGCGTTCTGCCGAAGCGGCACCCTCACAGGGGGAGCAAATGCCAATCCCCGTCGTTGAGATTTCCGATGCGGAAGTCGCCAAGGTACTCCTTCAACACGAGGGCCACTTTTGTGATGTCAAGGCCAAAGAGATCGCCCCCGCCAAACTCACCAAGACGATCTGCGCTCTTTCGAACGCCGAAGGAGGGGAGATATTCGTTGGGATTAAAGAGGACAAGTCAACTCGCATTAATTATTGGCTCGGCTTCAACGTCCCCGAGGACGCAAACGGCCATATCCAGGCGTTCGAGGGTCTGTTCCCTCTGGGCGACGGATACAGCTACACGTTTCTGAGGTCCGCAAACCATCCTGGCTTCGTCTTGAAGATCGACGTCGCTAAGAACCGGGACGTGAAGTACGCTTCTGACGGCAAGGCCTACATTCGGAGAGGCCCAGCGAGCCTCCCATGTGACACCGAAGAGGCCCTGACGCGACTCAAGCGGAACAAGGGTTTAGTTTCCTTCGAAACTGAACCGGTGAGCGCGGCGCAGAACGAAATTACCAATTCCACGGTCATCTTGGCATTTCTTCTGGAGGTGGTCCCTACTGCGGAGCCAGAGGCCTGGCTGCGGAAGCAACAGTTGATCGTCAACGGCAAGCCCACTGTTGCGGGCATCCTGCTCTTCGCCGAAGAGCCGCAGGCCATTCTTCCCAAGAGGACGGGAATTAAGGTCTATCGTTACAAGACAAAAGCGGCCGACGGGACCCGCGACACTTTGGACGGCGAGCCTCGTTCCGTCGAGGGCAATGCCTACATTCAGATCCGAGATGCCGTGAAGATGACGGCCGAGATCATAGAATCCGTGCGCGTGAATACGCCGACGGGACTCGAGTCAGTTAAGTATCCGATCACCGCCCTCCACGAGATCATTACCAATGCGGTGCTCCACCGGGATTACAGCATCGCAGACGACATTCACATTCGGATCTTCGATAACCGCGTCGAAGTAGCCAGTCCGGGAACGTTGGCCGGGCACGTAACTGCGCAGAACATACTGAGTGAGCGCTTTGCGCGAAATGCTACGATCGTTCGGCTGATCAATAAGTTCCCAGATCCCCCGAACAAAGATGTGGGGGAGGGCCTGAACACGGCTTTCTCTGCGATGCGCGAAATGAAGTTGCAGCCCCCGCAGATCGAACAGACAGGCGGCTACGTAAAGGTTATCTTGAAGCACGAGCCGCTGGCGAGTCCCGAAGAAATAATCCTCGAATATCTCCAGGACCACGATCAGATCACCAATCGCATCGCGCGGGATTTATGCTTCATCGGCTCAGAGAATCGAATGAAGGGCATCCTCCAGCGTCTCGTGAGAAATGGTTCTATTGAGCTCGTTCCTGGCACGACCCGCTACTCAGCCGCGTATCGGCAAAAAACCGGGAAGTGACCTGGGCAACGCCGGATTCGTCCCCATAAGTCGGCTCGCGTGGCGTGATGCCCGAAGTCGCATCGGCTTTCAGGCCACCCCATCGAAACTTTGTTTCGCTGGGACCCCGGCCGCCCACCCTCGTGCCCTGGCATCTCCTCGCGTGCGAGGAGATGCCACCGGATTAACATATCTCTCGGAGACGGGCCTTGCGGTGTTGTGCGGCGGGTGTGTCGCAGCTCAAGCCGATCTTATGAGGCGGCTGATTGCCCAGCGTGAAAGCTGGTACTGAAAAGCCGCCCGGGTCCGCCGCCCCCCACCGCCGCACCCCGGAAAAACCCGCCGCCCCCCAGCGCCCACCCCCCTCCGATTTCCGGGAACCGCATCCGCCTCCTCTGCGTACCCTCCCCCATGAAGACCCACCGCACCGCGATCCTTGTCGCGATGGCCCTGCTTGCCTCGCTCCCGGCCCTGGCGCAGGATGCCGACCACTCCTGGTCCAAGACCTACTCGCTCACCGGCAAGCCCTCGCTCACCTTTGAAACCTCGGACGCCGCCGTGGATTTCCACTCCTGCGGCGAGTGCCACGCCATCCGGATTCACGTCGAAGTCGCCGGCCACACCCTGAGCGACTATCGCCTCGAAGAAAGCCAGACCGGCAACGAGGTCCGCTTCCTCTTCAAAGAGCGGCCGCACATCGGCATCGTCTGGCATCGCGAGCAGACCCATGTCACCGTCGAAACCCCGGCCCAGCTCACCCTCGAGGCCAAAACCTCCGACGGCAACGTGACCCTCAGCGGCCTCGAGGGCGAACTCGGCCTGACCTCGGGCGACGGCGACCTGACCGCGGACCATGTTGCCGGCAGCCTGCGCATCCACTCCGGAGACGGCCACGTGAAGATCACCGACGCCCAGGGCGCGCTGGAAGCCCGCATGAGCGACGGCACCCTCTCGGTCGACGGCCTCTTCCACTCCCTCACCCTGCACACCAGCGACGGCCGGCTCGACGTGAACCTGCGCGAGGGGTCGAAGCTCACCGAGCCCTCCAGCATCCTCTCCTCCGACGGCTCGGTGACGGTTCACGTTCCCCGCAGCTTCGCCGCCGATCTCGACGTGCACACCAGCGACGGGCACGTGGACTGCACCCTCCCGCTCACCATCGAGCACTACTCCTCCGGCGGCCATGGGCTGCAGGGCAGGCTGAACGGCGGAGGCACGCCGCTGACCATCCACACCAGCGACGGCAACGTGACCCTCTCGCCGATGTAGCGCCCGGCGCCCGGCTGCGCGGCCCCTGGGCCGATGCGCCCCGTCCGCGACCTACCCCAGGTACCCGCCCCGCCGCCACACCACGGAAGGGGGATGGGCAGACCGCGCTCCTCCGCGGTAGCCTCATTTCGCCGGACGACCGTGAAGGTCGACCGATCGGGCTCGGCCAGCGTTTCTCCCCAGAGTGAACGCCGGAACAGAGCCTGACGGACCGGCTGACACTTTCCCTTTCTGCCCCTGGTTCCGCGCGAACGCAGCCGCGGCGCTTCCCCACAACGCAATCCCCTTCCCCCGGAGGATGTCATCGCCACGCGTCTGCAGTTGGGAGATCTGCTCGTCCAGGCCAAACTGGCCGCCCCGGAAGACATCGCCAAAGCGCTCGACCGACAGACCACGGAAGGCGGCCGCCTCGGCGAGAACCTTGTCGCCCTGGGAGTGCTGACGCAGAGCGCGCTCGATCGATTCCTGCATCACTTCCCCAGCGACCCCGGCAACCTTGCCTCCACGGGAATCGACAGCGTCGATCTGATGGGCATCCTGATGAAGCTCATCTACTCCGCGCGCCTGCAGACCGTTCGCCAGATGACTGAAGCCATCATGCTGCCCACGCGCATGGTCAACGAGCTGGTGCAGATGGCGGTCGATCGCAAGCTGCTTGTCTCCCTGGGTGTGCGCGGCGCCGACAACTTTGGCAGCAGCAGCTACGCCATCACCGACGATGGACGCCGCTGGACTCTCGATGCCCTCGCTCAGGTGGGCTACATCGGCCCCGCCCCTGTGCCTCTGGAGCAGTTCAACGAGCAGGTGCTGCACCAGAAGCTCACCAACGAAGTCATCAACTTTGCCCGCATCCGCGATTCCATCGGCTCCCTCACCTTCGACGACGCCCTCATTGAGAAGTGCGGGCCGGCTCTGAACTCGGGCCGCGCCATCCTGCTCTACGGGCCCCCGGGCAACGGCAAGACCTCGATCGCTCGCTGCCTGGCCAACGTCTTCACCGACATCATCTACGTGCCCTGGGCCATCGCCGTCGAAGGTCAGATCATCCGCGTCTTCGATCCCGCCATTCACGTCGCCGTCGATCCCGCCGGCCTCAGCGACGAGCTCCCCGCCGCGCGCCACGATATCCTCGATCACCGCTGGGTGCCCTGCCGCAGGCCGTTTCTGGTGGCCGGCGGCGAGCTCACCCTCGAGATGCTCGATCTGCTCTACAACTCCGTGGGCCACTATTACGAGGCCCCGCTGCACATCAAGGCGCTGGGTGGATGCTTCATCATCGACGACTTCGGACGCCAGATCGTCAGCCCCACGGCATTGCTGAACCGGTGGATCGTCCCCCTTGAAAACCGCATCGACTACCTCAAGCTCCACACCGGCAAAAGCTTCAACATTCCGTTTGAGGAGCTGGTCATCTTCTCCACCAATATCGAGCCGGAAGATTTGATGGACCCTGCCTTCCTCCGCCGCCTGCCCTACAAAATCGAGGTAGGCGCGCCGAGTGTGGACTCGTTCCGCCGCATCTTCGAGAAGGAGTGCGGCAAAGCCGGCCTCGTCCTCTCCAGCGACGCCCTCGACAACATCGTCTACAGGATCGAGATTGAAAAGGGCCTCGAACTCGCCGCCTATCAGCCCCGATTCATCGTGGACCAGGTCATCGCCACCTGCCGTTTCATGGAGCAGCCTCCGCACATGGAGCCCCGCTACCTCGACTACGCCCTCGACAACCTGCGCGTCCACCGCAATTCCACGCAGCAGGCGACGCACCCACCTTTGCCGCAACAGGCGTGAACCTGAAATCGGCCTCAACTGGATACCTGAGGTGCCCGCCGAGCCGGGCGCCCCGCAGCTTCATCGCGGACAGGGTGGGCTGCCCTACTCCCCCCTGAGCGCCTGCAGCGGATCGACCGACGCTGCCCGCCTCGCCGGCAGAGCCGACGCGGCCAGCGCCAGCCCGAAGATCGCCACCGTCGCCAGCACCATCACCACCGGATCGAACGGGCTTACCCCGAACAGAAAGCTCCGCACAATCCGCGAAGCCACCGCAGCCCCGGCCAGCCCCAGAACACATCCCACCGCCGCCAGCTTCATCCCCGATACCGCCACCAGCCGCACAATGTGCGACCGCTGCGATCCCAGCGCCATCCGGATCGCCATCTCCTGCACCCGCGACGCCACCGAGAACGCGATGATGCTGTAGATCCCGAGCACCGCCAGCAGCACCGCCGCCAGCGCAAAGCTCGAAATGATAATGGTGTTGAAGCGCCGCGGCGCCTCACTCTGCGCCACCACCTCATCCATCGTCTGCACCTGCGCCAGCGGCAGCTGCGGATCGAGCCCCCGCACCACGCTCCGCAGCGCATTCTCCATCTGCTCCGGCGGCAGCGCCCCGCGCACCACGATGTAGCCCTGACCGCCGTTCAGATCGGTGGGCGACGCCATCGGCCCGTCATCCTTCTCCAGCTGCGCTACCGGCTGATAAAACTGCTCCCGCGCATCGGTGTCGGGACTGCCCAGCCTGGCGTCCGCTATTTCGCCCACAATCGTCATCCACGGTGTAGCGGATTTCATCGAGCCCACCCGCATCCGTTTCCCGATCGGGTCCTGGTTCGGCCAGTAGTGCTGCGCAAACTCGTGGTTTACGATCGCCACCAGCTGGCTGTTCGCGTCGTCCGCCTCCGTAAAATACCGCCCGCGCAGCAGCGGAATCCCCATCGCCTGGAAATAATCCCCGATCACCTGGAAAGGCGCAGCCGACGTCCGATCCGGCCCTCGCGGATCCACATACCCATCTGCGACAAACGCCTCAATGCCGTCGCCCGTGGTGGGAATCGTACCGGTCAGGCCCACCGCCTGCACGCCCGGCAGCTGCCGCAAACGATCCAGCACGCCGCGGTTGAAGGTGTCGATCTGCGCCTGCTTCGCGTACTGCTTCTGCGGCAGCGAATACACGGCCACCGTCACATGGTCCGGCCGAAATCCCAGATTCGCCTCGCTCATCCTGCTGAAGCTGCGCAGCAGCAGCCCTGACGCCGTCAGCAGCACCAGCGCCACAGCAATCTCCAGCACCACCAGCGTGGAGCGCAGACGCGCATGCCCGCCGCCGGCCGATCCGCTCCGCCCGCCCTCCTTCAGCGATGCGTTCACATTCGTGCGCAGCGCCGCGAACCCGGGCGCCAGCCCGCAGAAGAATCCCGTCGCCAGCGCCAGCAGCAGCCCAAAACCCAGCACGCTCCAGTTCAGCGCGATCGCATCCACGCTGGGCAGCGTCTCCGGCAGCAGATTCCGCCCGAACTCCACCGCCAGCGCGGCGAGGCCGATCCCGATCAGCCCTCCCGCCACGCTGATCACCACGCTCTCCAGAATCATCTGCCGCAGGACCGCCAGGGCCGGAGCCCCGATCGCCATCCGCACCGCAATCTCCCGCTGCCGCCGGATCGCCCGCACCAGCAGCAACCCCGCCAGATTCGCGCACGCAATCAGCAGCACCACCGCCACCGCCAGAAACAGCATGCGCAGCAGCGGCCGCGTCTCCAGCACCGTGATCTGCTGCAGCGGATAGACCACGCAGTGAAACCGGAAATTCGCCTCATCCGGGGGGTAGTTCCGCATGATCTCCGCGGCCACACGATTCGCATCGGCCTCCGCCTGCGCCCGCGTCACGCCCGGCTTCAGACGCCCCACCATCTGCAGATACCAGCTCGTCTCCGCCTCCGGCGCCAGTTCCTGGGCCGAAAAACTCATCGGCACCCACAGCTCCATGCGATACATCCGCCCCGATTCAAGCGGGAACTCAAAGCTGCGCGGCATCACCCCGATCACCACGTAGGGCTGGCGATTCAGCAGAATCTTCGTTCCCACCACATGCGGATTGCCGTTGAAGCGGCTCTTCCAGGTCGCATAGCTCAGCACCGCCTCCTGCGCCTTCTGCTGATCCTCCTGCGGCGTGAACACCCGTCCCAGCAACGGCGCCACCCCTAAAACGGTAAAGACCGAGGGTGTCATCCGTGCGGCAAAGATCTGGGCAGGCTGCTGCCCGGCAGCGGAAAGTTCGTATAACTGCCCTGTGAATCCGCCCAGGCTCTGGAACGCGTGCGTCTCGCGCTGGTAGGTCACCACCTCCGGCCCGGTCACCGGCCCGGGATCGGTGCGCCCCCAGTTCGTTCCCGCCACCTGATCGCCCAGCGTCACCAGCTGATTCGGGTTGGCAAACGGCAGCGGCCGCAGCAACACCCCATCCACAATGGAGAAGATCGCCGTTGTCGCGCCAATGCCGAACGCCAGCATCAGCACCGCGGTCGCCGTGAATCCCGGAGACTGCCGCAGCTGGCGGAAAACCAGCTTCAGGTCGGAGAAAAGCTGGTGCAAGGGGGCCTCCCGAACTACCCAATTGGACGGAGCGGCCGACCAGCCGTGCGTCCATTCCACCACGAAATCGAGAGGCCTGCCCGCCCGCTTCCTTCCCAGGCTAGTAGAGAAGGTTGAAGGTATTCGCCGCGTCGTCGACGAAGTACACGCCGTGTTCGGTGGCGAAGAGCCCGAAGAGCGCCCCCGCTCCCGGAGGATTGCCGGAGTTGTCCACCAGCTTCTCGCCCACCTGTTTGCGGGTGAACGGATTGATCTGCACCAGATTGCCGTCACCGGCATTGGCTGCGACCAACTCATGGTCGGGCGCCAGCACCAGCCTCAGCGGCCCGTTCAGATCGCCGCCCGACGTCACCGTGAACCCTCCGTGCGAGGGTGAAAAGCGAAACAGCGCGTGGGGGACCGCGGCAATGCGATTGTTCAGCGTGTCGGCCACGTACAGAATTCCGGAATCGTCATCGAACGCCACGCCGGTCGGCCCGATCACCAGAGCCGCGGGGTCGGTGCGCTCCGCAAACCCGTCCGCCACCACGGTACTGTTCAGCAGACGGGGAGCGCGGCCAGGAGGGATCTCCAGCAGCAGCCGCACCACCGTTCCACGATGCACGACCGAGCCGTTAGCCGCGACCGTACCGTTCAGCACGCTGGTCACGAACAAGGCTGCCAGCCGGCCCGCATCCACGGCCGTCATATCCCACGGGCCGTTGATGCCATGGCCCTCGAATGTCTTCACCACATGCCCCCAGCTGTCCAGCACGATCAGGCAGCCGGCCTGCGCCGTGGCCGAGGTTCCATCGCTCGTGGGCAGGCTGCCCACGATCACAAACCCGCTGCGCAGCGCCACCAGCGCCGTGGTCAGCCCAATCCCGCCCGGGCAGGAAACGCTCCCGGCATCGATCCGGGCGAAGAGGCTGGGCATCCCGTTCGGCGCCACCTCGACGATCGTGGTTCCGGTTCCCTGCAGATTGTCGCTGTTATTGAAGTTGCTGATCAGGAAGCTGCCCGCGCTCAGGGCTCCCCGGGTGACCGGCACGCGCGCCACCCCGTAGGGATTCTCGTCGCCGTTCGCGGGCACTGTGCTGGCCAGCGTCGCAACGGTCTTCAGGTGGGAGATGGAAGGTTGCGCTGAACAGGTTCCACTCAGTGCGACGGTGGAAACCAGCAGCGAAAGGGTGAGGGTGCGCGGCAGCGGAATTCCCTGCAAGGCGGCCATAGATTCCTCCACAGCGGGAGACTCGCGTCTGGGGGCCCTGCGGTCTCCCGGCAGATGGGCCGAGCATAGCCGCACGCTTCGCAGGGGGATGTCACCGAAATGTCTCCGCATCGTCAATGTTCGGCCTCGGGCGCCGCCGCGGCGCGCAGCGAAGAATCACGCGCGCCCTCAACCG
>DASXFH010000218.1:0-3371 GCA_036489655.1 Acidobacteriaceae bacterium | reverse complement strand
TCGCCGGCGGCGCGCCCCACGCCAGGTTCCCTGCCCGCTGCGGCCCGGCTGGAACTTCGCCCGGCCATTCCACCGCCGCCTGCGTGTTCATCGCGTCCAGCGGCACCGAGTAGCCGTTCGCAAACAGCATGCGCGTGAAGTGGATCGTCACCGACGGGCCATGCGCTGACACCGTATTCACCATCCCCTCCACATACGTGCCCGCCGGGATCGCAACCTGCGCGCCCACCGTTACCGGAAACGCCACCACCGCGCGCACGGTATCGCCCACCTTCGTCGTCTTGCTCTGGATCGGCGTCACCAGCGTGAGCGCGATGCCTGTGCCCGCCGGAACCACCAGGCTTTGGCTCCCCGCCGCCCCGCCGATTCCGGTCGCCGTACCGCCCGCCGTTCCAGGCATCTGTCCGCCCACCAGTGAAGCCGCCATTAGCGCAACCGCCCACTGCGTGATCATTGGCCCCTCCGTTCCTTTCTCTCTCCAGCTCAATCCCCGGTATCAGTGCGGCGCCACCGGCGAGGCTGCAGGTGCCGACGCCGGATTCGCTGCTGCCTTCGTTCCCGCTCCCGCCCGCGCCAATGGCACGCTCGACAGCACGATGGGCGCAGGAGGACAGACCGTTCCCGGAACGCCCGAAGTGCTCGGGATCCCTGGGATCACAGTATCCGGCGTTGCCGGCGTTCCTGGAATCACCGTATCCGGCATCCCTGGTCCTCCTGGAATTACCGTTTCCGGCGTCCCAGGCATTCCTGGAATCACCGTGTCGGCTGTGCCCGACGATCCTGGACTGCCCGCCGTGGGCCGGCACGTCGTCGCGCTCTTCAGGCTGCCCGGCCCCGGCGCATGGGTTCGCGACATCGCCCGCGCCACCTGATCCGCATCCAGAACAAGCGGCGCCGCCAGCGCCATTTCCATCTGCGCGCCATTATCCAGCAGCAGATCGTTGGCGGTGCTCTCCTGGATCGTCACCTGCATCTCGGTTGCATCTGCTGGCAATGCCGCACCCGGCGCCGCGTCCGGCAGAGACACCACATAGCCGTTCGCAAAGATGATCGTCGTGAACAGCACGTCAAGCTCCGCGCGAGCCTGTTTTCGCGACGGCGGCTTGAGTGCCTCAATGCGCCCCTCCACCCAGGCCCCGGCCGGGATCGCGACGCGACCGCTCATCTCCACCGGGAAATCCGTCTGCGCATAGAGAGTGTCGCCCACCTTCGCCGTGCGCGCCGGCACCGGCCGCACCACCGCGAGCTCAATCTTTGTCCCTGCCGGCAGCGTGAGCGTATTCGTGGCAGCCGCTGTCTGCGCGCCGCCGATTCCGGTACTGGCTCGAATCGGCCGGGCCCAGCCGGGGAGCGCCGCCAACAAAAACGCGACCAGCACCCTGGTCGCTTTCCGTCGTGCCTGTTTCGATTCCCAATGCATGGCTGCCTCGCTTTCCTCGCCATCCACCCATCAAAGACGGACCACCCCGCATTCTGGTTTCACTGCCTCTCAACTCGCGACGCGCTATTCCTGACTGCCAGGCGATGCACCCTGTGCCCTGTGCCCTGAAACCTGTGCCCTGTCCCCCCGCCCGCCCTGTACCCTGTCCTCGTGGCCATTTCCATCGTCCGCCTCGGATCGCCGCGCCTGCCCCATGAGGGCCTCCGCCTGGGCACGGTCCGCCGCCCGCCCCGCGGCGTTCCCAAAGCCGACTTCGCCAGGCGCGACTTCTATGACGTTTGGCTGCCGACCTTGTCGCCCACGCCGGATCTGGTCGCCCTTGCACTGCATTCCCGCGACGATGCTCGCGGGTGGAAGACCTTTGAGCGGAAGTTTCGCGCCGAGATGAAACAGCCGGAAGCGGCGCATCTCCTCGACCTGCTCGCCGCCCTCTCGCACCAGACCCACTTTGCGGTGGGCTGCTATTGCGAGGATGAAGCCCGCTGCCATCGCTCCATCCTGCGCCAACTCCTCGCTGAACGCGGGGCCAGGCTTCGACCATGACCCCACCCGGCATCGCCGAATTCGAAGACGCCGCTTCCGATCCGCCCGTCCGCGGCTTCCTCCATCGCCCGGCCGCGCCCTCGGAAACCGGCCTGGTCCTCACGCACGGCGCCGGAGCCAACTGCCAAACACCGCTCCTCGTCGCCCTCGCCGATGCTTTCTGCCAGTCCGGATTCACCGTCCTGCGCTGCGACCTCCCCTTTCGTCAGCAGCGTCCCCATGGTCCACCGCGCAACAGCGCCGCGCAGGATCAGGCCGGCCTCCGCGCCGCCGTCGCTTCACTCCGGAGCCTCGGCCTCTCCCGCCTCCTCCTCGGTGGACATTCCTACGGAGGCCGCCAGGCGTCGATGCTCTCTGCTTCCGAGCCGAACCTCGTCGAAGCCCTGCTGCTGCTCTCCTACCCGCTCCATCCGCCGCGCCGCCCCGACCAGCTCCGCACTCAGCACTTCCCGCAGCTGCAAACGCCGGCGCTGTTCGTCTCCGGCAGCCGCGACGGCTTCGGCTCGCTGGATGAGATAGAAGCCGCGCTGGCTCTCATCCCGTCCCGCACGCAACTGCTTGCCGTCCCCAGCGCCGGCCACGAGCTCCTGAACCCGCGCAATCGCGCCACACTGCCCGATCCGATCGTCCAGGCCTTTCGCGTCTTCGTCCAGTCGAGCGCTCCGGGCTGCGATTCCCCGCCGCATCCCGTACCATGAAGCGAATGAGGCCGTCCCAACCCGATCGCTCCCACTTCCTCCGCCTCGCCCGCACCCACACGCTGGTCCCGCTCTATCGCACCCTGACGGCTGACCTCGAAACGCCGGTTTCCGCCTTCCTCCGTCTCGCCGCTGCTGAGCCGGAATGTTTCCTCCTCGAATCGGTGGAAGGCGGCGAACATCTCGGCCGCTACACCTACATTGGAATCCGCCCCAGTCGCCGCATCGTCTCCCACGGCAGCGATATCGAGATCACCGAGCATGGACGCACCCGCCGCGTCACCGGCGACGTCTTCGCCCTCCTCCGCGAAGCGCTCCAGGGCCACTCCCCCGCCCGCATTCCCGGCCTCCCGCCCTTCACCGCGGGAGCGGTCGGCTTCCTCGCCTACGACGTCGTCCGCCAGATCGAGCGCCTGCCCGAGGCCACGAACGACGACCTCGGCCTCCCCGACGCCTGCCTCATGTTCTTCGACGAGGTGCTGGCTTTTGACCACGTGAAGAAAGAGATCCTGCTCATCGTCACCGCCGACCTGCGCCGCCACAAACCCCAGGCTGCCTGGGCCGACGCGCTGAAGCGCCTCGACCGCCTCGAACGGCGCCTCGCCCAGCCGCTCCCGAAGCTGCCCTCGAAAAAGCCCTCCGGCAAGCTCCGCCTCACGACCCGCACAAAGAAGGCGGCCTTTGTGAAA
>DASXFH010000188.1:0-2266 GCA_036489655.1 Acidobacteriaceae bacterium | reverse complement strand
CCTCTACGACCACCTCATCGACGCCCTCTCCATGCGCACCTTCGTTCCCGTCACCGGCGACTCCGGCCACGATCACTTCTTCGATACCTTCGCCCGCTTCGGCGACGACAACCGCTTTGCCGGTGAATGGATCGACGAAGTCGCCTCCCGCGCCGCCGCTCAGAACGAGCAGTATCTGGAAGTCATGCAAACCGGCAACTACGCCGCCGTTCGCACTCTCTCCAACAGGCTCGGCTGGGATCCCGACCTCCCCGCCTTCCGCGCCCGCCTCCTTGCCGACCCCACCTTCCATCAGAACGTCGCCAGCCTCAAGGCCGAATTCGCCGCGGCCCTTGAGCAGCGCAACCACACCGAGCACTGCGGCCAGCCCGACGCCGCCCCCGCCTGCCTCGTCACCGTGCGCTTCCTTTATCAGGTCAAGCGTGAAGAACCGCCCCAGGAAGTCTTCGCGCAGTCATTGCTGGGCTTCGAGCTGGCCGCCGCCGACCCCGATGTCCTCGGCATCAACCTCGTCCAGCCCGAAGACAGCTACCTGGCCATGCGCGACTACCGCCTGCAAATGCACATGCTCGGCTATCTGCACGGCCTCTATCCGCAGGTGCACATCTCGCTCCATGCCGGTGAGCTCGCCGAAGGCATGGTCCCGCCCCAGGGCCTCACCTTCCACATCCGCTCCGCCGTGGAGCAGGCTCACGCCGAACGCATCGGCCACGGCGTCGACATCATGTTCGAAGATCGCCCCTGGCAGCTCATGAAAGAGATGGCCGACCGCCACATCATGGTCGAAATCAACCTCACCAGCAACGCCGTCATCCTCAACGTCAGGGGCAACGACCACCCCTTCATGCTCTACCGCAAAGCCGGAGTCCCCGTCGCCCTCTCCACCGACGATGAAGGCGTCTCCCGCATCGATCTCACCCACGAATTTGTGCGCGCCGCGGATACGTATCCTCTGACCTACCATGACCTCAAGCTCATGGTCCGCACCTCGCTCGAACACGCCTTCCTCCCCGGCGACAGCCTCTGGCTCCGCACCACGCCGGAAAAGCTCGACACCCCTGTCGCCGCCTGCCGTGGCCAGCTCGGCGAAACCGAACCGCATGGCGCCTGTGCCGCCCTCATCCACGCCAGCCCCAAAGCACAGCAGGAATGGGAACTCGAACACCGCTTCCGCGTATTTGAATCCTCCTTCTGATCGCCCCATGCGCATCGTCTTCTCCACCTACGGCACCTTCGGCGACGTCAATCCCCTCGTCGCCCTCTCTCTTGAGCTCAAGCGCCGCGGGCATCAGCCGGTTCTCGCCGTTCCGGAGATGTTCCGTCCCAAAGTCGAGCCGCTGGGCATCGGCTTCGCGCCCGTTCGCCCTGAGCAGGACCCCAACGACACGCGCCTCATCGCGATGATCTACGACATTAAGCATGGAACCGAAACCGGCCTCCGCCAGTTTCTCTTCCCTTCCCTGCGCGACAGTTACCACGACCTCCTCGCCGCGGTTCAGGCCGATGGCGGCGCCGACCTCCTGGTCACCGGCGAACTCGCCTACGCCGCGCCCCTCGTTGCGGAGAAGACCGGCGTTCCCTGGGCCTCCTATGTCCTCGCGCCCTTCTCCTTCTTCTCCGCGTATGACCCGCCGGTCCTGCCGCCCTATCCAACCCTCGCCCGCGCGCAGGAGAAAGTTCCAGCCCTGGGTCATGCGGTCGCGCGCTTTGCCCGCTTCGTCACGCGCAACTGGCCGGAGCCCGTCTACGCCCTCCGCCGCGAACTCGGTCTCCCCCGCGGCAAAGATCCCATCTTCGACGCGAAGCACTCCGAGCGCCTCACCCTGGCTCTCTACTCCTCCGCGATGGGCTCTCCCCAGCCCGACTGGCCATCCTCAGCAAAGATCACCGGCTTCGCTTTCTACGACGGCTCCGGCAACGAAGGCCGCCTCGAGCCCACCCTGTCTGCCTTCCTCGACTCCGGTCTGCCCCCTCTGGTCTTCACTCTCGGTTCCGCCGCCGTTATGCATGCCGGTGATTTCTACGAGCAGAGTGCGGAAGCCGCGGAGCGTCTCGGCCAGCGCGCCGTGCTGCTGGTCGGCGCTGACGATCGCAACCTCCCCAAACGCAATCTCCCTGACACCCTCTGCATCGCCCGCTACGCTCCCTACTCGCAGCTCTTCCCCCGCGCCTCCGTCCTCATCCACCAGGGCGGCATCGGCACCACCGCCCAGGCCCTGCGCGCCGGCCGCCCCATGCTCGTCATGCCCTACAGTCACGACCAGCC
>DASXFH010000019.1:0-4891 GCA_036489655.1 Acidobacteriaceae bacterium | reverse complement strand
GCGCACCTGCTGGCGCTCTACCCCGGGCCCGAGTTGAGTGCGCGGGCGCGCGCCGAGCGCATTCTGCACAATGTGGGCACGGCGCGGGCGCGGATCACCGACTGCTCCGCGGGCATGGTTACGCCCAACGCCTCGGCCCTTGCCGACCTCACCAATCGCTGGCAGCAGGCGCCCGCCAACTTGACGGTCCGTGAGCTGGAAGAAGATCCGGAACTGGAGCAAACCCTGATGACCCTGGTGTACGACACCGAAAAACTGACCGCGCAGACCTGCGGCAAGCCGACCGGCGAAGATGCCCTGCTGCTGCAGATTGCGCAGGCTCCGTGGGCGGTGGAACAGCAATGAGCGAGTCCGTGGCATCCCCCCTTACACAGGCTCCCGCAAGCGTGGCCGCTGCAGCTGCTCTGCCCGCAGCACCGCGCAACGCGCTGGACCTGATGAAGATCGCGCCCAAGCGCGACGAACGCCTCTTCCTCGTCCTGTCCATCTTTATCGGAGTCATCTCCGGGCTGCTGGTGGTCTCTTTCCGCGTTGCCATCGAATGGATCAAGATTCTCACCCTGGGCTCCGCGCCCCATCCCGGCCAGTACCGGCTGCTCATAGCCCCGACCATTGCCGGGCTGGTGGTTGCAGCGCTGGTGCAATGGTTCTTCCCGGCGGCGCGCGGCAGCGGCGTCAACCAGACCAAGGCCGCGCTTTATATCTACAACGGCTACATCTCCTTCAAGACGGTCATCGGCAAGTTCATCACCTCGGCTCTGGCGATTGGGGCCGGGCATTCTCTCGGACCCGAAGACCCGTCTCTGCAGATCGGCGCCGGCGTGGCGTCGATGGTGGCGCGGCGACTGAACCTCTCCCGCCAGCGCCTCCGCCTCTTCGCCCCCATCGGCGCTGCCGCCGGACTGGCTGCCGCCTTCAACGCTCCCATCTCCGCCATCCTGTTCGTCATCGAAGAAGTCATCGGACAGTGGAGCGCCGCCGTCCTCGGCTCCATCGTGCTCTCGGCCATCTCCAGCGTGGTGGTGGCCCGTTTCTTTCTGGGGTCGGAGCCCATGTTCCGCATCCCGTCCGTAACCCTGCGCGACCCTCGCGAGCTGATGGCCTATGCGGTCCTGGGTGTAGTCGGCGGCGTGTCTTCGCTGGTTTTCGCAAAGGCCCTGGGCTATCTGCGCCCGCGGTTGCGCAATCTCCCCCGCTCCACGCACTACTGGCAGCCGGCAGTTGCCGGATTCATGGTCGGCTGCATCGGGTTTTTCGGCCTGCCCCAGGTCATGGGCCCCGGCTACGAGATCATGGATCAGGCCATGCACGGCACCTTCGCCTGGAAGCTGCTGCTGGCGCTGGCGCTGTTCAAGATTCTGGCCACCACGCTGTCGTTTTCCAGCGGCACGCCGGGCGGCATGTTCGCCCCCACTCTGTTCGTCGGAGCCATGCTCGGCGCCTCCATCGGATCGTTCGAGAAGCTGTATTTTCCCCACTTCACCGGCACCGTCGGCGCTTACGCCCTGGTCGGCATGGGCGTGCTTTTCGCGGGATTTCTACGAGCTCCGCTGACGTCCGTCTTCATGGTGCTGGAGGTCAGCGGCAACTACTCGATCATCCTGCCCGTCATTCTGGCGAATACCATCGCCTACCTGCTCTCGCGCAGCCTGCAGCCGGTGCCGATCTTCGAGACCTTCACCCATCAGGACGGCCTGGAGCTGCCTTCGATGGAGGAGCAGCGCGAGGAGAACCCTCTGCATATCGAAGACGCGCTGGAGCCGCTGCGCGTGCCGGTGGTGCAAGGCAACGCCACGATCGAGACGGCCGCCAAGATGATTGCAGCGGCTCACGCTCCATCGTTCCTGGTGCAACTGTGGGATGGGTCATGGTATGCCATGACCGCGGGCGAATTGACCGGCGCATCGGCCACGCTCACACCGGACACCACCATTGAATTCGCCCTGAAGCCCGATCGTACGCCGATGCTCTTCCCCGATCTTTCCCTGGACAACGCGCTGCACTACTTCCCGCGCTGGCCGCTGTTGCCGGTGCAGAACCGGGCCAGCAAGGACAAGCTCGAAGGCGTCTTGACGCTGGAGGGAGTGCTGCGGCGCTACCAGGAGCATTCCTAAGCGCGCTGTCCGTATTCGAACGGTGGAGTTCGGTTGTGGACGGCGCAGCATCTCTCGAAATGCGGACGCTCCAAGGATTCAGCAGGTTAGCCGGCTGATTTCGCGCTCGCCTTTGGCCTGTGGTGTGCACATGACAATCCTGTTCCTGCCCCTGTTACGTCCGGAGGCCTATGCCTGCACTCTCGAATGATCTGCAATATGCGTTTCGCCAGCTGAGAAAGACACCCGGTTTTACGCTGGTCTGCGTGCTGACCCTGGCCCTGGGCATTGGCGCGAACACCGCCGTATTCAGCGTGATGAATGCAGTGCTGCTGCGCTCCCTGCCGGTGGCCGATCCCGCGCGCGTCGTCTATCTCAGGACATCGAGTTCGCCGCACCGGGCCGGCACCATCGACACTACCGAGACCTTCTCCTATCCGGTCTACGATGCGCTGCGCCGGCAGAAGGGCGGCTTATCGCAGCTGATGGCCTACGCTCCGCTTTCTATCGAAAAAGTCGCCGTTCGCGTCGACGCGCAGCCCGAAGAGGCGGAAGGCGACATGGTAAGCGGCAATTTCTTCTCCGGGCTCGGCGTCAGGCTGGCGCGCGGCCGCGGCTTCACGGAACAGGACGAAGCAAACCATGCACTGCTGTCCGTGATCAGCTACGGTTACTGGACCCGGCGCTTCGAGCGGAATCCTGACGCGCTCGGCAAGACGCTGTACGTCAACGGTGTGGCCACTACGATTGTCGGCGTCGCCGCCGAGGGCTTCGAAGGGGTCGAGTCCGGACACTCGACCGATTTCTGGATACCGCTCCCCAATCGCCCCGAGCTGAATGCCTTTGGCAATCCCCTTGAGAACGGCAAGACTTATATTGCGAATCCCACGTGGTGGTGCCTGCGGCTGCTGGGACGCGTCGCACCCGGTGTAACCCGGGCTCAGGCCGTTGCGCAGCTCCAATCCACGTTTCAAAGCGCGGCGTATATCGGGCTCGGCAATCCTGAGCCGGGCGAAAGCCGTCCGGTCTTGAGCTTTGCAGATGCCAGAAGCTTTCCCGGCTACGACGAGCAATATGGCAGACCGCTCCGCATGCTCATGGCGATGGTAGGGCTGGTGCTGGTGATCGCGCTGAGCAACGTGGTGATGCTGCTGCTGGCGCGCAACTCCACCCGTCAGCGCGAATTTTCGCTCCGCATGGCCCTTGGCGCCGGTCGCAAAGAGTTATTCCGCCAGTTGCTGACGGAGAGCCTGCTGCTGGTGACCGCGGGAGGAATACTGGCGTGGCTCTTCGCCGCCTCGGCCACAAAGGCCCTCGGCGCATGGGCGCAGATCGAGTCGAGCCTCGCCCCCGACAACAGCGTTCTCTTTTTCACCCTCAGCATTCTGGTGCTGGCTGCGCTGCTGCTGGGTCTGGCGCCGCTGCGCATCGCGCTGGCCGCCGGACCGGACCTGGTGCTGAAGACTTCCTCGGCCACGGCAAACACCGACTCGTCGAAGTCCCGGGCCGGCAGGTTGATCGTAACCCTGCAGATGGCTCTGTGCCTGGTGCTGCTGGTGGGCGGCAGCCTGCTCATCCGCAGCCTGCGCAACCTCGAAAATACTCCGCTGGGTTTTTCTACGCACGGGCTGGTGGTCTTTGGCGTGAAGCCGCAGAACATTCGCTCGATACCTGAGGGCGTAGCGTTTTATCAGCATCTGATAGGCAAGCTTCGGGCGCTGCCGGGCGTGGAGTCCGTCACCATCATGGAGGAGCGTCTCGGATCGTGGAGCTCGGACAACAGCGACATGACCGTGGACGGCAAGCTGCCTGATGCCGCCGGCGGATCGCGGACCGTGCGCAGCAATGTCGCCGGCCCCGATTTCTTCGCTACCCTGGGCGTGCCGGTACTGGCCGGACGCGACTTCGCCGACTCCGATACCGCAAGCTCACCCCACGTCGGCATCGTCAACGAGGAGTTTGCGAAGCGCTTTTTTCCTAACCAGAATCCCCTCGGGCACCACATCGGACCGAGCGGCTTTGACTACCAGATGACCGTCGTCGGCGTGGTCAAGGATCACAAGTACCGCAGCATCGACGAGAAGCCGATTCCCATGGCCTGGTACATGTACGACCAGATTCCGATCATCGGCAGAATGAACGTCGAGCTGCGCGTTCATGGCGCGCCGCTGGCCATTTTGCCCGCGGCACGCAAGGCCCTGCAGGAGCTCGATCCCAACCTGCCGCTGATTGAGCCGACGACGCAACAGGCGCAGTTCGAGACCACCATCTCGCAGCAACTGCTCTTCGCGCGCCTCGCCGGATTCTTCGGCCTGCTCGCTGTGGTGCTCGTCGCCACCGGACTCTACGGAACCCTCGCCTACCGCGTAAACAATCGCACCATGGAGATTGGCGTGCGCATGGCGGTCGGCGCGCGCCGCGGACAAGTCGTCTGGATGGTGCTGCGCGACAGCCTGCTGCTCACCGCCGCCGGCGTAGCCATCGGCGTCCCACTGGCTATGCTGGTGGGCAGAACCCTGACCTCCACTCTCTACGGAATCAAGCCGTATGACGCAACCAGCTTCGCCCTTGCCGCGCTGGGCGTAGCCATCGTGGCGGCGTCCGCGAGCCTCGTGCCCGCACGCCGCGCGGCGGCCATCGATCCGCTGCAGGCGCTGCGTTCGGAGTAAACGCCACGTATCAACCAACCAGGATGCGATCGTCGATCGAACGTCGCCATCCTGCCACCCCCGGACTCCTCGGTTCGACATCGATTTTTCGATGCCATATCTGCCTGACTTCAGTGCCCGCACTTGCAA
>DASXFH010000120.1:0-4184 GCA_036489655.1 Acidobacteriaceae bacterium | reverse complement strand
GGTATGGGCAGGGGTTCTGGGTTGTTCCTTCGCGGGGGTCGCAGGCATGGCGCAGTCGCAGCAACAGGAGCAGCAATCGTCCTCGCACCTGGGGCAGGTGGCCAAGCGGCATGGCGGCGAAGAGGCGAACCCGGCGAACGGAACCACCAACAATGTTCTGACGGTACAGCGGACGCCTTCCCCGGGAGCGGGGCAGGTGCGCGGCGGTAACGGCGTGGCGCTGCCCGATCCGCCAGATACCGCCAAGCACCCAGTGACCGACACGCTGCACGGCGACACGATTACTGACGACTATCGCTGGCTGGAGAAGCAGCATGATCCCGAGACGCGTTCGTGGATCGACGAGCAGAACGACTATACGGACAGCTACCTGCAGCAGGTGACGATCCGGCCGGAGATCAAGGCAGAGCTGACCAAGCTGGAGCGGGTCGACAGCTATTCGACGCCGGTGAAGCGCGGCAACCTGTACTTCTTCAAGAAGCGGCTCGCCGATGAAAACCAGGGCTCCATTTATCTTCGGCACGGCGTCGGCGGCGCGGACGAGCGGCTGGTGGATGCGAACAAGATGAGCGCAGACCAGAATACGTCGGTGGGCATCCTGGATGTGACGAATGACGGCTCGCTGCTGGCGTATGGCATTCGCCAGGGCGGGGCGGATGAGCAAGAGGTGCGCCTGATCGATGTGGCGACGCGGAAGGAGCTGCCCGACCGGCTCTCCAGCCAGCGCTACTTCGGCATGCAGATCAGCCCGGACAAGAAGGGGCTGTATTACGCAGTGTTTCAACACTCCGGCACGCTGGTGTACTGGCATGCGTTTGGAACAGAGCAATCCGCGGACAAGATGATCTTCGGCAAGGAGTACAAGGGCCAACCGCTGGGTGAACTGGATTTGATCGGCGTGAGCACTTCGGACAACGGGCATTGGCTGATTCTCAGCATCGACCGTGGCGTCCCGGCGACCCGGCAGGACATCCTGCTGAAGGACCTGCGGCAGGCCGATGCGCCGGACGCCCAGTTTGTTCCGCTGATCTACGGAATCGACAATCGGTTCAATCTGATTGATACCGGCACGGACGCGTTTCTAGTAGAGACGGACATGGGCGCGCCGAAACGCCGCATCCTGCGCGCCGATCCAAACACGCCGCCACAACAGTGGCAGACCGTGGTGCCGGAGGCGAAGGATGTGATCGAGGCCTCCACGGTGCTGGGCGGGAAACTGTTTGTGGAGCGGCTGGTCGACGTGAAGAACGAGATTTCGATCTACTCCCTCGAGGGCAAGCTGGAAGGGACGATGAAGTTGCCGGGCATCGGCAGCGCAACGGTGCCGTATGGACGGCCTCTGGTAAAGGAGGGCTTCTACAGCTTCAATTCGTTCAACGTGCCGCCGACGATCTATCGCTACGATGCGGATACGGGAACGACCAGCATCTTCGCGCGGCCGAAGGTGCCGTTCTACCCGGAGCGGTACGAGGTGCGGCAGGTCTTCTTCAACTCGAAGGACGGCACGCGCGTGCCGATGTTCATCGCGGGTAAGAAGGGTTTGCCGCAGAATGGCAAGACGCCGCTGTTGATGACCGGCTACGGCGGCTTCCTCATCAGCATGACGCCGGCGTGGAACCCGATGTACGCATGGTGGCTGGAGCAGGGCGGATGGTTTGCCGTGCCGAACCTGCGCGGTGGAGGCGAGTACGGCGAGGATTGGCACAAAGCCGGCATGTTCGAGAAGAAACAGAACGTCTTCGACGACTTCTTCGCGGCGACGCGCTACCTGATTGACCAGAAGTACACCGACGCGGCGAACCTGGCGATCTGGGGCCGGTCGAATGGCGGCCTGCTGATGGGCGCCGCGATGACGCAGCACCCAGAGTTGTATGGCGCGATCGTGTGCGGGTATCCGCTGCTGGATATGCTGCGCTATCAGAACTTCGAATTCGGACGGCTGTGGACAACGGAGTACGGCTCGGCGGACAAGGCGGCCGACTACAAATACATTCGCGCCTACTCGCCGTACCAGAACGTGAAGCCGGGGACAAAGTATCCCGCGATCATGTTCTTCTCCGGCGACAACGACACCCGCGTCGATCCGCTGCACGCGCGCAAGATGACGGCGGAGGTGCAGGCGGCGAACAGCGGCGATCGGCCGATTCTGCTGCACTACAGCCTGAAGGGCGGCCACAGCTCGGGTGTTTCCGTGACGCAGCAGATTCAGGACGAGACGGACATTCTGTCGTTTCTGTGGAACGAGGTGGATACGCGTTGATGAGACAACGCAGACAACTACAGACGCCGGCAGACAACAGCAGAAGTTCGCGAGTCTCGTCTGAAGTTATTCTGCATTTATCTGGCGTTGTCTGCAGTTGTCTCTCGCATGGCTTCGAGCAGGCGCGCGGCGCTGTGCTCGATGTCGAAGTGCCGCTGGAAGCATTGACGCGCGTTCTGCCGCATTGCCCGGCGCGCTGTTTCCGGGAGCTGTTGCCAGCGGCTAAGCAGGCTGGTGGTCCCTTCGAGAGTGTCCGGCGCAACGAAGCCGGCGTCGGCTGCTTCGATCTCGCGCCAGATGTTGACTTCGCGTGAGATGAGGACGGGCACGCCGCAGGCGAGAGATTCTGCGACGGCGATGCCGAAGTTTTCCTGGTGCGAGGGAAGCGCGAAGACTTCCGCCGCGGCAAGGGCGCTCCACTTCATGAAGTCGCGCAGCATGCCGGTCCAGACGATGCGATCGGCGATGCCTAACGTTCGGGCGCGCGCAACGAGCTTCTTTTGCCAGTGGAAGGCATCAGGCCCGGCGAAGACCAGCCGCCACTCGGGACCGTTCGCCATGGTGGCGGCATACGCCTCGAGCAGCAGATCGCAACCTTTCTTGGGATGCAGGCGGCCCATGAAGAGCAGGATTCGTTTGCCCTGGAGCTCGGGATGGAGATCGAGGAAGGCAGTCGCGTTCGCGTCAGGCGGCGGCGATGCTGTGCCCAGGCCGGTGACCACGGGGCGGGCGCGATAGAGGGCGAAGGACTGGGGTGCCAGCAGCTTCTCTTCCTCGCAGGTAAACAGGACGGAGCGCGCGTCGCGCAGGACGCGGTAATCCGCCCACGGCCAGTAGAGCCACTTTTTCGCATGTTTGAGCGGGAAGCTGCGTTTGAACCAGGGGTCGAGCATTCCATGCGGATAGACGTAGTATGGCGTCGGGGTGCCGCGAAGAGCGCGCCACGCCCCAAAGCTGTGGTATTGCCAGAGACCGTGGATGACGACGGCGTCGTAGCGGGCATGGTTCTTGCGCAGCCAGGGCACGAAGGCGGGGGCAAAGGAATAGGCGTTGCGCGCAGAGCCGAGTGCGTGCAGACGCAGTGGGAAGGCTCGGACTTCGGCGTCCGTGGGATCATCCAGGGATACGACTTCGACGGAGTGGCCCTCACGCTGGTGAACGGCGGAGAGGCTCCGCACAGCTTCCACAGGGCCTCCACCGGCGGCGCGGATGGAGGCGATGACGTGAAGGAGTTTCATGGCGGGAGGGGAATGCTGCGTGCCCGGGGAGAATTGCTGTACGGATTGTACCTGTCGAAGCATGGTGCTGATCCGATAGTGTGACCGGTCGCGTCATGAATCCGAAATGCCCCAATGGCATCATGAGAGGGGCAGCAGATGTACGGCTGGCTGGCTATGATCAGCAGGACCCTAGCCGCCGCGGCCAGTTGGAACGAGATTGAGAGGAGAACTGCAAGTGACGGAACAACCGGTTTCTGATGCACTGGTATTCTTTGGCGCGACGGGAGATCTGGCATTCAAGCAGATTTTTCCCTCACTGCAGCGGCTGGCGAAGCGCGACAAGCTCAAGGGACCCGTGGTCGGGGTCGCGAAGTCCGGATGGACGCTGGATGATCTGAAAAAGCGTGCGCGCGACAGCGTGGAGCAGCACGGCGGCCTGGATCCTGAGGGCTTTGACAAGTTAATAGCGCTATTGCGCTACGTGGACGGCGACTACCTGGACAGCGCGACCTTCCAGGAGGTGCGCAAGCAATGCGGGGGCGCCCACCACCCGATCCACTACCTGGCGATCCCGCCGAGTCTCTTCGGCAAGGTGTTGGAGCAACTGAAGCAAGCCGGATGCGCGGACGGCGCGCGCGTTGTGATCGAAAAGCCGTTTGGCCACGACCTGGAGTCGGCGATTGCGCTGAACCAGATCGTCCACC
>DASXFH010000078.1:0-21358 GCA_036489655.1 Acidobacteriaceae bacterium | reverse complement strand
CCCACCGCCAGCCTGCCGCCACCGCCCAAAAACCCAGGCATGGAGAATACGTGGCACTGGCTGCTCGACTGGATGGGCTGGAAAACGCCTGGCCGAAAATCCTGAGAGCCATCGCTGCGTTTATTGCCCCTCGGCTGCAGGTACGTCGTATAGCTGGAACTCGCGAATCTCCGCTGCATCCGTGCTCGAAAGGATGCTGAGCCGTACCCGGCTCGCCGTCACTACCGGGAAAATGTCGATCTTTTCGTGGCCAATCGCCTGCGCCGCAGACACGCTCTTCCATCCTGAACCGGTCCAGACATCGATCGAATACTTCTCGACCCGCTGGCCGTCATTCAGCCACTCCATGGTGAGAGCGCGGTTGAAGGTGATCGGCTTTGGGAAGTGAAGCTCCAGCACCGCATGGTGCGATCCGGCCGGCGCCGTCCAGAAGGTGCCGGGATCGCCATCGACGGCGGCTTGCTCGTTCGCCGGCATGGGCTGGTGCGCCAGCGCCAGGTTATGGGCGTACCGCTCGCGCAGCGCCTTGCCGAAGGCCTCCAGACGCGCCACATCCGCGTCAGGCAACAGGCCGCGCCGATCCGGCGCCAAACCCAGCATCAGCTGTGCGCCGCGTCCCACTGTTTCGTCCCAGGTGGTCAGCAGCTCGGGCACAGTCTTCAGCGTGGCTTCGTCATCGGGGTGCCAAAACCAGTGCGCCTTGTGGAGTGGAGTGTCGGCCTCGACCGGACGCCAGCGCAAATATCCATGCCGATCGATCGCGTCCCAATCCTGGTAACGTACGAATCCGTCCTCATTACCCACCCATCGCGCATCCCCGTACTCGAATAAGCCGGTATCCGCGAAAACAATCGTGTTCGGCTGATAGGTGCGCAGCGTCTCGATGTACTTCTTAAAGTCGTACACGTGACCGGCGCTGCCTGCCCCATCCAGCCACCACTCCACCAGATCGCCGTAGTCCGACGCCAGCTCCGTCATCTCTGCTTCGTAATACCGATCGTAGGCAGCAGAATCCTTATAACGAGGATCGTGACGATCCCAGGGAGAGAGATACACGCCGAACTCCAGCCCATATTTTTTGGCCGCTTTCGCCACATCGCCGACCACATCGCCGTGTCCGTTCTCCCAGGGGCTGGACTTCACGCTGTAGTCGGTTTGCGCCGTCGGCCAGAGACAGAAGCCGTCGTGATGCTTGGCCACCAGGACGACGTACTTCGCGCCAGCTGCCCGGATCGCCTGCATCCACTGGTCGGGATTGAAATCCGTGGGATTGAAGACCGAGGGGCTGGCCGTGCCGTCGCCCCATTCACGATTGAGCCAGGTGTTCGTGGAGAAATGGATGATGACGCCAAATTGCAGATCCTGCCAGGCGACCTGCTGCGGCGACGGCTTCACGTCCACAAAATTCTGCTGCGCCTGGCCGAGGAGCGTTCCGCACGCGAACAACAGTGCACCGCCGAAATACCATCGAGCCAGCGATCGGGCGCTCATTTCGCGACCCGTTCAGCCGCAGAGCCTGCTTGTCTCTGAGGCAGCACCGTCCATATCTTCGGATCCTCCTGGCCGAGAACCCAGGAGCAGAAACCTTCCAGCCCATTCTGCTGCACCAGATCGTAGCGATCCCGGAAGGTGTGGAGGTCGGTGAAGAAGACCCACTCCCGCATCTGGTCGCGATTGATGTAGAACCAGGCGGTGTGATCGTCCGCGTCCCACTGAATCTTGCCGCCCCAGTCGTGGGCCAGCAGCTCGGCATCGGGTGCGCCGATGTAGTCGGCCGTGGGATTCGGCTTCTCGACCGGCGCTTCGCCTGGCCTTGCGGGAGCCTCAACGATCGGCGCTCCCGTGTACCAGTGGTATCCGTAGACGGGAATGCCCAGCGACAGTTTGTCCTTCGGAACGAACTGAAGCGCATACTTCATGTTGTCGATGGTCCACTGCCAGCCTGCCACCGGTCCGGGCATGGTCCAGTGCGTGTTCTGGTCGTAGGTCATCAGGCAAATCAGATCTGCGGATTTGGCCAGGGCCGCCAGATCGTAGGCGCCGCGCCAGTCGGTATAAATCCATTTCGCAAACCCGCCGCTGCCCGGATAGCCGGGGGCATTCGGGACCGTCGCGATACTCAGTTGCAGGCCCGCACCGTGCAGCACATCCGCCGTCCTTTTCACCAGTGCCGACAGAGCGTCGCGATCCGTCCACGAAATATCTTCGATATCGAGCTGGAACCCCATATAACCGTGCAGCCTGCATTCCCGGATGAGCGCCGCATTCATCTGGGCTTGGGCTGCCGCGTTTTCACCCAGCAAATGGAACTTCGCCTTATTGGTCAGCCCCACGATCGGCATCACCGGCAGCTTTTCACTCTGTGCCTGCCGCAGAACGGCGGGCTCCGGCTCGCCCGTCACCAGTCCGTTCTCGTCCACGTCGTACCAGCCGGGTACCAGAATGTCGATTTGCGAGGAGTGGGCAAAGAAATCCCGAATCGATGTCGGGTCGTTCGTCATATAGAACAATGCGACCGGGTGGCTGGCAGCGAAGGCGGCCGGCGCAAGCAACAGAATGAGCAGAGGCAGCAGACGTTTCATAGGTTCTCCTGAAAGAGCGAGCAGCGGGCGACGTTACACGGAGTGCAATCTCCTGAATGCTCCGGAACTCGCAGCTTACACCGTCACGCTCTCGCGATACTCGCCAAAAATCTCGCGGAGAGCAGAGGCGATTTCGCCAACCGTCGCGCTGGCTTCCACGGCCTCGAGAATCGCCGGCATCAGGTTGGCGCCGGAACGGGCTTGTTCGCGTACGCGGTTCAGCGCGGCCTGCCACGGCCTCAGATCGCGCCGCGCCCGCAACGCGCGCAGTCGCTCCACCTGCTTGCCTTCCAGTTCTTCATCGATGTGCAGCGTGGGAATGGGCGGCTCCTCTTCCCGGGTGAAGCGGTTCACGCCCACCACGATGGCGTCCCGTGCATCCACAGCGCGCTGCTGATCGTAGGCCGCATTCTGGATCTCCTGCTGCACCCAGCCGCTCTCGATGGCGACCAGCATGCCGCCCATGGCATCGATGCGGTCAAAGTACAGCTTCACCTGGCGCTCGATCTCATTCGTTTGCGCCTCAATGGCATACGACCCCGCAACCGGGTCGACAGTGTTGGCCACACCCGATTCCGAGGCGATGATCTGCTGTGTGCGCAGAGCAATGCGCGCGGCTTCTTCCGTCGGCAGTGCCAGCGCCTCGTCGTATCCGTTGGTGTGCAGCGACTGCGTTCCGCCCAGAACCGCGGCCAGAGCCTGGATGGCCGTGCGCGCGATGTTGTTCTCCGGCTGCTGCGCCGTCAGCGTCGATCCCGCGGTCTGGGTATGGAAACGCAGCATCCACGAGCGGGGATTCTTTGCGCCGAAATGATCGCGCATGATGCCGGCCCAGATCCGCCGGGCCGCGCGAAATTTGGCAATCTCCTCCAGAAAATCATTGTGCGCGTTGAAGAAGAACGAGAGCCGCGGCGCGAAATGGTCCACTTCGAGTCCTGCGGCGATAGCTGCCTGCACGTAGGCCATGCCGTTGGCGAGGGTGAAGGCCACTTCCTGCGCCGCGGTCGATCCCGCCTCCCGCATGTGGTAACCGGAGATGGAGATCGTGTTCCACTCCGGGACATTCTCGCCTGCCCAGGCAAACACATCCGTCACCACGCGCATGGCATCGCGCACCGGATAGATATAGGTACCCCGCGCAATGTATTCCTTGAGGATGTCGTTCTGAATGGTGCCGGAGAGCTTTTTCACCTCCGCTCCGGTACGCCGGGCAACCGCCACATAGAGTGCCAGGAGAATACTGGCCGTGGCGTTGATCGTCATCGAGGTCGAAATGCGATCGAGCGGAATGCCCGCAAACAGCCGCTCCATGTCCTCGATCGAATCGATGGCCACACCGACTTTGCCGACCTCGCCCAGCGCCATCGGCGAATCGGAGTCGTAGCCAATCTGGGTGGGCAGATCGAAGGCCACGGAAAGCCCGGCCGTTCCCTGCTCCAGCAGGAACCGGTAGCGCCGGTTGCTCTCTTCCGCGTCGCCCATCCCCGCGTACTGGCGCATCGTCCAGAGCCGGCCGCGGTACATGGTGGGCTGAATGCCGCGCGTAAAGGGAAACTGCCCGGGAAAGCCGAGGTCGCGCTCAGCGTCGAACGCCGACAGGTCGTCGGCACAGTAGACGGGTTTTGAATCGGGCTGGCCGGGCATGCGAACCGGTCATTGTATGCCACAACACCGGCCGCGCGCCTCAGGTCCCCTTCTGCTTCGACCGTGCACGCCAGAACGAGGTGACGGTGAACCAGGCAAAGAGCAACGCAAAGGCCGCGTAGACCAGCACATGCCGGTCGCGCGCTCCCATCGCCTTAAGAGCCTGCCAGGCGTGGACCGTGAAAAAGATCGTGAACAGCGAGAAGAAAACGCCGGTGATCTGCAGAGTGAGCACGCCCGTGGCATGCGCGAAAGGGCGCACCAGTGCCGATCCAAAACGTCCTGCTCCCCGCGCAAGGCGCCGGCTGCCTTCCGCATAACCGGGAGAGCGGCCCGAGGTTCGGGAGCCGCAGGGAGCCGAAGCCGCGGTCGCTCCCGCGGCGCTGGAGGCGGCGGACCGCTGGACGGCGGCAGCCGCCCCCGCGGTGCCGTCGCGCAGCTTACCCGCGGCAACGCGCGTGCCGATTCCCAGAAGCCGGCCAAGGCGATTGGGTTGCATGAAAAAAGTTTAGCAGCGCGGCCAGGCCCAGCTTTGGCTCCGCGTTGCAGCCCGGGAACATCAGAAGATAAGGTAAGAGCATCGGATGTTGAGAGCCCACGCCGCATACCCGGAAATCGAGGTCCTCACTTGAATCAAAAACTCCGCAAACTGGTTCAGCAACTGGGCGAGGCCATTCACGAGAGTGTGTCCGAGTCCCCGCAAATCGCAGGCGTGGTGGCCGATATTCGCAGACAGGGCTTTGAAGTGCTGCTGATGCTGGAGGCGACCATCGGGCTGAACGAGGTGGAGGAGCAGCCGGCCGGCGCTCTGGAATCCGGCCAGAGCGGTCCGGAGCCGGAGGCGAACGAAGAGGGAACCTTTACCGCCCAGGACCTCCATTTCCTCAAATCCCTCCGTATCTCCATTACCGGAGATTCCGGTGAGCCGGAAGATTCCTGACCTGGCCCGCTGCCGGACGCACAATTCGGCAAACTTGTGATATATCTGGCCTTCGCTCCCAGACCAGTATGGCATTGCCGGGAGCGCTGGGGATTCCGGCCGCTGGAAAGATCGCGCGAGGGAGCCAATCAGAAGCGGTGAGAGGCGAACATGCCGATGAAGGATACTCTTGGCGTACTTTTGGCGGGCGGCGCGGGCGAGCGGCTGTTTCCGCTTACGAGAGATCGGGCCAAACCAGCCGTCCCGTTCGGCGGACAGTACCGCATCATCGATATCACCCTCTCCAACTGCATCAACTCCGACCTGCGCCGGGTCTACATCCTCACCCAATACAAAGCGCTCTCGCTGAACCGGCACATCCGCGAAGGGTGGACCAGTGTTGTGGGGCAGGAACTGGGCGAGTTCATCGAGATTCTGCCGCCCATGCAGCGGGTGAGTTCCAACTGGTACGTGGGCACGGCCGACGCCGTGTACCAGAACATCTATTCCATCGGCTCCGAACAGCCGAAGCACGTGCTGATCCTTTCCGGCGACCAGATCTACAAGATGAACTACGGCAAGATGCTGCGGCAGCACAACGACTCAGGCGCCGACGTGACCATCGCAACGCTGGCGATCGAGCCCCAGGAGGTGTCTCGCTTTGGCGTGGTGGAGGTGGCCCGCAATGGCGAGGTAACCGGGTTCCTGGAGAAGCCGAAGCAGACCGATTTGCGGTCCCCGTTCAACCCGGACATGGTCGATGCCTCGATGGGCATCTACATCTTCAACACCGACGTGCTGCTGCCTGCGCTGATCCGCGACGCCGAAGATCCCGATTCCCAGCACGACTTCGGACACAACGTCCTGCCGGCCATTCTGGGCAAGTACAAGATGTATGCCTACAACTTCGTGGATGAGAACCGGAAGGAAGCCCTCTACTGGCGCGATGTAGGCACGCTGGAAGCCTACTTTGACGCCAATATGGACGTGGCCTCGGTTTCACCGATCTTCAACCTGTACGACAACAGCTGGCCGATCCGGACGCGGGCCCGACAGTATCCACCGGCCAAGTTCGTATTCGGCGAGCCGGGGCGGACGGGTATGGCGATCAACTCGATCGTCTCGGGTGGGTGCATTGTCTCCGGCGCCGTGGTGCGGAACAGCGTGCTGTCGCAGGATGTGCGCGTCAACTCCTATTCCGAACTGGATTCCAGCATTGTCTTCACCCACGTGAACATCGGGCGGCATTGCCGGATCAAGCGGGCCATCATCGACCGCGACGTGCATCTGCCGGAAGGGACCGTCATCGGTTACGACCCGAACGAAGACCGGAAGAACTACTTTGTGACGCCGAGCGGGCTGACGGTTGTGACCCGGGACTACTCGCTGTACGAGAACCCGGTGGCGCCGGACTTCCTGCAGGAGCGGCGCGAGTAGCATCCCGGGACCTGGTGTTTTGGGGATCTCCAACTTGCGCCTAAAGGTCCGCAGATCAGCGGCCTGCTCTTTTGGTCCATGAGCCCCATGGGGCCAGGTACTTGCCTGAAGCGCAGAAGCAGAGGGCCTGGGCCCCGATCTACTGCATTTGGCGGTTGACCCGCGAACCCCTGGGCGGCGCAATGATTTTGACCATCGGGAACAAATGACGATCCTGAGGTTAAGGTCGCGTTAGGCTTCCCGAAGCCCGGGTGTTACCATAGGCACCGCGGAACCGGTCTCTTCCGTCCGAGACAGAATTTTCTGTGCGGCGAACAGCTATCGTCCTTCATTTTTTCCCCCCGCAGTCTCCTGCAAGACAACCAGGGAGGGTCACACGATGCTGATTCGTTATTTCGCCTGGAGCGCCGCCATGGCCGCCGCGCTCGCCGCAACCGTTTTCGCCCAACCAGCGCCGACTGGATTTCACACCGTCTACTGCGTGAAAGTGAAGCCCGGGATGGATGCTGAGTTCAATGCCACCACCACTGGAGACGTGCTTAAGCTTGCGCAGCACGACGTAAATTCGGGAGTCCTTTCGGCCTGGTACGTGCTCGCAACCATGACTCCCGCCGGGACTGAGGCGCGCTGCGATTATGCGTTCGTCGAGTTTTACCCCGGTATGCCTCCCGCGCCCATGACCGGCGATGAGCAGACCGCCAATCTCCACAAGGCCGGCATCGACAAGACCGAGCAGCAGTTCATGAGCGAGCTCGAGGCCAGCGGGACGCTGGTCAGCACCAGCATCGTCCGAACCGCCTTGCAGGTCGGCACCGCCAAAGAGGGCGATTACATCGTCGTCAACGATATGAAGGTCTCGGGCTCGCTCGACGCCTGGGTCGACAACGAAACAAAGCTGTGGAAGCCCATCTTCGAGGACGGGCTTAAGGAAGGCTCAGTGGACGGCTGGTCGGTCAACGTGCAGTTCATGCCCCGAGGCGCCAAAGATGAGCACATCGCGTACACGGTCGACATCTATCCCAACTGGCAATCCGTTTTTAACTTCTTCGGGCCCAACTTCGAGGAGCGCTGGAAAAAGGCCAATCCCGACATCCCCATTGCCGAAGGAATGGCGCAGGAAGAAAAAGTCGACACCATCGAGCACACCGTCCTCTACAAGGTAGTCAACGCAGTCCACAAATAGCCGCAAAACGGCATTTTCTCAGAATGCGGTGCGATCCGCACTTTGGCCTGGGCCGGAAACTCGTTGTGGTTTTGGGGCTTTTGCAGTGCTCAGGCAGGAAGAATTGTGGGGCAGGACGGAGGCCAAGGATAAGGGCCGAGTCTTACGACTCGACCCCGCTGAAGGCTGGCCTGCCCCAGCATCTGCACCTTCCGGACGACAGCAATCAGGAGAGTTCAGACACATCGCACTAGTTCACGATCCCCCCTGCTTCCTGGGTCTTGTCACACACACCCGTCGTCGGCTGCGTGGGCAGGAAGCCGACCCAGGCTGCCCCTCCACCGGAAGAATTGGGCGGGCTGAGCATCGCCGGGGTGCTGAAGTCGAAGAAATCATTCATGCCGCCTTGACTCAGCCAATATGCATCCCGGCTGGTAAGCGGCGGAACATTGAAGGTCTGTTCAATGAAGGCCAGGATGGCCGTGTAGTCCATGGGAGAGTGCTCGACGTAGTGCGGCTTCACATACGGTGAAAGCACCATCAGGGGCACGCGCAAGCCGCTGATGTTGAACATATCGTAGCCGCCGTTAGCGGGGGCGGGAGCGGTGAAGTTGGCATCCGTGCCCGTGTGGCAGTAGCCATAGGAGCCATTGTTCACGTCCGGGCACTGTCCCTGCGAGTACGCATCGGGAACGGGGACCGTGATGGGCGGCACATGATCGTAAAACCCGCCGTCCTCGTCGTAGCTCAGGATGAACACTGAATCCTGCCAGGCATCGCTGTTCATCAGCGCAGCAATGATGGACTGGACATACGCCGCGCCCGTTTGGATATTGTTATCCGGATGTTCGTCAAGGGCGCTGCTGCCCGAGGCGGCTTCGATGAAGATCACCTGAGGCAATGCTTTATCGGGGTCGCAGGGCGAACCACTACAACTGCCTGCAAGCGTGTTCATCAGATAACTGCTTTTATAGGTCTTGCTCTGTATGGCGGGGTCGTTGTAGTCCTGGAAGTTAGGCAAAAACATGCCATCCTTATAGTAATAACCCCAGCTCACGTTCGCGTTAGTCATGGCGCGAAAGATGGTCTTTGCGCTGTACTGTGGATGGCTGGCGTCAGCATCCGGATATTCGTGACCGAATGAGGTTGCCGCCTCCAGGTACATGCGGTTGGGATAGGTTGCCGACAGTTCGGGCGAAAACCAACGATCGCTGGTGGCAAAGAAGGTTGCCAGGTCGTAATAGTACGGCAGGTCAGTCTGGTTGTAGTAGCCCAAAGCCCGGGTGCCGTCCGGATCGTAATTTGTCTCACCGGAGGCAAGACCGCCGTTCGGCGTGTCCAGAAAATTGTTCATGGCGAATGAGCCGACAGGGTACTGGCTTGTCGTCAGCCATGCAGGATCCCCGCCGGTTAATCCCACATTGTGGTGGCTTTCATCCCAGGAAGGCGTCGGGTTCTGGGTACAGACCGTTGTCTCATGGAACGGCTTGACTTGTACGCCGTTGTGATGGTTCGTGAGCACCACGTTGGGATCGAAACCGTCGACATCTGTCGGGCTGGCCTGAATGCCGAACTGCTGTAAACGTTGCGCGCGATATGCCCCGAGAACGCCGAAGTAATCATCGAACGACCGGTTTTCCTGCAACATGAAAAAGATGTGCTTGATCTTGCCCGCCGCTGCCGACGTCACCGTCACCGTCACCGTTTGTTTTAGCTGGGTACCATCCGGGAGCGACGCCGTCGCGGTATAGGTCGTCGTGGCGGCAGGTGAAACCACAGTAGAGCCATGGGGCAGCGGCGTACATGGAGCGCAGCCACCGTTATCAATGGTAAGTGCAGTGATCGTGGGGTCGACATCCCATGTAAGGGTGACGGGCTGATTGGCCATGCTGGTGGTCGGGGATGCTGTGAGGTTAATGTTGACCGCACGAATGGTGACGCTGGCAGGCTGACTTTGGCCTCCTGTGCCATTGGCGACCATGGTGTAGGTCACCGTACCGGGGACAGGAATAGGGGTGCCCGCGGGGTTGGAAGGCGGGAAAGTGCCGCCCTCATTCGGATCCCCCTGGGGAAGCGCGGGAGAAAACGTCACGGAAGTAGCGTTGGTGGTCTGCCAGGACAGGGTAGTGGATGCGCCCGCAACTACGGTTGTGGGGTTTGCGGCGAACTGGGTTATCTGCGGTATACCCAGGACTACGGCGACCGACACGGACTGGGGCGCGGTACTGCCGCCTGGTCCGGTAGCTACTGCAGTGTAGGTTGTGTTTTCTGCCGGCTGGTCTGTCGCTGGATTCGCAGCGGTGGAGATTTGCCTTTTAACTCCATCTGCGCCGACTGCCGTGATGGCGATCGAGGTGGCATTGGTCATTTGCCAGCTCAGGGTCACTGTATCGCCTTTAACAATGCTGCCGCTGCTGGCGCTAAACACCAGGGTCGGCTTCGCCGCAGGTGCTTGCGTCACCGTGACCGTCACTTGCTTCTGAACGCTCCCTCCGCCCGATCCGCTGGCGATGGCGGCATAAGTGGTGTCCTGGGTGGGCTTGTCCTGGGCGCTGCCGTTCAGTTCGGAGTTAGTGGAGATCGTCCGGGAACTGCCGTCTGCGCCGGTGGCTGTAATCGTCAGAGAAGTGGCATTGGTTGTTTGCCAGGTCAACGTGATCGCCTGACCTGAGGCGACGCTGCTGCTGCTGGCCGACAAGACAAGAGTGGGGGCCGACGTCACCGTGGTATGGGTTGAACTCGAGCCGCAGCCGGTAATTGCGATGAAGGGCAAGAGCGCTGCCATCGCCGAAAGTGCCTTGAAACGAGTCATGAACGGGCCACTCCTGCTGAAATTAGATTGGGAAAAGTGGCATTTCTGAGCTGCTCTTACCCATTCCGCTTTCGGCGTTCGTGTCGCGCAGCCCTTAACTAACTGAAACCAGGAGAACATCTGGCAGAAATGAAACTTCCACAACATAAACATAGTTGTGGGGCCGTTTTCCCGTCGATCTCGGCTTCCCGATCCATGTCAGGATAGCCAGAATCTGCGGCCCGATGACTGAGTTCCTTGGATTCTGAGCGCCTCCGGAAAGTTGGCTTCGAAGGAGACGAAATGGGCAGTCGGGCCCACCCGGCTAGTTCCGACTCTGCTGGGGGAAGACACGGTCGATCAGGTCGCGGCGCAGGGTGAGGCGGAGATCGGTGGCGGGGTTGGGTTCGGTGTTGGATTCGGCGTGGGTAGCGGGGTTGGGCGGGGGCGCGCCGGTTTCCGTTGTGTTGACGACGAGAAGGGCGGCGATGTGACGCTCGGGATCGAGGAACATCTCGGAGGAGAAACCGCCCTGGTCACCGTCGTGGTAGACGTAGCGGTGGCCATCGATCATCGCGATGAAGAAGCCGAGACCCATCTGCGGCGCGCCCGTTGTGTACGGGGTGGAGGGCTGGCCGGGGTCGGCGACGGGGAGCACGCCCTTCCAGGCTTCTTCAAGCGAGCTGCGCCTGAGGACAACTGCGTCGAGCGGAGCTTTGGGAAAGATTCCCAGGAGGAAAGAGACGTACTTCGCCATGTCGGTGACGGGCGATTTGAGGCCGCTGTTGGAGGTGGTGATGCCGGTATCGAAATTGAAAGGCTGTTCGGTGAGCTTGTCGCCGGCGCGCAGATAGCTGTTGGAGACGTGCGACAGCAGGAAGTACGGTGAGTGGTCGAAGTAGCTCTGGGTCATGCCCAGCGGCATGAGGATGTTCTTGGTGAGGTAGACCTCGAAGTCGTCGCCGGTGAGGCGTTCGATGATCTGTCCAAGGAAGACATAGCCGAGGTTGGAGTAGCTCCAGCGGGTGCCGGGGGCGAAAGCGACGTGGGTGTAGGGGAGCATGGCGACGATCTGCGACCAGCGGGTGGGCTCGAAGGGCTGCCAGTCGCAGTTGGCGGAATCGTCGCAGTCCCAGGGCCAGGTGGGGTTGCGAAAGCCGGCGCTGTGGGTGAGAAGGGTGCGGATGGTGACCGCGTCCATGGGGCCGAAGGCGTCGTGGACCTGGCGCAGCTCGGGAATGTAGCGAACCGCCGGATCGTCAAGGGAGAGACGGCCGCGATCGCGCAGCTGCAGGATGGCGATGGCGGTCATGGTCTTGGTGATGGAGGCCCAGTTATAGGAGGTGGCGGCGTCGATGGGCTGGTGTGTGGCCTGGCGCGCGTTGCCGTAGAAGCAGGACTCGGGCGGCGCCGCGCCATGCACGACGGCGATGGCTCCGCCGACGACGCCGTGCTGCACGAGGACCTTATCGAAGGCCGGGCAAAGCGAGAGTTTCTGGGCGAAGGCGACGGGGCCGCCAAGAAGAGAGACGAGGAACAGCGAAGCCAGGAGAGCAGGGCGCGGCATGCTGGCCATGATAAAGGCAGCGAAGAGCGGCGGGGCGAGCAGAAGATGGTCCACCTTGCCCACCGGGGCGCAGCACCTGCTCGATGCGGCCGGGTTCCTCGCGTGGCTCAGGCAATTTCGTCTTCCAGCGCCGGCTGGGTCTGGGTTGCCGAAGGCGTGCGCGCCAGGCGCAGGCCGCGGCCGCGGAGCCAAAGGCGCGCGGCGACTGCGAGGAAGCTGATGAGAGCGGCGGCTTCCACGAAGATCTTGCCTCCATCGAGCAGATCCGGGTGGCCGTCCTTCAGATTTGGATCCGTGAGAACGCTGTGCAGCAGCAGCAACACGGCCGCGGGAAAGACCAGATAGTGCAGGTTGCGCCAAAGGGGCCGGCCGATGCGCGTGCGCAGCAGGGATGAGACCAGGACGAGGAGCAGCAGATAGAGAGCTCCGGCTCCGGCGAGGTTGAGCTTTGGCTGCAGCGGGGAGTGGATGGGCCACAGGATATCCACCAGGCGAAAGTGCGGGGCGTGGAGAAACAGAAGGACGACCGGGTGCGTGAGGGTGAAGAAGATGGCCAGGTACGCCGTCCACTGATGCAGCAGGAAAACATTGATGTGCCGGTGCGGCCAGTGGCGCACAGGACTGTAGCGCAGTGCGATGAGCAGTCCCAGCAGGAGATTGACGGTGGCGGCGCCCGCAGCGCCAAGACCGAGATACGCGCAGAGATCCAGCAGGGTCATGGCAAAGGGGCCGTTCGATCATAGAAACATGGGTGGGGCGCGGAGACAAGCGGGACCGTGGCTTGCGGAAAGCTGGTTGTGGGCGGCTTCTGCACAGGGGCGTCTTTACCGAAATCCCCTTCATCGCGGACAATAGGAGGAGAGGTCAACGGACTTATGCCCCTTTCCGGCGAAGCTATTCGCTTGATGAATCTGGTGGATGACATGGCAACAACGATGCGCCGTATCCTCGCGCTGGTGCCGACCCTGGCTCCCGAGGAACGCAAACGAGTGAGCGAGTATCTGAAGAACTCCGAGCCGAGCACTGAGACTGTGCAGCAGGCACTGTCGAGTTCCAAATAGATCCTGAACGCGACCAGGGGCGCTTTTAGCGCAGGGGGCCTGGCCACGACGGCGAGCGCTTTGTCTGTGCGGGTCCGCGGGCTTTTTTCTCGATGGCTCAACAGGGTGGCCCATAGCCGCCAACCCGTAGGTAACCGGCCTGACTGCGCGAGCAGATGTGCGCGCTAAGACCGGAATCTGTGCTTTGCCCAAAGAGCCGCGGAGCGGACCGGAGACTCCCCAAAAGGCCGGATTTTCACGGCAAAGGCACACCTGAAGGGCGCAGAAAGAGTCCCCGGGTGTAACGCTGTATGTAACTGATAATAATTGGTTTATATGATCAATGCCGAGTCGGAGACGAAGCGGGGCCTATGGTTTTCGGGATTGCCATCGATGGGCAAGTATCGACATTGATTCTCCTGAATCAGGGGTAATGACTGAATCGTCAACGGTTTATGGCGATGATTCCATTTTCGGTAACGACGGTCATAGAGCTCTATGAAAAAAGCAGTTGACCGGATTCGGGTCCGGAGGTATTTTCAAAACTGTCAATTTTGACCTCCGGCCATCGCCGCTCTGCTTTATCCATCCGGTCAGGCAGTCGAGAAGTTGCTCCAGGGGGAGCGCGGGTTTGTTCTGTCTGCAGGGGCGACCAGGATCCGGAATCGAAAGAGGCATCCGTACTTTGCGGAGATTTTTCAGAAGGGAAAAAATTCGACCAAAAGCCTGGGTTACCGCGTCTAAAAGATGTAGAGCTTTCGGCATTCATTTCTCCCAGCCTGCAGGGCCTCAGCGGTTCAGCGGTGTTTCTCTGATCGAAAGCGGTCGGACATTCTACTAGTTAAAAAGCAAGGAGACTCCATCATGCGTTCTGAACTTATTTTTGGTGCGCTCACGCATGTGAGCAATCGCTACCAGCTGTGCCAGCTGGCTTCAAAGGCAACTCGCAAGCTGCACAAGCCAAACACGCGGCTGCAGGACACCATGAACGACGTGCTGCTCCGCTTCCGGGAATCGAGCCCGGCAGCGGCAGCCGCCGCCACGGTTCGCACTGAAGCCGTAAGCCTGCCCCAGCAACAACGCCGCGCCGCCTGACAGGATTTCGGACCGCGCGGCCTTCCGCCCGGTCCGTTCCCCGGTTTAAGATAGACTCTGTTCCCCCGCCCCTCCCGACGCACCCTCCCGATTCGCACTTCCCTCCTCAAAAAATCTCCGCAGGTGATTCATGACAATCGCAGAACTGAAAGAAAAGAACATCACAGAGCTGAGCCGGATTGCGCGCACGCTGGAAATTCCAGGCGCCAGCGGACTCCGCAAGCAGGACCTGATCTTCAAGATTCTCCAGGCGCAAAGCGAAAAAGAAGGCCACATTTTTGCTGAGGGTGTCCTCGAAATTCTGCCTGACGGCTACGGATTTCTACGCTCCCCGGATTACAACTATCTGCCCGGACCTGATGACATTTACGTATCCCCCTCGCAGATTCGCAAATTCGACCTGAAAACCGGCGATACGATCAGCGGCAACGTGCGGCCGCCCCACGAAGGGGAAAAATATTTCGCGCTGGTAAAGATCGAAGCCATCAACTTTGAGTCGCCGGAAGAAACGCGCAACAAGATCCTGTTTGACAACCTGACGCCGCTCTATCCGCAGGAGCGCGTGAAGATGGAGACGGTCCGCGAGAATATCAGTGGGCGGGTGATGGATCTGCTGACGCCGATCGGCAAGGGGCAGCGCGGGCTGATCGTGGCGCCGCCGCGCACCGGCAAGACGATGCTGCTGCAGGCGATTGCCAATTCCGTCACAACGAATCATCCGGAAGTCGTGCTCATCGTCCTGCTCATTGACGAGCGCCCGGAAGAAGTCACCGACATGCAGCGCTCGGTGAAGGGAGAGGTGATCAGCTCCACGTTCGACGAGCCCGCTGCCCGGCACGTGCAGGTGGCGGAAATGGTGATCGAAAAGGCCAAGCGTCTGGTGGAGCACAAGCGCGACGTGGTGATCCTGCTGGACTCCATCACGCGCCTGGCGCGCGCCTACAACACCATCGTGCCGCCGTCGGGCAAGGTGCTGTCGGGCGGCGTCGACTCCAACGCTCTGCAGCGCCCCAAGCGTTTCTTTGGTGCGGCCCGCAACATCGAAGAGGGCGGCTCGCTGACCATCATCGCCACCGCGCTGGTCGACACCGGCTCGCGCATGGACGAGGTCATCTTCGAAGAGTTCAAGGGCACCGGCAACATGGAAATCATTCTCGACCGCAAGCTCGTGGATAAGCGCGTCTTCCCGGCCATCGATATCCAGCGCTCCGGCACGCGTAAGGAAGAGCTTCTGATTCCCAAGGACGAGCTGCAGCGAACCTGGGTTCTGCGCAAGGTGCTCAATCCGCTGTCGCCGGTAGAAGCGATGGAACTGCTGGTGAGCCGCCTGGAAAAAGTGCGCAATAACGCGGAGTTCCTGCTGAATATGAACTCGCTTTAAACGGCGATTTGCTCCAAAGAGAAAGACCCGCGACGGCTCGCGGGTCTTTCTCTTTTTTGGGGTGCGATCAGTAGGCCTGGAGCGACTCGACCGGGAGTCGCACCTGGAAGCAGGTCTGCCCGGGCTCCGACTGCACGTGGATATAGCCGCGGTGCTGGCGGACGATGCGCTGGGCGGTGTCGAGGCCGAGACCCAGGCCGCTGCCGGGGGCTTTGGTGGTGAAGAAGGGTTCGAAGATCCGCGCCTGGTTTTCTGCGGGAATGCCCGGGCCGTTGTCCCATATCTCGGTGACGAGGAAATCGCCGGAGAGGTGCACGCTGAGGGCGAGTTTTCCCTGGTCGTGCATGGCGTCGAGCGCGTTCTCCAGCAGCGCCATCCATACCTGGTTGAGCTCGCTGGCGTAGGCGGAGATGCGTGGCAGACCGGGCTCGTAGCGGCGCTCGATCTCCACCTTCTCCAGCCGCGACTGCAGCATGGTGAGCGTGGTGTCCAGCGACTGCGGAATATCCACTTCCTGGATGGGCGCCTGATCCATCCAGGAGTAGTCCTTGATGGCGCCGATGAGATCGAAGATCCGGCTGGTGGCATCGAGCATGGCGTGGGCCATCCGCTCGGTGCGCGCCGAAGAGGCAAACTGCGACAGGACGATCTCCAGATGCTCGCCGCCAAGCAGGTCCGATAACTCGTCAAGATTTTCAGCCGTGATCCCCAGCTCGGCCAGGTCGGGCACGATTTGCCAGCTCTTTTCCACGTTGTGATCGCGCAGCCAGCGCTGCAGCAGGTCTTCGCGCTGCGCCTGAGTAACCGGGTCCGCCGGAAGCGTGCGCTCCTGTTCCTCCATACGATTCCGCCAGGCGCGAACGCGCTCCAGATGTGCGCTGTCGAGACACAGACTGCCCAGCATGAATTTCTGGTGGCCGTAGATCTGGAGCTCCTCGATGAGCCCGGAGGCTGCGCGCTGCGCCGCTGAGGCAGGATTATTCAGCTCATGGGCCATGTTGCCGGCCAGCTTGCCCAGCGCGTTCAGCTTCTCGGTCTGCTGCTCCAGGCGGGTCATTTCGCGTACGCGATCGAGCATGACCGCCACGCAGCGCTGCGCCATGGAGGGAATCGCCGCCAGCATGTCGGGAAATTCCGCGCGGTCGATCTGCAACCCCCAGACGTCGGAGGCAGCGAACCCGTAGCCGCCGAAGGTTTTCATGCGCGAGAAGGGCAGCAGCCCGGTGATCTGCCCGGCCCGGCCGATGAAGAGCCCCGCTCCGCCCTGCTGACGGCGGAAGTGGAGCTCGCCGCGAAGCAGAAACCACAACTTGGTGGCGACATCGCCATCGCGAAAAATTTGCGCACCAGACGAGTAGGAGACCTCTTCGCAGTGGGTGGCCAGCCACTCGAACTCGGTGTCGGAAAGGCCGTGCAGTGCCGAAACGCGGCGCAGGGCTTCGATGATCTCGGGCACCGGCGTGACCGCCGGGGCGACGGCCGCGGGAGCCGGGGATGTGGCGACATCCATGGGGAACCCCCTTTGCCAGATAGTATCCGAACGACTGCGCCCGGGCCTGTGCATGGCAGCGAACGGCGCAGGATGAGGATTGGACGGCAGGGGAGGACGAGTGGTGTGCCCTCCCCGCGATTTTAATTATGCATTCACCGGCTCAGACTGCGCGGCCGGTTGCGGGGTCCCGTCTTTCACAACCACCGGATCGAGGAACGGCATAGCTGCACGCAACTCCGCGCCGACCTTCTCCACCTGCAGACCGGCCTCGTTCTTCCGCATCTCGGTGAAGTTCTTTCGACCGGTCTTGTTCTCCTCGATCCAGTTTTTGGCGAATGTTCCGTTCTGGATTTCGGTGAGCATCTTCTTCATCTCGGCGCGCGTGGCGTCGGTGACGATGCGCGGGCCGGCCGTGTAATCGCCGTATTCGGCGGTGTCGCTGATGGAGTACCGCATGTAGGCGAGGCCGCCGCGGTACATCAGGTCGACGATCAGCTTCAGCTCGTGGAGGCACTCAAAGTAGGCGATCTCCGGCTGGTAGCCGGCGTCAACCAGCGTCTGAAACCCGGCCTTGACCAGCGCCGAGGTACCGCCGCACAGCACGGCCTGCTCGCCGAACAGGTCGGTTTCCGTCTCCTCCGCGAAGGTCGTTTCCAGCACGCCGCCGCGCGTGCCGCCGATGGCCTTGGCGTACGACAAAGCCAGCTCTTTCGCCTGGCCGGACGCGTTCTGCTCGACGGCGATGAGGCAGGGAACCCCTCCACCTTCGACGAAGACTTCGCGCACGCGATGCCCCGGGCCTTTGGGCGCGACCATCGAGACATCGACATCGGCAGGAGGCTTGATCTGGCCGAAGCGGATGTTGAAGCCGTGGCCGAACATGATGGTCTTGCCCTTCTTCATCTGCTGCGCGATTTCCTTCGCGTAGGTATCGCCCTGGGAGTGGTCGGGGGTGAGGATCATGATGACGTCAGCCCAGGCGGAGACATCGCTGACGGATCCGACCTGGAGGCCGGCCTTCTTCGCCTTCTCCACGGATTTGCTGGTCGAGGGCAGGCCGACGCGCACGTCGACACCGGAATCCCTGAGGTTGAGGGCGTGGGCATGCCCCTGCGAGCCGTAGCCGATGACGGCTACTTTCTTCTGCTGGATGAGCGACAAGTCGGCGTCGTGATCGTGATAGGTCTTTGCCATTTGGTTTCCTTTACAAATTTCAGTGTAGCGAACGAGAGTCGCCAATCTCCAGTTGCCCGACCCCGTTGCCACCAGGTTTTGACATCGGGGACTGGAAACCGGCAACTGGGAACGGTGTTAAAACCCTGCTTCTTCGGCCATCAGCACATCGCTGTCGCTGCCTTCTTCCGCGTGCAACTCCTCCGGCGTCTCGAGGCCCGGCACCCGCATCGCCTCCAGCACCCGGCTGGTGTGCTGGCCGCGGCGCATCACCATGCGGCCGGTGCGGGAGATCTCGAGGATGCGATCGCCGTTTTCATTCAGCACCTGAATGAGGCCCTCGATCTTGCTCTCGACTCCGGTGATTTCAATCATCAGGGACTCGGGAGCCAGATCGACGATGCGCGCGCGGAAGACCTCCGCCAGCTCGAACACCTGCGAGCGGGTCTGGGGCGTCGCCGCTACTTTGATCAGCGCCAGTTCCCGCGCCACGTGCGAGAGCTGGCTGATGTCATCCACCTGCAACACATTTTCCAGTTTATAGAGGCTGGCGGCGATCCGGTGGCTGGACGTCGATGACGCGTCGCAAACGATGGTCATACGCGAGACGCCCGGCTTCTCCGAGTGGCCCACGGTGAGCGAAACAATATTGATGTTGAGCCGGCGAAACAGCGACGCCACCCGCGTCAGCACCCCTGGCTTGTCTTCGACCAGTGCGACGAATGTGTGCAGCATCTCAGGCGTCCTTTCCGGTTTCAACCAGCGGGTTGTTGGGTCTGCGGATCATCTCATGCAGCGCCGATCCGGCGGGAATCATCGGGTAAACCGAGTCTTCCTTCTCGACCAGGAAATTGATGATGAACGGACCTTTGTGTCCACGCGCCGTCTCTACGGCCGGCAGCACGTCCGCGCGCTGCTTCACGGTGCGTCCGGGAATACCGTGCGCGTCGGCCAGCTTCACGAAATCCGGACTGCGCAGCGGCGACGACTGGTAATTCTTCTCGTAGAAGAACTCCTGCCACTGGCGCACCATGCCGAGATAGCCGTTGTTGACCACCGCAATGTTCAGGTCCAGCTCTTCCTGCGCGGCCGTGGACAATTCCGAGGCCGTCATCTGGAAGCCGCCGTCGCCCGCGATCACCCACACTTCCTTGTCGGGGCAGGCGATTTTGGCGCCGATGGCGGCGGGCAGCGCAAAACCCATGGTGCCCAGCCCGCCGGAGGTGATCAGCGTGCGCGGCTGATCGTGCTTGTAGTACTGCGCCTCCCACATCTGGTGCTGGCCCACGTCGGTAACGACGATGGCTTTGCCTTCAGTGGCGCGCCACAGGTCGTGGATGACGTGCGCCGCGTAGAGGTGGCCGTTGTCGGGAAGGTTTTTAATGTCCCGAACCGCGCATTCGCCTTTGCTGGACTCGATCTCCTTCACCCACGGGCTTTCGCCTTTCTCCCGTGGAGCCAGATGCGGCAGCAGCGCTTCGAGAACCTCTTTGAGATCGCCGATGAGCGCAATGTCCACCTTGACGTTCTTGTTGATCTCCGCGGGATCGACCTCGATGTGGATTTTCTTCGCGGTGGGCGCGTAGGTCGCCAGCGTTCCGGTCACGCGATCGTCGAAGCGCATGCCGCAGGCGATGAGCAGGTCCGACTGCTGGATGGCGTGGTTCACCCAGGCTTCGCCGTGCATGCCCATCATGCCGAGGGAGAGCGGGTGCGACGCAGGAAATCCGCCCAGGCCCAGCAGCGTGGTCGCGACCGGGATGCGCATCCGCTCGGCCAGCGTGCGCACCTGAGCGCCGGCGCCGGACTGCAGGATGCCGTGCCCGGCGAGGATGACCGGCTTCTTTGCGTTGCGAATCAGCTCCGCGGCCTGCAGGATCGACGCTGACTCGGTCCTGAGCATGGGGTGCGGACGATGCGGCCTGGGTGCAGCGGCCTCGAAATCGAAGTCCGCCAGCGCCTGCTGCGCGTCCTTGGTAATGTCAACGAGAACCGGACCCGGCCGGCCGGACTTCGCCACCAGAAACGCCTCGCGAATCGTCTTCGCCACGTCATCCGCGCGCGTGACCACGTAATTGTGCTTGGTGACGGGCAGGGTGATGCCGGTAATGTCCACCTCCTGGAAGGCGTCGGTGCCCAGCACCTTGCTCGATACCTGGCCGGTGATGCAGACCATGGGCACGGAGTCGAGCATCGCCGTCGCAATGCCGGTGACCAAGTTGGTGGCGCCCGGACCCGAGGTGGCAACGGCCACGCCCACCTTGCCCGAGGCGCGCGCGTAACCGTCGGCCATGTGCGCCGCACCCTGCTCATGGCGCACCAGCACGTGGCGAATCGGAAATTTCTTCAGCGCGTCGTAAGCGGGCAGAATCGCCCCTCCCGGATAGCCGAAGACGACGTCGACGCCTTCGCCCCCCAGAGTCGCCCACAGAATTTCCGATCCCGTGAGCTTTGTCGGCGTGAGCGTTTGCGTGGACCCTTTTGCCCCGGCCGCGCCGGCCTGCGATGGATGTTTCTTTGCCGTTCCCATGTTTTGCTCCTCTTCCTGTTGCACGCCCTGGGAAAAGCGTGCGTTAACAGACTCTTCTAAGCTTCAAACTCTGCTTACCGGGTTACTGCCCCCTGCGACGCGGACGAAACCGAGTCGGCATATTTGCGGAAGACTCCGCGAGAAAAACGTGGCTCAGGTTTCTTCCACGTGGCCATGCGCGCCGAAAGTTCCGCGTCGGAGATCTCGACCGACAGCTTGCGGCCGGGGATATCGAAATGAATGGTGTCGCCTTCCCGAACAGCGGCAATGGTGCCGCCCACAGCGGCTTCGGGGGCCACATGGCCCGCCATCAGGCCGCGTGTCGCGCCGGAGAAGCGCCCGTCCGTGAGCAGCGCCACGGTGTCAGTCAGTTCGGGAATGCCGGCCACGGCTGCAGTAACGGCGAGCATCTCGCGCATGCCGGGGCCGCCCACAGGGCCTTCATAGCGGATGACCATGACGTCGCCCGGCTTGATCTGCCCGGACTCAACGGCGTGGAAGGCTGCGTCTTCCGTGTCGAAGACGCGCGCCGGTCCGCGATGCTC
>DASXFH010000074.1:0-15533 GCA_036489655.1 Acidobacteriaceae bacterium | reverse complement strand
GCTGCTTCACCTCAACGGCAATGTCCGGCAGTGGCTGGTCGATTCGTTCAACCGGCAGGAAGATCATCGGGACCGCCCTGCCGAGTTCGCAGCAACAGGTCAGATCTCGGGAGCCGATTTGCTGGCTCGGCTCGAAGCCACGCTCTCCGAGGCTGGTCGGGTGCTGGAGCGGCTGGGGGAGCTGGAGCTTGTTGCACCGATGGAGATCCAGGACTACCGGGTCCACGGGCTGGATGCCGTTTACCAGGTCGTGGAGCACTTCGGACTGCATTATGGGCAAATTGCGTACATCACGAAGATGCTGAAGGATCAGGATCTCGGGTTTTACAGGGAGCTGAACCGGACGGGACGAGCCAACGGTTGAAAGAGCCCCGCTGATCCTTGGTAAACTGAAGCTTCAGATCACCCCTCTCCCACGCGCCACGGAACCGCCGTGCCGGATTCGGCTCAGCGATTGCCAATCGGGAAAGGGGTCCGGAAGGCCAGGGGCCGGCCGGGGTCGAGAGGAGCTTCACATGGCGAACATCCACAACGGCAACGGCAAGAACGGCTCCAACTCCGGCGCGGGTACCACGCTGCGCCTCAAAGTCGGCCTCGCCGAGATGCTCAAGGGCGGCGTCATCATGGATGTGATGAACGTGGAGCAGGCGCGCATCGCCGAAGAAGCGGGCGCGACATCGGTGATGGCGCTGGAGCGCGTGCCGGCCATGATTCGTGCCGAAGGCGGCGTGGCCCGCATGGCCAGCCCGAAACTCATCAGGGAGATCATCCAGGCGGTCTCGATTCCGGTGATGGCGAAGGCCCGCATCGGCCACTTCGCCGAGGCGCAGATCCTGCAGGAGATCGGGGTCGATTTTATCGATGAGAGCGAGGTTCTGACGCCGGCCGACGAAGCTCACCACATCGACAAGCACGCCTTCACAACACCCTTTGTTTGTGGAGCGCGCAATCTGGGCGAAGCCCTGCGGCGCATTGCCGAAGGGGCGGCGATGATTCGCACCAAGGGGGAGGCGGGGACCGGCGACGTGGTCCACGCCGTCCAGCACATGCGGCAGATCGTGAGGGAGATGAAGGCGCTCACCGTGCTCTCTGAGCAGGAGCTGTACGCAGCCGCCAAGGAACACCAGGCGCCGTATGAGCTGATTCGCATGGTGGCGCAGGCCGGCAAGCTGCCGGTGCCCAACTTTTCCGCAGGTGGCATTGCCACGCCGGCCGACGCGGCGCTGATGATGCAGCTGGGGGCTGAAGCGATCTTCGTTGGGTCGGGCATCTTCATGAAGGAGCGCGCAACGCCGCTGGACGTGGAGAAGAATACGAAGGAGCGCGAAGAGGCTGTCTCGCGCGCCAAGGCTATCGTGATCGCGACCACGCATTACAACGATGCGAAGATTCTGGCTGAAGTGGCGGAACAGGTGACCGGCACGATGAAGGGGCTGGCGGCGGCGGCGATTGAGGAATCTCAACTGCTCCAGACCCGCGGGAACTAGCCGGGACCGGCCGTCCAGGCGACCGCGGCTTATGCCGCAAAGGCGCGCGTCGGAACTTCCGACGCGCTTCTCATTTCTGCACGATTTAAGCTGAAGGACGAAAGAACACGGAATTGTCGATCCCATCCGAAACCCAGCCTGAACCTGCTCCCCGCATCGGCGTTCTTGCCATCCAGGGGGATTACGAGGCCCATGCGCAGGCTCTGCGCGAGGCCGGAGCCGAGCCCGTGCTGGTTCGCAAGCCGGAGGAACTGGCCGGCATCGACGGGCTGATTATTCCCGGCGGCGAATCGACAACCTTCCTGAAATTTCTTGAGCGCGATGGCTTCCTGGCCTCCCTCCAGAAGTTCGTTCGCGAGAAGCCGACCTTCGGGACCTGCGCGGGGTGCATCCTTCTGGCGAAGGAAGTCACCCATCCTGCCCAGGCGAGCCTGGGCGTACTCGATGCGACGGTGGAGCGGAATGCATACGGCCGCCAGATCGACAGCTCGATCCACACCTGCCAAACCGAGCTTGCCGGCGGCCCGCTGGAGATGGTCTACATCCGTGCCCCTCGAATCGTGAAGACCGGCGATAACGTCCAGATCCTCGCCAGCCGCGACGGCTTTCCCGTCCTGGTCGAGCAGGGCCACCTGATGGCCGCGACCTTCCACCCCGAACTCTCCGCCGACCGGCGCGTCCACCAGCACTTTGTGGACCTGGTCCGGAGGCGGTTATCCCGCAACGTGTAGCCGCCGGCTCGTAGCTGGTAGCCTGAGGAAACACGCTGCTGGCTACCGGCTTCTTCCATGAACTGGCTTCCACCTAATGGCGCGCTCGACGGCGTCACGCTCGATCATCTGCTGCGCTGGAATCTCGCCGCGACGTTCTGGCTGTTCGTCGCGGCTCAGATCCTGCTGGTCGCCGCCCTGCTGTGGCGCCTGCGACCTTCGAAAGCGGAACCCGCCAGCGGAGCCCCGGACCGACCCGGCAGGGTCTTCTTTATCGGGGAGATGCTCGTTCTCGTCGCCGTCACAGCTCTCTACATCGCCATGGACTTCACCGGCCACCAGTTGTGGGCCGCTCGCCGGGAGGCCGGTCCCTTCGACCATCCGATTCAGGTGGAAGTCACGGGCGTCCAGTTCCAGTGGTATTTTCGCTATCCCGGATCCGATGGAGCGTATGGGCGCATTCGACCGGCGCTGGTGAGTGCGCCCAATGGCAATCCCCTGGGCCTCGATCCTGCTGATGCGCACAGCCGGGATGACATTGTCTCGTCCATCCTTGTCCTGCCCGTGGGGCGGCCTGTCGATCTCCGCCTCCGCTCGCAGGACGTTATCCATGGCCTCTTTATCCCGGGGATGCGCCTGAAACAGGACGCCATTCCGGGCATGATCGGCCACCTGCAGTTCACTCCCACGGCCCTCGGGGATTACGTGATCCTCTGCAGCCAGGTTTGCGGGCTGGGCCATGCGCGCATGCAGGCGCGGCTGCGGGTGGAGTCGCAGCCGGATTACGACCGCTGGATCGCCGGGCGTGAGAAATCGCTGGTGGCGGATGCATCGGGGGGCCGGCCGTGACCACGCCGTCGACATCGCCGGCCACGCAGTCAGCCGCAGAGGGCTTCCTGCGCCGCCGCATCTTCACCACGAATCATCGCCAGCTTGCGATTCTGTATCTCTTCCTGGGTCTGGCCGCTGTGATTACAGGGACGCTGCTGTCGCTGCTGATCCGCCTGCATCGCACCTGGCCGGCGCTGGCCCTTCCCTTCTATGGCGTTCTCAAGCCAGAAGACTACCTGGCGCTTGTGACGATGCACGGCACGCTGATGGTCTTCTTTGTGCTGACTGTTGTGCCACAGAGTGCCTTCCCTAACCTGGTTCTGCCTGCGCAGATTGGCGCCAGCCGCATGGCCTTCCCGCGGCTGAACGCCGCTGCTTTCTGGATCACGCTGGCCTCGTTCCTCACGCTGCTCGCGGCGTTCTTCGTGCCCGAAGGCGCCCCGATCTCCGGCTGGACGAGTTATCCGCCGTTCAGCGCCCTGGCTGCCGCCGGGCCCGGCCAGGGGACAGGCATGGACCTGTGGCTCGGCTCGATCGCGCTGTTCTGCCTGGCTGCGGTGGCAGGGGCAGTCAATTTTCTGGTCACGATCCTGAGATTGCGCTGCCAGGGATTGACCTTCCGGCGGCTGCCGCTGACGGTATGGTCCTGGCTGGTCAGCTCCGGGCTGACCGTGATCGCCTTCAGCGCGCTGCTGGCGGCGGCAGCTATGCTGCTGACCGATCGCCACTTCGGCACCAGCTTCTTTCTGCCCCCGGGTGAAGTGCTGAATGGGATTGTCCAGCGGCCGGGCTCTGGCTCGCCCATGCTCTGGCTGCACCTGTTTTGGTTCTTCGGCCATCCTGAGGTGTACATCTCGATCCTTCCCGGCATGGGGCTCACGTCTTCGCTGCTGGCCAACTTTACCCGACGCTCGGTGCCGGCCTACGGCGTCATGGTAGCGTCCACACTGCTGATCGGGGTGCTGGGTTTAGGCGTTTGGGGCCATCACATGTTCGTTTCCGGCATGAATCCTTACGCCGGAACCGCCTTTGGGCTCACCACCATCGCCATTGCCGTTCCCAGTTCCGCCGAAGTGCTGACCTGGCTGGCGATGCTCTTTCGCGGACGGCTGCAGGTCGCCACCCCGCTGCTCTTTACGCTGGGATTCCTGTCCTTCTTCATTGCCGGCGGGCTCACCGGACCGATCCTCGCTCAACCGGCCCTGGACGCCTATCTCCACAACACCTTTTTCGTGGTCGCACATTTTCACCTGGTGATGGCGATGGCCGGCGTCTTCTCCGTATTTGCCGGCATCTACTACTGGTATCCCCTTCTTACCGGACGCCGCCTGAACGAAATGCTCGGCCAAATTCACTTCTGGATCTCGCTGGTTGCCGCCTACGGCACATTCTTTCCCATGCACTTTGCGGGGCTGGCCGGGGAGCCGCGCCACTACGCGCAACTGTCCGGTCCGGTTACCGCGTTCGCCAATCTCATTCCGGTGGAGCGGGGCATTACCTGGTCGGCCTTCCTGCTGGCGGCGGCCCAGATTGTTTTTCTCATCAACATCTTCCGGAGTTGGCGGCGAGGTGCGCATGTTGACGCCAATCCCTGGCGCGCGACCACTCTCGAGTGGTCGGGCATTTTGCATCCCATAGTCAGGAGTGGTCCTTACGTTTACGGGCCCGGAACCAGTCCAGAACAGGATTTTCTCCCCCAGGGGACCAAAGAGTGAGCCTGCGGCACGGTCATTCTGAACGGCCGGGGTGTCCTTCCGCAACCCAACGGGAGTAAGCTTTTAGAACTCGAAACGGAGTCCCCTCATGCCGGCCACGTTCACCCGCCATCAGGTTGAAACCGAGCACCGCGATACCGGATACGGCGGCAAACCGCCTGTCGACCGCCGGCCTACGGGCGGTGGCGGCGGAGACGAGAACTGGGATTCCCGGCCTTCGGGGCGACACGGCCCGCGCGAGAAACTCATCCGCTTCCGGCTGGCCATGTTCAGCGCCCTGGCCGGCGACTTCGTCTTCTTTGCGGTTCTGGTCAGCGCCTTCTTCGTGCATCCCAGCTCCGGCCACATCAGCGCAGCCGATGCTTTCATCTCCGACTGGCATCCGCTCCAGGTGCCACCCATTCTGTGGATCAACACTGCGATTCTGCTGCTTTCGACCCTGACGATGGAAGTGGCTCGGCGCCAGATGTTTCATGAGATCGACATTATGGAGGAGTGGTTCGGACTGGGACGCCCCGCGGTCCGCCGGGCAGCGCCATGGCTGCTCGCCACGATCGTTCTCGGAGTCCTGTTCCTCGCCGGGCAATGGATTGCCTGGGGACAGCTGGCGCGTGAAGGTTTCTTCTTCTCGTCGAATCCCAACAGCCACTTCTTCTACCTTGTCACCGGGACGCACGCCTTCCACCTCTTTCTTGGGATCGGGGCGCTGTTCCTGGCTTCCATCGCAATGTTTCGCCTGCGCAAAGTGGAGCTGCGGCAGATCGTAGTGGACTGCACGGCCTGGTACTGGCACGCGATGGGTCTGTTCTGGATCTTCCTCTTCGTTCTCATCGTTTTCTTCCAGTAGATCCACTCACACGCAACCGCGAGACGCGGCTCCGGACATGGCGGCCCACGCCGCTCATCCGTCGCAGTTCGCGCAGCGGAACGTGAACTGTGAAGGCTCTCGCGGTACCCTGTAGGGGATGCGCTACCTGATCGTTCTGCTCGCCCTCGCCGGAATCATTGTGTCCTCTCTCGCCCTGCACGCGCATTACGATCAGGGCGTGGAGCCCTGCGACATCAATTCCCACTGGGACTGCGGCACGGTGAACCACAGCTCCTACGCCACCGTCCCCGGCATTCTCTGGCATCTCATGGCCGCGCGTCATCGGGGTCAATCCAATCGCCCCGCTGCCCCCCGCAACGGCCTCCCGATCGCCGCCCTGGGCATCGTCGGTTACGCTCTTATCGCTTTCGCAGCTTTCAGACGCCAGCGAGCGGTCACCCTGGTGCTGGCGCTGGTGGGCCTTGTCACCGCCCTGTATCTGAGCAACATCGAGGCCCATGTGCTGCAGGTCTGGTGTCTCTACTGCGTCATGTCCCAGTTCCTGGTCGCTCTGATCACGCTTTCGGCTTTCATCTTTCTCTTTTTACGTCCCAAAACAGCCTGACCAGCCGAGGCCGTATCATTCCCTGGAAGAACGGCGCCCGCTCCCCTGCGGCGTCTGAGCCTTTGCATGGACCGCACTCCGCGCAATGTCGTCCACTGGCTCTTTGCCGGTGAATCCGGACCGCGAAACCGCTTTGTGCCGCGCTGGATTTTTCTTCGCGCGCTGAGCGCGATCTACTTCTCTGCCTTTCTCGCCCTCGTCTTTCAGATCGAGGGCCTCATCGGACCCCAGGGCATCCTGCCGGCGCGCAACTTCCTCGCCGCCGTCGCGCGCGGAGCGGGATCGCTGCGCTTCTGGTACGCGCCGACTCTGTTCTGGATTTCGCCCGGATCGCACTGGATGATGGCGGTTGCCTGGATCGGCCTTCTGGCCTCGATCGCCGCGTTTCTCAATGCGTGGCCGCGGCTCAGCTTCTTCCTGTGCTTCCTCTGCTTTCTTTCGTTTGTTTCCGCGGCCGGCGATTTTTCCGGGTACCAGTCGGACGGCATGCTGCTGGCGGCCGGCTTTCTTGCGCTCTTCTTTGCTCCTCGCGGGCTCTGGCCCGGTTTGGGGCTCGATTCTCCGCCGCCGCGCGCATCCCTTTTCCTTCTGCAGTGGGAGTGGTTCCGGATCTACTTCGAATCGGGGATCGTCAAGCTGCTCTCCGGCGACCCGGAATGGCGGCACCTGACGGCGATGGAGGAGTACTACCAGAACGGCCCCCTGCCCACCTGGATCGGCTACTACGTCCAGCATCTGCCCCACTGGTTCCAGGTCGCGACCGCAGCCGGCACGCTCGTGATGGAAATCGGCATTGTGTGGATGCTGTTCCTGCCGCGACGCGTGCGCCTCATTTGCTTCTGTATCGTCACGCCGTGGGAAATCGGCGTTATCTTCACGGCCAATTATGCGTTCCTCAACTACCTGGTTCTTGCTCTCGGCTTTCTGTTGCTGGATGATCGCAGCGTCCGCTGGCTGGTCCCGCAGCATTTCCTGAAGCAGATGGATGAGGCCGCGGGGAGTGAACCGTTAACGGAGCCCGAACCGACGATTTCGGTCGTCCGGCCACCTGATGAGCCGCCGCGCGTGACTCGACCGATACGCGGGCTCCACGGGCACTTCGACGCGATGCGCCTGGCCGTGAGCGCGGTGCTGCTGACCTGGATCGCGTATGTGACAGCCGCCGAACTGATCCGCATGCCCTGGCCCGGCGCACCTCTGCCCACCACCCCCATCGAGGTTCTCGAACCCTTCCGCATCGCCAACCAGTATGGTCTCTTCGCCGTGATGACCCGCGGCCGCTATGAAATCGAGTTCCAGGGCTCCAATGACGGCACAAACTGGACACCTTATCCCTTCCGGTTTAAACCGCAGGCGCTCAACCAGGCTCCCGGCATTTACGCCCCTTACCAGCCCCGGTTCGACTGGAACCTGTGGTTTGCCTCACTCACCGATTTTCAGCAGGCGGAAATCGTGCCCGTCACCGAAGAGCGCCTTCTCGACGGAAATCCGGCGGTCCTCTCGCTGTTTGCCGGGAACCCCTTCCCCGGCGCGCCACCGAAGTATGTCCGCGCCGTCCTGTGGCAGTACTGGTTCACCACGCTGGCAGAGAAGCATGCTACCGGCGACTGGTGGCGGCGCAAACTCCTCGGGCTGTATGCCCCGGTCCTGACCAAAGAGGCGAACGGCAAATTCGGCGTACTCCAGTGGCCGGAGCCTCTGCCTGCGCACGAGTAGGCCTCAGGTCCCTGTACCCTGCGCCGTCTTCGCTGTAACCTGTTTTCATGTCCGACCGCATGTCCCAGAGCCTGTCCTTCGAAGATCCGGAGATCTCCGCCGCCATTGACGCCGAAATCCGCCGCCAGCATGAAGGTCTGGAGATGATCGCCTCGGAGAACTTCGTCAGCCGCGCCGTTCTCGAAGCTGCCGGCTCCGTCTTCACGAACAAATACGCTGAGGGCTATCCGGGACGCCGCTACTACGGTGGCTGCGAATACGCCGACGTGGTCGAGAACCTCGCCCGCGACCGGGCCAAACAGATCTTCGGCGCAGAACATGCCAATGTGCAGCCTCATTCCGGCTCGCAGGCGAATGCCTCCGCTTACGCGGCAATTCTGCAACCCGGCGATACCCTCCTCGGCCTCGATCTGGCTATGGGCGGCCATCTCACGCATGGGCACAAGCTCAACTTTTCCGGCAAGCTCTACCGCGTCGTTTCTTATGGCGTGCGCAAAGACACCGAGACCATCGATTACGATGAGCTGGAGCAGATCGCTCTGCGCGAGAAGCCCAAAGTGATCGTGGGCGGCGGCAGCGCCTATCCACGCTTCCTGGATTTCGCCCGGATGCGCCAGATCGCCGACAGCGTGGGCGCCACCTTCATGGTGGACATGGCCCACTTCGCCGGACTGGTTGCGGGCGGCGCTCATCCTTCCCCTGTTCCGCACGCGCAGATCGTCACCACGACCACACACAAGACGCTGCGCGGACCGCGTGCCGGCATGATTCTCTGCAAACAGGACCTGGCAGCTGCCATCGACAAAACTGTATTCCCGGGCCAGCAGGGGGGTCCGCTGGTGCACATCATCGCCGCCAAGGCGGTCGCCTTCCGCGAGGCTCTGCAGCCGGACTTCAAAGCCTATGCCGCGCAGATTGTAGCCAACGCGAAAGTGCTTGCGGAGACGCTGGCAAGCGCCGGATACCGCATCATTTCAGGCGGAACTGACACGCACCTGATGCTGGTCGATGTCTTCGCGAAAGGAATGCTGGGCAGCGAAGCCGAGGCGGCGCTGGGCGAAGCCGGCATTACGGTCAACAAAAATGCCATCCCTTTCGACACGAACCCACCGCTCAAGCCCTCCGGCATCCGCATTGGTACACCCGCGCTCACCACGCGGGGCATGAAGGAATCCGAGATGCGTCTGATCGGCGGCTGGATCGCGCTTGCCCTCGATCATCGATCCGACACATCGGCGCTGGACAAAATCCGCGGCCAGGTTTTGGAGCTTGCCGAGCAGTTCCCGCTCTACGGCTGGCTCCGCGAACCGGCAGGGGTGGCGCGCTAACCAACCCGGACACCAGGCAGGGCGACATGTGCCGCAATATCAGACCGCTTTTTAATTTCGATCCGCCTGTAACGGACGAAGAGATTCGCGCTGCAGCTCTGCAGTACGCGCGCAAGATCAGCGGCTTCACCAAACCTTCCCAGGCGAATGAAGCAGCCTTTCTTCAGGCCATCGATGAGGTTGCCATCGCCTCGGCGCGCCTGCTGGAGTCGCTGGCCACCAGTGCTCCTCCGAAGGATCGCGAAGAAGAGGCCGCCAAAGCCCGCGCCCGCGCCGCCGCCCGTTTCGGCGCCTGACGCGGACGATTTACGGCAGCATCGGCTATCAGTTCTGATCTTTAAAGTCTCAGTTGAGTCAGGGCCTCCCTTTGCGGAAGGCCTCTTGTTTGTCCAGGGAACCATCGCCCGCATCCCTGCGTACTCACCTCACAAGCGGTGAAGTAAGGCGCAGGCGGGGGGATCCCATGGAATGGACAACCCAGGCTCGGCAAGTGGTGCGCAGGCTGCTGCGCGCTCCCATGTTCACCCTGGTCACGCTGATCACGCTGGCTGCCGGCGTAGGCGCCAACATCGCGGTCTTCAGCGTGGTCGAAGGCGTGCTGCTCAAGCCGCTCCCCTATCCCCACCCGGATGAGCTCGTCGGGGTCTGGCACACGGCGCCCGGTCTCAATCTGGACATCGTCAATATGGCGCCGGCCAACTACTTCATCTATCGCGAGCAGAATCACGTCTTCCAGGATATCGGCATCTATCAGGGCGACTCGGTCAGCGTCACAGGACGGGGGGCGCCGGAGCAGGTTTCTGCTCTCGATGTCACCGAGGGCCTCCTGCCCGTGCTCGGCATTGCTCCCATGCTCGGTCGAGGCTTCAATCGCGCGGATGCGGCGCCGAACGGCCCGGACACGGTCATCCTCGACTTTGGGTATTGGCAGCGGCATTTCGGGGGCAATCGCAGTATCGTGGGCCAGTCGATCACCCTCGATGGCAAGCCGCACCAGATTATCGGCGTCATGCCCCGCAACTTCCATTTTCTCGACGGGGATGAGCCTGCGCTGTTCCTGCCCCTGCAGCTGGACCGCAATAAGACCACGCTCGGCCAGTTCAGTTATGAGAGCATCGCGCGGCTCAAGCCAGGCGTCACTCTTGCAGCCGCCAATACCGACATCGCCCGCATGATTCCCACTGTCTGGCGAAGCTTCCCGCCGCCTCCTGGCTTCAGCCTCGATCTCTTCCGGAAGGCCCAGTTCGGACCGAAAATCCGTCCGCTCCGCCAGGATGTCGTTGGCGATGTCAGCCAGCTGCTCTGGGTTCTCATGGGCAGCATCGGTGTAGTCCTGCTGATCGCGTGCGCCAACGTCGCCAATCTGCTGCTGGTCCGGGCCGAGGGCCGGCACCAGGAACTGGCCGTCTGCACCGCGCTGGGAGCCAGTCGCTGGCGCATCGCCCGCGAGTTTCTGTTCGAAAGCCTGATGCTGGGAATAGCCGGGAGCGTGCTCGGTCTGGGCCTCGCCTGGGGAGCGCTGCGCCTGCTGGTAGCCGTTGCCCCGGAGGGTCTGCCCCGCCTGCATGACATCGGTATTGACCTGCCTGTGCTGGGGTTCACGCTCGTTGTGGCCCTCGGCTGCAGCCTGTTCTTCGGCTCCATCCCGGCTCTGCGTTACGCCAGCACACGGGTCGGCACCGGGCTGCGCGACGGCGGGCGTACCGTCAGCCAGGGACGCGAACGGCATCGAACCCGAAATATCCTGGTCGTCATCCAGGTCAGCCTTGCCTTTGTGCTTCTCGTTTGCTCCGGACTGATGATCAGGACCTTCCGCGCGCTGACCCACCAGAGCCCGGGCTTCACCGATCCCTCAGCCATTCAAACCCTGCGCATCAACATTCCCGACGCCGAAGTACCCGGCGAAGACAAAGTCGTCCATATGCAGCAGGCCATGCTCGACAAGATCAAAGCCATCCCCGGCGTCGTCAGCGCTGCTTATGCGAATTCGGTGCCCATGGACGGCGGACAGTGGCAGGATATCCTCTTCGCCCAGGACCACAACTACGCGGACGGCTCCATGCCGCCCCTCCGACTCTTCAAGTTCGCCTCTCCCGGCTACTTCGGCACGATGGGTATACCCCTCATCGCCGGGCGTGACTTTGCCTGGGAGGACGACTACCGGCAGCTCCCGGTCGCCGTCGTCTCGGAGAAACTTGCCCGGAACTTCTGGGGATCGCCCCAACAGGCGCTGGGCAAGGAGGTCCGCGTCAGCACGAAGGATGACTGGCGCCGCGTCGTCGGCGTCGTCGGGGATGTTCACGATCGGGGCATGAACAAGGATGCGCAGGCGACGGTCTGGTGGCCGATTCTGATGCACAATTTCGAGAGCCAGAAGGTCAATCTGCGCCGCTGGGTTGTGTTTGCGATCCGGACACAGCGCGCCGGCTCGGAGAGCCTCGTCAATGACGTTCGCCGGGCCATCTGGTCTGTCGATCCCAACCTGCCCATCGCCGATGTGCGTACGGAGGGAATCCTCTACAACCGCTCGATGGCGCGCACATCCTTCACGCTCGTCATGCTGGGTTTGGCGGCAGGGATTGCCTTGTTGCTGGGCCTGGTTGGCCTGTATGGCGTGGTCGCCTACTCGGCCACACAGCGGCGGCGGGAGATTGGAATCCGCATCGCGATGGGCGCTCAGCGCAACAACATCACCGGTCTTTTTGTCCGCCAGGGACTGCTGCTCGCCGGTTACGGCATCGCCTGCGGAGTGGCGGTCGCATTCGGCGTGACCCGTTTGCTGGCCTCGCTGCTCTTTCACACCAGCCCGCTGGATCCGCTCACCTATACCTGCGCCGGTGTGGCCCTGTGCGGAGCGGCAGCGCTCGCCAGCTACGTGCCTTCGCGAAGGACAGCGAGTATTAATCCCGTGGAAGCGCTGCGGGCGGAGTAATCCATGACAGGGCGCGCTCCAGGCGCGCCCTGTCAGCCTACTGCGCCTGAGGCTGTGGGACAGGGGACGACGCCGGGGGACGCGGAGCCACCGGTTTCTTCGGTAGTTCCTTCTTGCCGGGCGCCAGAATGGCGTGCAGCGTGTTGCCTTCCATGCGGGGCATAAATTCCACTACGCCGTTCTCGCCAATGTCCTGTATAAGCCGGTTGATGATGGCGTAGCCCAGTTCCCTGTGCGCCATTTGGCGGCCCTTAAAACGCAGCGACGCCTTCACCTTGTCGCCTTCCTGCAGGAACCGGATCGCCTGATTGCGGCGCGTTTGAAAATCATGATCGTCGATGGTCACCGAGAACTTCACTTCCTTCACGACGATCACCTTCTGCCGTTTGCGGGCAGCACGATCGCTCTTGTCCTTCTCGTAAAGGAACTTGCCGTAATCCTGAATGCGGCAGACCGGCGGTACCGCGGTCGGCGAGACTTCCACCAGGTCCAGCCCGCGTTCCCGGGCGATTTTAAGCGCCTCAAACGGGGGAAGAATCCCGAGCTGCTCTCCCTTTTCGTCGATCACTCGTATTTCCCGCGCACGAATGCGGTCGTTAATGCGGACAAACTGCTTCGCAGAACGCTTATCGATGGGTTTTTCTCCTCAGCGTGGACAAACCACGCGGCAACTTAGTATATCAACTCACTTTGTTTCTTTGATGCTTTCCGGACCAGCCGGGTGCTTTAGAGCGGGTATCCCGTCCGCCGGAGGAGCCGGGCCGCATTACTGCTTTTTGGCCCGTGCATCGAAGTCGTGCATCCGGCTGGCCTCGAAGCTTACGATCTTCCAGTGGCCGAGGCGCCGGGCGTAAACGCGAGTGTAGCGATACTGGCCGCTGATATCGCTGGCGCCATTCGTCCCCTGGAGCTGGGCCTTCGACGTTACCACAGCGGTATCCTCATAGATCCGGATGTGCATGTCGCTCAGATCCAGTTCCGTGATCCGGACCGTCCCGGCCCGCCGCTGGGCCAGATCCTGAGCCCTGGTCTCGACGGTGCCGTTAGACGTAATGCCGATGTAATCGTCGGCCAGCAGATGATCCATCTGGCTGACATTGTTGGTCAGGATCGCCTGCCGCCATTGCTCTTCCAGCGCCTCAATTTCCTTGCGGAGATTCGGCCGTTCGCGATGGGGGAAAGCCCAGGCGGGGTTGCAGGCAGGCAGCAGCAACAAAATGGTCAGAGCCGGCAGAGCCTTCTTCAGGCAAGCAACGGATCGATATCCTGCTGAGCCCCGGTGGCGGCGCATCGTCGTACCGGATAGTAGCCCGGCTTCCCGCGGAACGTCAAAGAAGAACCGCCAAACTGTTCGCATTCGCTCCCGGACCGTCATCCAGCGCCCTAAGCAGGAATCACCCGATTTCCTGCCCGTACCCTGTCAGACGCATCGAATCTCGCAACGACTGCATGCTCGGGAGAGGAATGGGTTATGCGATCGCGATCAGGTTCTCCAGCTGTCTCTCCAGCATCAGCTGGTACAGGCCGCCAACCACATAATCCTTGTAGTGCATGCTGGCACGATGAGCTTCCGCCGCCGCCTGATCCCGATACTGTTCGTAGATGACCACGGTGTCGTGTTCGCCTTCCACGGTGTGTGGAATGAAAACGACGCACCCCGGCTCTTTCCGCGCGGCTTCGGCCAGAGCTGTCACAAGCTCAGCGATGCGCGAACGATCGTCGGAACGAAATTTCATGCGGACGATGAAACTGATCATGCTGTCTCTTCGAACTCTGGTCTCTCTGATGCGTCGATCTTACTTCCCCGCAATCCGCCGCATCGCCTCGCGGAATTCCGGTAATTCCAGCGTCTGGTCCCGATCCGGCCCCGTGGATACAATGGCAATCTTCGCGCCGCTCTCCCGTTCCATAAAGCGCAGGTAATCCTGTGCCGGCTTCGGCAGGCCGTCGAAGCTCGGAATCCCTTCCGTGGACGTCTTCCAGCCCTTCAGCCGAGTGTACACGGGGCGGATCGCCTCGATCCCGCGTACGTCCGCGGGCATCGTGTCGCAGGACTTTCCGCCGATTTCGTATCCGGTACAGACCGGGATCTCGTCCAGATCATCCAGCACATCCAGTTTGGTCACCACCAGCCAGTCCGTGCCATTGATCTGGTTTGAGTACCGCAGCAGAGGCAGGTCAAGCCACCCGCAGCGCCGGGGCCGTCCTGTGACTGCGCCAAATTCCTGCCCCCGCGCCCGCAGCGCCTCGCCGGAGGCATCGTGGATCTCGGTTGGGAAAGGCCCTTCGCCCACCCGGGTGACATACGCCTTGGTCACTCCGATCACCGTTCCGATCCGCGTCGGCCCCACGCCCGTGCCGATGGAAGCCCCCCCCGCCGCAGCCGAGGACGACGTCACGAAAGGATAGGTTCCATGGTCGATATCCAGCATGGTCCCCTGAGCCCCTTCGAACATAACGCTGTGCCCCTCGCGCAGCGCCTGGTTCAGCAGCAGAGCCGTATCGGTCACAAACGGCCGAATTTTCTCGGCGGCCTCAGCGTATTCGTCATACATCTGCGCCGGGTCCAGCGGCTCGGTGCCAAACAAGGCGTGGGCGATTGCGTTTTTTTCCCGGCAGGCGTTCTCAATGTGCGTTTTCAGCAGGTGCGTGTTCAGCAGATCGACCACGCGCAGCCCGTTGCGCGCCATCTTGTCTTCGTAGGCCGGCCCAATCCCGCGGCTGGTCGTTCCGATCTTCTGCCGCCCCGGAGCGCTTTCCGCCGCCAGCTCGATCATCCGGTGATACGGCAGGATCACCTGGGCCCGGTTGGACACAAACAGACGGCTGTCCACATCGATGCCCAGCTCCCGCAAACGGCCCGTCTCCTTGAGAAAGGCCATCGGGTCCAGCACCACGCCGTTCCCGATCACGCCCCGGCAGTCCGGACGCAGGACACCGCACGGCACCAGCTGCAGAATGAACTTCTGGCCGTTAATGATGACGGTATGGCCGGCATTGTGGCCGCCCGCGTACCGGGCCACCACCGAGAAGCGCTCTGAGAGCACGTCAACGATCTTCCCTTTGCCTTCGTCGCCCCACTGGGCGCCCACCACCACCGCCGATTTCGCCTGGGTCACCGGACTCCTGCTTTCCTCTCTTTTGATCCCGGCTCCACGGTACACACGTTCGCTGCTGCCTGCTTAACGTGCTGAAAAATGAATCTGAGATGACCGTGGGTGGGCCGGATGTGCTGATCAGTCCATCCGATTCCCCATCATATATCGCCCGGCCGCGCCCCGGAAGATTACCTCGGGAGGTCCGGTTTTGCCCTCCTCACCGTCCCTGCGCCAGCCACGCGATGTGCCCTCCACAGGCGACATCTTCCACGATATGTGCGAC
>DASXFH010000065.1:0-14538 GCA_036489655.1 Acidobacteriaceae bacterium | reverse complement strand
CTCTTGCCTTTGCGAATGCGATCGAAGGCGGCGATCAGCATGGCCAGCTGGGCGGTGAGCGCGTAGGCCTTGCGGACATTGGAGTCGTGATCGACAGCGGCCTCGTCGGGATCGTAGAAGCTGAGGGCGGAGACAGCGGTGCGCAGCGCCTCCATGGGCGTGCCTTGTTTGGGAAAAGAGCGGAGCAGGTCGTAGATTTGCGGGGGAATCTGGCGGGCGGCCGTGAGCTTCTTCGTGAAGTCAGCAAGTTCGTCGTTGCTGGGAAGGTGGCCGAACCACAGCAGGTAGGCAGTTTCCTCGAAGGTGGATTTGTCGGCGAGCTCGTGAATATCGATGCCGCGGTACGCCAGCACACCGGCATAGCCGTCGATCCAGCAAATGCCGGAGTTGGTTGCCACTACCCCTTCGAGACCTTTGGTTACTGTCGCCGTTGCCATTTGCTGCCCTTCCTCCGACCGGCACAAAGGTTGCCGGTTACCGGGATGCCGTGTTTCCGCAATGTGATGCAAACGCTGCCGAGGAAAGCGTTTTGAGAGCGCCTCGGATGCGGCTACGCTGTCCAGCCCACTGTTTATAGCTTACGCGAAATTGGACTGTCATTCGGTTCGGGAGGAAGCGGTGAAAAGATCCGTTACGGAGGTGACGTGTGGGTTGTGCGGGTTCAGGAGGAGAGGGGCGCGGGCACGAAGCGGGTGGCGCGGAAAGGCGTCAGGTCGATTTCCGGGGCGCGGCCCGTCATGCATTGCGCGAGCAGGCGGCCTGTGGCCGGACCGAGCATGATGCCATTGCGGAAATGGCCGGTGGCAGCCCAGCAGCGTTCGGCGGTGGCATCGAGGATGGGCAGGCCATCTTCGGAGGCGGGGCGGAAGCCGACCCAGCTGTCCACGATGCGGGCTTCGCGCAGGGGGGGCCAGAGGGCGGCGGCTTTGCGGAGGAGACCCTGGATGCAGTCGGGATCGACGGTGCGATTGAAGCCGGCGTCTTCGACCGTGGAGCCGATGGTGTAGCGGTTGAGGCCCCGGGGCACGATGTAGATGGCATCGGTACGGAGTACGCACGGCGTTTGCAGGTCACCGGGCAGCTCGACGGTGAGCATGTGGCCTTTGCGAGGGAAGACGGGCAGGGAGGGGTCGAGAGAAGACGCCCAGGCTCCGGCCGCATTGAGGAAGACGGCGGCGGAGAGGGAATCGTGCGAGGTTTCGACGTGGACGCATGACGGTTCGGAGCGGACGCGCAGCACTGGCGTGTGTTCGCGGAGGTGTACGCCGGCAGCGCGGACGGCGGCGGGGAGAGCTTCGGCGAGATCCCTCACATCGAAGCTGGTTTCCTGGAGGAGAAAGAACGTGAGGTTGCCGGGGGCGATCTGCGGGGCCAGCGCGCGCAGATCGTCGAGCGACAGGGGAACGACGCCGGGTTGGCGATGAGGCGATCCCTGAGCTGTGCGGGCAGTGCGGAGAGGAATCGCGCGGCCGGAGAGCGCTTCAATGCGGGCGAGGAAGGCGGGGTAGAGGCTGAGGCTGAGGCGAGCGAGCGGGCCCAGGGCGGGAGGATTTTCCGGATCGTGGGCGGCGAGCATGCCCGCGGCAGCGCGGGAGGCTTCCGACATGGCCTCACGCTGATCGAAGACGGTGACGCGCCAGCCGGCATCGGCGAGTTCGAGAGCGGTGGCGAGGCCGATGATGCCTGCGCCGGCGATAACAGCGTGGCGGTCCTGCATAGGGTCATTGTAGGCGTTACAGATTGCACCGGAACGAGTGCGAAGGGCGGCCCGGAGTAACACATGAGTTAGCGGTGTATGACCTTTGGGACTTACCAACAGGGGACTGTGCAAAACCTGGTACAGAACTCGCGCCAGGCGAAAAGTTAACCGTGATGTGGTGGAAATCGAGGAAGAAACTGCATGGCTGTGGCGCTGTTTTTACCTGCCCAGGATGAACAGCAGATGAGAGATAGTGCGATGCCGGGGCGAGAACGCGCATAACTGCCATAGTTGTGGTGCAGTCCGTGGACTAACACGAAAGTACCAGGCGCAATTTCAAAGAACGGTAATCAGCGTGCACCCTCGCGTACCAAAATCTCGCAAGACTGGCAGAGAGTAGCGAGCAGTTTCAACGCAGGGCTCCGCGGCGGATGGATTGGCTGCAGAGGGTCCGAGTTCATTCGGCTTTATTCGTATGGGCAGGAGTCGGGCCCTGACACGCCAGAAAACGCGGGAACGATTGTAAGAGGTGAGGATGTACGGTATCCCCTTTCGTTTCTCGTTGCTTCCTGGTGAAGCACGGAGTGGGCTATGGATGCCCCAGTGGTCGGTTCAGAGCGCGCGGCGAGCAGCCGCAGGGCTCACGGTTGCCGGGATCGGCCTTGTGGTGTTTGGACTGAGCGGCTGCGGATCGATCGTGAAAACGACGAATGCAGCCACTGTGACCGGGAGTGGGCAGTTGAGCAGTCTGGCCTGCAGCCAGAGCGCGATGACGGGCTCAGGGACGGATAACTGCACGGTGACGCTGGACGGATCGGCTGGGAGCGGCGGGCTCAGCGTAAGCCTGTCCAGCAGCAGCGGCGCGGTGACGGTTCCGTCTGCGGTGATGGTGCCGGAGGGCGCGAGCAGCGCCACGTTTGAGGCAACGGTAGCCGCGGTGAGCTCGACCCAGGCAGGGACGCTGACGGCAGCCGCGGGCGGCCTGACCCAGACCTTTGCTCTGAATCTGAATGCGGCCACCCGGGTTCTGACCGCGAGCCTGAGCAACCTGGCGTTCGGGGAAGTGACGGTGAACAGCTCGGCGGAGAAATCGCTGGTTCTGCAGTCGACGGGAACCGAGGCGCTGACGATCAGCGCGGCGTCGCTGACCGGTCTGGGCTTCTCGGTGTCGGGCGGCGGTTTCCCGATCACGCTCAATCCGAATCAGGAGATCGTGCTGCAGGTGCAGTTTGCGCCGGCCAGCGCGGGCGCAGCGACGGGGCTGCTGACGATCAGCAGCGATGCCGCAAGCGGGACAACCATGGTGGTGAACCTGTCGGGGACCGGGACGACGGCATCGAGCTCAGGCACAGGTGCGATTCTGAGCGTGAATGCGACGACGGTCGCGTTCGGGCGCGTGTCTTTGAAGACGGCGGCCACGCAGTCTGTGACGCTGACGTCGACTGGGAGCGCGGCGGTGACGGTGAGCGGAGCGACGGTGACCGGGACCGGCTTCACGCTGTCCGGTGGGGGGTTCCCCATTACGCTGAACCCGGGACAATCGGCAGTTCTGAATGTTGTGTTCACGCCGACGGTGGCGGGAGCGGGTACGGGGAGGCTGACGATCAGCAGCAACTCGACAACGGGGGCGACGACGGCCGTTGCGCTGACCGGCACGGGGGTTTCGACGACTACGTATGCGGTGGACCTGACGTGGAATGCTCCGGCCAGTTCCAGCGATGCGGTAGTCGGGTACCACATCTACCGGGCCACGGGGACCAGTTCGAGCTACCAGCGGCTGAATTCGAGCACAAATGTGCCCACCACGTATACAGATACGACGGTTCAGAGCGGGCAAAAGTACGTGTACACCGTTACCAGTGTGGATGCTTCCGGGCTGGAAAGTGTGGATTCCAATCTGTTCACTGCGACCATTCCGTGAGACAAAGAGAAGAGGTCGGGAGGTGAAGGAAGAGAGAAGGTTCGCGGAGGGCGACGCAGATCGACCTCCGGGATTCCGGGTCGGTGGTCAAGACGAGGGAGCAGTTAGAGAAAATCGGAAGATGACGGGAAGGGGAGTGGCTGTGGATTGCTGCCGAAAAATGGCGCAAATCCTTAACTGAATCGCCATCCACTTCAAGTTATAATCGATCTCGAACCATCTCCGCACGCCATCGATCCAGGTACTCGCAACTTGCAATAAATATTTGATCCTGAAGCACTTCAGGAGTTTTACCTGTGGGTTTTTCAGCCTGGGAGTTCCAGTTACCAGATTTTAACCTCACCTGTGCAACGCTGTCGGGAAGACGGGGTTGACCAGGATGCGATACCTGGTGGCGAAACCGAGTCACAATGATTCCCTACGTTAATAGTCTTCCATCTCCGATTCGGATCCTGATCGCGGACGATCATCCGCTGTTCCGGGATGGATTGCGGCGTCTGCTGCAGTCCGAGCCAGGCTTTGAGGTGGTAGGGGAGGCTTCGGATGGGGATGAACTGCTGGGGCTGATTCGCAAGGCGAAGCCGGACATCCTGCTGCTGGATTTGTCGATGCCGCGCCGGGACGGGATGGCGGTACTGCGGGAACTGGTGGCGGCCAAAATTCCGGTGCGCACGCTGCTGCTGACGGCAGCGATCGATCAAAACCAGATCGTGCAGGCGCTGCGGCTGGGCGCCTATGGCGTGATTTTGAAGGAATCGACAACGCAGCGACTTTTTGACAGCATTCGCTGTGTCATGGCGGGACAGTATTGGGTGGGACGGGAGAGCGTTTCCGATCTGGTGAAGGCATTGCGGAGTGCGGGTGGCCCACCGGATGGCGGCAACGGACGGGCGCGGGATTTCGGGCTAACGCCGCGGGAGATGGAAATTGTAACGCTGGTGGTTGCGGGATACTCGAATCCGGATATCGCGCAGCGCTGCTCGATCAGCGAACAGACGGTTAAGCACCATGTGAGTAACATTTTCGACAAGCTGGGGGTCTCGAACCGACTGGAACTGGCCTTGTTCGCGGTGAATCATCGCCTCACTGCCACGGGATCGTGAACGGGAGGGGGCCGGGCAGGGCGGGGGCGGCTGGACTACGGCTGCACCCGGCAGATTTCGTTAGCGCGGGGCGGCGGGGCGATTGCTCTGGGCATGAAGCGCGGCGTGCTTTCGCGGACTCAATAACTCAGGTAACACACTATCGTTCCAATTTAGTAGCACTATGCAGTCATATGACCATAGTACTGTCGGGCCATTGCTGTCTCTGCGGAACTACCCTAACCTAAACCTCGCAAGTGGAAGGCTGGAAACGATTGCTGAGGGGTGGCACGTTCGGCCAGGTTTCATCCGAGTTTGACCCAAGGAGAAGGGATGGATTTGGAGGGGGCCGTGAGCACATCCCCGGTTGAGAGTTCTCGAGCCCGGAGATACGAAATTGGGACCTCAATCCGGTATCGGGTGAGGGGGGAGCGGGAATGGCACGAAGGAGTGACTGAGAACATCAGCATCTCCGGAATGCTCATTCGCGCGGATCGATCCCTGGAGCCGAGGACCGCTGTTGAGATGAGGTTTTTTCTCCCTGTTGAGCTGGACGGCGAATGCGCCGCCGAAGTTTTCTGCCGAGGATTGGTCATCAGATCGTCGAAATGCCGGATCCCGGCCAATACGGTTACGATCGCAGTCAAGATTGCGCATTCCCGCTTTATACGTCAGATGGACAGCAGGAAAGACGTGACCCAAGATGCATCGCATGGCAATCGACGGTTGGCGCTTTGATTCTTTTCCCTTTTTGAAGCACGAACAATGGAGAAGGCGAACGGGGTTCTTGAGCGGGACGCTTTTGACCACGCGCCGGAAGTTTCAAGTCAGTGTGGAAAGCGGGGCCATGTAGCTCACAGGGCGAAGCTATGCTCGCGAGGCAGTCAGGGAGTACACTGCAGGGCATGTTGCCACCAATCGTGAATTCCTCTGAAGGGGTTGAGCTGGCGCCCTGGTGGGCGCTGTATACCCGCCATCAGCACGAGAAGGTCGTGGCGGAAATGCTGACGGCCAAGGGATTCGAGGTTTTTCTGCCGGTGTACGACTCGATCCGGCGCTGGAAGGATCGGCGCAAGCTTCTCTCACTGCCGCTGTTTCCCTGCTATGTGTTTGTGCGGGGCCGGGTGGACGGGCGGCTGCCGGTGGTGAGCACGCCGGGAGTGCACATGCTGCTGACCCGGGGCGATCAGATCGCGGTGGTACCTGAGGCGGAGATTGGGGCGATCCGGCGGGCGGTGGAAGGATCGTTCCGGATCGAGCCACATCCCTTTCTGAAGATCGGGGAGCGGGCACGGGTGACGCGGGGCTCGCTGGCCGGGGTGGAAGGAATTCTGGTACGGAAGAAAAACCTCTACCGTTTGGTTCTCTCGGTCGATATGCTGGCACAGTCGGTGGGCGTAGAAGTGGACGCCTCGGATGTGGAACCGATCCAGCCGGAGCCGAATGCAAAAGGATCACTCTCGGCTGTGTTGCCGCTTGCGGAACTGCAGAACGCAGGCAATTGACGTCGCGGATGCGGCGGCTACTCCCCATAGCAGAACCCTGATGGAAATACTGATGAGACACAGGCTGTATAGCTGGATCGTTCTGGTTGCGGTTTTGGCTGCCGGTTCAAAGTTGGCTGTGGCGCAGGCGGATGCAACCCAACCCCAGGATCCGCCGCCGGCGGAGACGGCCACTGCCCACAACAACACGTTTGTGATCGGCAACGATGACAAGCTGGATGTCAACGTGTGGAAGGACAAGGAGCTGACCCGGATGGTCCAGGTGCGGCCGGACGGGAAGATTTCCATGCCGCTGATCGGGGAGCTGCAGGCTGCGGGGCGTACGCCTCTGCAGCTGGAAGATGACATCAGCGACAAGCTGAAGAAGTATATGTCGGCGCCCGATGTCACGGTGATCGTGGAGCAGATCAACAGCCAGAAGTTCAATATTCTGGGGCGCGTGGCCAAGCCGGGCTCGTATCCGCTGACCACGACCACGACGGTTCTGGATGCCATTGCCGAGGCGGGGGGATTTCAGGATTTCGCCAAGCAGAAGGGCATTTACATTTTGCGGCCCAAGCCGGGTGGCGGCGAGGCTCGGCTGCGCTTCAATTACAAAGACGTGATCAAGGGCAAGCACACAGAAGAAAACGTGAAGCTCGAACCTCGCGACACCGTCGTCGTGCCCTGAACAGGCGAACCGTTCGCCGATTTGAGATTTTCTTATGCTGAAGCGGATTTGCCTTGGTCTGGCAGTGCTGGCAGTGCTGGCGGGGGTGCCGGTATGGGCGCAGTCCCCCTCGTCGACGGAAACGCCGATGGATCTGCCTCCGGCGGTGACCGGGCAGGTTTATCCGACGCAGGTGGCCTCGGAGGTGCGGCGCAATTACCTCAGGCTGGCGGTCAGCGGGTCGGGCGGCTGGGCGGACAATGTGCTGGTGGGCTTCACCAACAACAAGCGGGGTTCGGGGATTTACAGCGTGTCTCCCTCGATCTCCTACAACCGAAAGACGGGCAGGATGGCGACCGAGTTCACTTACGATCCGGCGTTCACCTTCTACCCGCAGGTGAGTGCGCTGAATGAGTTCGATCAGGACGCCTCGGGATCGCTGCAATACCGGCTCACGCCGCACTTTGTTTTCCGGATGCAGGACTCGTTCATCCGAAGTTCAACGATTTTCAGTTCGTTGCCGGCGCTGGGGGGCTCGGTCTCCGGTGCGTTGCCCACGCTGCTGGATGGGGTCGCGGCCCAGTTTGCCGACCGCATCATGAATACTGCCACTGTGGATCTGGGGCTGCAGATGAGCCCGAACACGCTGATCGGCGGCGAGGGCTCCTTCGCTCAGCTCGACTATCCGAAGAAGTCAGAGGTTCCGGGGCTGGTGAACTCCAATTCAGTGGGAGGGTCGGGTTTTTACTCGCACCGGGTGACGCAGCATCAGTATCTGGGGTTCATCTATCAGTATCTGCAGATCCTCACGTATCTGCCGAATGCCGAGGGGCAGGCGGCCCTCGATCTGTATACGCCTTTCTATTCGTTCTACCTGCTGAAGACGCGGGAGGGGAATCTGACGGCTTCGCTGCAGGGCGGCCTGGAGCGCGCCTCCTTCGTGATCCGGGGCGGGCCGCTGGTGGCGGAGTGGACGCCGGCGGCGACCGCGAGTCTGGGATGGCAGGGTCCGATCACAAATTTCGCCGTGGGTTATGGGCAGTCGGTGAGCGGAGGCGGCGGCCTGAATGGCCTGTACAAGCAAAACAATTACAACGGCACGGCGCAGTGGCGGATCGCCCGGGAGTGGGACACGTCGGTGGGAGCGAGCTACGCGAATCTGATCAATGACAGCCCCCAGTACAATCCCCAGCTGTCGACAGGACACACGGTCTCCGGGAGCGCCGGACTGACGCGCGCGCTGGGCAGATTTGCCAGTCTCAGTGTCGGCTACTCGCGCATTCATCAGTCCTATCCGGGGATCAGTACGATCACGCTGAATCCGGACAGCGATCGTATATACGGAACCGTGACGTATCAGTTGACGAAGCCGGTGGGGAGATAGCGATGGCAGAGATTTACGAAGAGGAAAAATCAAAAGGCTTCGATCTTCAGCGGATCCGCGATCTCGTGCAGCGCCGGCACATGATGTTTCTGGTTCCGCTTTTTGCAGGATGGCTGCTGGTGTGGGGGTTGAGCTTCGCGCTTCCTAAAAAGTACAAATCGACAACGTTGATCCTGGTGCAGGAACCGACGATGCCGAAGAATTACGTATTGCCGAACATCAGCGACAACCTGCAGGACCGGCTGCAGAGCATCACCCAGCAGCTGGAGAGCCGGACGCGTCTGCTAACGATTATTCGCCAGCTGCACCTGAATCAGAGGGATGGCAGGACGGTTTCTCCGGACAGCGCCGTGGAAGCGATGCGGAAGGAAATCGATGTGGAACTGGTGCGGGATTCAAGCGGACTGATTAATGCCTTCAAGGTGTCCTATAGGGCATCCAGCCCGCAGATTGCGCAGCAGGTGGTGGGGGAGCTGACGACGAACTTCATGAACGAAAACCTGGCGGCGCGCCAGATGCTTTCGCAGGACGCGACTAAATTTTTGCAGGGGCAGCTGGAGACGGCGCGGCAGCAGCTGGCGGACCAGGAAGTGAAGGTGCGGGGATTTGAGACGGCGCATCAGGGCGAGCTGCCCGACCAGCAGACATCGAATCTGCAGATCCTGAACGGGCTGGAGGGACAGCTGCAGGGGCAGCAGGATTCGCTGCGGGCGGCGATGCAGCAGCGGTCCTATTACCAGTCGCTGGTGGAGCAGTACCGGGCGGCGGCGCCGGTGCGCACCGCGGACGGGGCGCCGACGGGACTGGCAGCGATGGACATGCAGCTGCAGACGCTGCGCACGCAGCTGGCCGACCTGAGCACGCGCTACACCGATGCCTATCCGGACGTGCAGAACCTGAAGGGGCAGATCGCGAAACTGGAGAAGCAGCGCGCGGCGCTGGCGGCGCAGCTGAAAACGCGCAGCTCCGGGGAGCAGGCGGGAGCCGCGGCGCTGGAGAACGGGCCTCTGGCCCAGGCGGAGAGCCAGCTGCACGCCATCGATACCGAGATCACAACGCGGCAGCAGGCCATCACGCAGGTGCAGGCAAAAATCAGCGACTACCAGGGGCGCCTGAACGCAGCCCCGGCGGCGCAGCAGGAACTCTCGGATCTGAACCGGGGTTACACGCAGTCGCAGTCGGACTACAACGACCTGCTGAAGAAGGAAAATGAGTCGCAGATGGCGACCAGCATGGAGCAGATGCAGCAGGGCGAGCGCTTCACTATGCAGGATCCGCCTAATTTGCCGACAACACCCGATTTTCCCAACCCGCTGAAGTTCTGTGCCATCGGGCTGGCTTTCGGGCTGGTCCTGGGAGTTGGCCTGGTGGTGGCGCTGGAGTTCATCGACGATCGGATGCATATGGGGGAGGAGATCCGGGAAATGCTGCCGATCCCGGTGATTTCGGAGATCCCCGAGATCGTGACGGCCGCAGATGTACGCACCAGCCGCCGGAGAGTTATGGTGGGATGGGCGACGGCCGCGGTGGTCGTCGTCACGATGTTGTTCGGTGCAGCGATGAGTTATCTGCGCAGTTGAGCGGACTGGATTATGTATAAAGCTTTCTACCACCTGACACGGAACCCCTTCGATCTGACACCGGATCCGAGTTATTTCGTCGCAACGCGGCGGCACAATGAGGCGCTGGCGGCGCTGCATTACGGCATCCGCCGGCACAAGGGATTTGTCGTGGTGACCGGAGAGGTCGGCACCGGCAAAACCTTGTTGCTGCGCTGTCTTCTTCGCCTGCTGCGGGAGAGCCGGGACGTTTCCTATGCCTACCTCTTCAACAGCCTCATGTCTCCAGTGGAATTTCTGCAGTACATTCTGTCGGATTTCGGACTGGTGGTTTCGGGCAAGAACAAGGGCGAACTGCTGCACGAACTCGGAGAGTTTGTGGTGTCGCGCGGCTCCCGGGGACTGACCACGGTTCTGATCGTGGACGAGGCGCATCATCTCTCCGAAGATCTGCTGGAGGAGGTGCGGCTGCTCACCAACCTCGAAACCATCGACGATAAGCTTTTGCAGATCGTGCTGGTGGGACAGCCGGAGCTGGACATGAAGCTGGATTCCAGCCAGCTGCGGCAGCTGAAGCAGAGAATTTCGATTCGGGCGCATCTGGGCCCCCTGAGCATCGAGGAGACAACGGAATATATCGGGCATCGCCTGGAGGTGGCCGGGCGGGAGTCGAGGACGGAGCTTATATTTCCACCGGCGGCGGTGGATGCGATTTACCACCACTCGCGGGGCATTCCCCGCCTGATCAATACCATCTGCGAGAACGCGCTGATCATCGGGTACGCGCGGCAGATGCCCAGCATCGGCGCCGAGATCATTCACGATGTGGCGCGGGAATTTCGACTGGAGACGAGTGCGGCGCCGGTGGAGTCCGGGAACAACAGGAGCACGAAGGAAGAGGTATCGCAGCAGGATTTCCGCGATCTGTACACGATGCTGCGCGGGCCGGGATCCTCCAGCGCCGGTGGGACCGCCTCTGTGGCGGTAAAGGTGGGCGAATAATATGAGCCAGATTTTCGATGCGCTGCAGAGGGCGGAGACGGAGCGGGCGGGGCCTCGCGATGCGGTCGCGGCCGACGCTGCGGAACTGCTGGAGCGAGCCGAGCGCCAGGCAGCCCATCGCCGGGAAGCGATCGTTGCCTTCGAATCCGTCAGCACACCTCCATATTCGGAGGCGGACCGGCCTTCTCCCACGCTGGCCGCCGTTGCGGCTGCGGCTGGGCCTGTGGCCATGCCTGCTTATAGCCGCGAACCCTCGGTGGCGACACTGGTGGAGGCTCTGGCCGAGCCGATGCAGGCCGACGCGGAGAAGAACGCGCGGCTGCTGGAGCTGTTTCGGCCGATCAAGATGGCGCCGGGCAGCAGCGAACGTCTGGTCTCGCTATTGGAAGGAGCCAATCCCGCAGCAGAGGCGTTTCGCCTTCTCGCGGTTCGGCTGCGCCATCGGCGCAAGGAAACGCAGCTGCGCAAGCTGCTGATCACGAGCACGATTCCCGACGAAGGGAAAAGTGTGGTTTCCGCCAATCTGAGCTGCGCCCTGGCGGCGGGATCCCGGCAGAAAGTGTTGCTGGTGGGCGGCGATATCCGCCGGCCATCGCTGGACCGGGTTTTCGGAGTGGAAACGGGAGCAGGTCTGTGCGAGCTGCTGGAGGGAAGCCAGAATCTGGCGTCGAGCGTGTACCAGATCAAAGAAGCGGGAATCTGGGTGCTGCCGTCGGGCAAGATCAAGGGCAATGCGCTGGAGATTCTGCAGTCGAATAAACTGCCGGTTCTGATGGAGCAGCTGAATTCGCTCTTTGACTGGGTGGTGGTCGATTCGCCTCCGATTCTGCCCCTGGCGGACACCAGCGTGTGGGCGCGTCTGACGGACGGGATTTTGCTGGTTGCCCGCCCAGGCGTGACCAAGAAGCGGCTTCTGGAAAAAGGTCTGGAAGCAATCGACAGGACAAAGATCGTGGGCGCTCTGCTGAATTCCTACAAGAGCGTCGAAGAGGGTAGCTATTACTACTACGGAACAGCCTCGGGAACGAACGGCAGCTAACGCCGCGGATTCATCGAGGAAGGTTCCCCCCGGCGGCGGCAGGTCCGGCTCACTGGACCGTCGCGCGCATCACTTCTGCATTCCCCAAAAGGCACGTGCGGTTCGGACTCCGCAGGCAAACTGCGGAATCCGCAATTCAGCATTCCTTCCAGGTCTGCGGCTGCAGTTCCCGGCTGACGATTCGGGAGTACTACTGACTGCCTGTTCCCCCAAGCGGACGACCGATCCGTTTATCCAGAGAGGAGTTGATCGTGAGCGTACTGAACCTTGGTAAATTTGCGAAACCCAGTGACCCGATCCTTGATGCGGGATCTGTCGGGGAGCGTTTCATTCTCAACGAGGACGAATTCAAGAGAGGCATTGCTCTGGAGCGCAAAAGGACGGAACGTTCGCGGGAGCCGTTTCTCCTGATGCTGCTGGAGGCGGGTACGGTTCCGGGGGCCAACGGGGGCGCGAACACGCTGAACAGCATCATGACGGCCATGCTGGGCTGCACGCGAGAGACGGACTCGGTCGGCTGGTACCGGTCGCAGTGCACCGTGGGCGTAATGTTCACGGGCATCGTGATGAACGACCGGCGTTCGGTGCTGGGCACCATTATGGCTCGGGTCAGCGCGGGGCTGCGCGAGGAAATGTCTCTGGAGCGGTTCAATCAGATCACGTTCTCGTTTCACTTCTTCCCCGATCACTGGGATCACGACGAGCCCGGCCGTCCCAACGATCCGGTTCTGTATCCGGATCTGATGAGCCCCACCGACGACCGGCAGTCGCTTCTGCGGGTGAAGCGGACGATGGACATCGCGGGCAGCCTGCTGGCGCTCACGGTATGCCTCCCGTTCTTCGTTGCCATTGCCGTCGCCGTCAGGCTGAGCTCGAAGGGACCGATCTTCTTTCGCCAGGATCGCATCGGGCAATACGGGCAGCGGTTTACGTTTCTGAAGTTTCGCTCGATGCGGGTGAATAACGATGACAGCGTGCACCGGGATTATGTGAAGCGGCTGATCGCCGGTGAAGCCGAGCAGGTGCAGGTGGCCCCCGGACGCGACGGGGTCTTCAAGCTGGCGAACGACAAACGCATTACCCCCATTGGCAAGTTTCTGCGCAAGAGCAGCCTTGACGAGCTGCCGCAGTTCATCAACGTGCTGCGCGGAGAGATGTCGCTGGTGGGCCCGCGGCCTCCAATTCCGTACGAGCTGGCCGCCTACCAGACCTGGCACCGCCGCCGCGTACTGCAGGTCAAGCCCGGTATCACCGGGCTGTGGCAGGTGACCGGGCGCAGCCGCGTTCGCTTCGACGACATGGTCCGGCTCGATCTGCGCTATGCGATGTCGTGGACGCCGTGGCTGGATCTGAAGATTCTCCTGCGTACGCCCGCCGCGGTCATCAAGGGCGCGTACTAAACCTGCTTCACTCCGGCCGTTACGGCCCCTTCACCTCTAACAGATTCTCCCCTTGCTTGCGGAGCGGCGGGTTATGCCGGTCCGGAATTGTGGCGAAAGTATGGTGACGTACAAATGAATTTCGGAGTCATCGGATACGGGTACTGGGGCCCCAACGTTGTCCGGAACCTTTCCACTCTGGAAGGCAGTCAGGTCCTGGCCATTGCGGAGTTAAATCCCGCCGCGCAGAAGAGGGCGCAGAAGGCCTATCCCGGGATCCAGATCACGGCGGATACCAATGAGGTGCTCACCTCGCCGGAGATCGACGCGATCGCGGTAATTACGCCGGTGTGGACGCATTTCGAGCTGGCCAAGGCGGCGCTGGAAAACGGAAAGCACGTCTTTGTCGAGAAGCCTTTCACCAGCAATGTGCAACAGGGCGAGGAACTGATCGAGCTGGCGGAGCGCAAGGGCCTGACCATCATGGTGGACCACACGTTTCTGTTCACCGGAGCGGTGCGCAAGATCTCGCATCTGATGAAGGAAGGGACGCTGGGGCGGCTGTACTACTACGATTCGACGCGCGTGAACCTGGGTCTGTTCCAGCACGACATCAATGTGCTGTGGGACCTGGCGCCGCATGATCTGTCGATCATGGATTACCTGATCGACGGCCGTCCTGAAGCCATTGTGGCCACCGGACAGAGCCACCTGAACAGCCATGAAGATGTGGCCTACATGACGGTCTATTTTCCGGAAAACGTGATCGCACACATCAACGTCAACTGGCTGTCGCCGGTGAAAGTCAGAACCACACTGATCGGCGGCGAGAAACGCATGCTGGTGTGGAACGATCTGGAGGCCGATGAAAAGGTCAAGGTCTACGACAAGGGTGTGAACATCACCAACAACGAAGGGGTTTACCGGTTGCTGGTGAACTACCGCTCCGGAGACATGTGGGCGCCGCAGTTGGAGCAGGTGGAAGCGCTGCGCGAAGAGCTGACCTACTTCGTGGACTGCGTGACGCACAGCAAGAAGCCGTTCAACGACGGATGCGCAGGCCTGCGGGTGGTGCAGATGCTGGAGTCGGCGACCCAGTCGCTGCGCGAACGGGGAGCGCTGGTCTACCTATGAACGAGTGGAACAGCATCGCCCCGGATGTGAAGCTCGGCAACGGGGTCCGGCTGGCAAAGTTTATCAACCTGTACGGCTGCACGATCGGCGACGAGACCAAAATCGGCACGTTTGTGGAGATTCAGAAGAACGCCACGGTGGGCCGGCGCTGCAAGATTTCCAGCCACACGTTCATCTGCGAGGGC
>DASXFH010000009.1:0-2420 GCA_036489655.1 Acidobacteriaceae bacterium | reverse complement strand
CTTTGCGCCCGACGTGGTAAAGACGACGCGCGCCAGGTGTTCGAGGTTCACCTGGTGGCAAATGCCCATGCCTGGCGGCACGGCGGAGAAGTTGCGGAACGCCGTCTGTCCCCACTTGAGGAATGCGTAACGTTCGCGGTTACGCTGAAACTCCAGCGCGGCGTTCAGCGTGTAGGCATTGCCGGTGCCGTACTCGTCCACCTGAACGGAGTGGTCGATGACGAGCTCGGCCGGCTGCAGGGGGTTGATCTTCTGCGGATCGCCGCCCAGCACCTTCATGGCGTCGCGCATCGCGGCCAGGTCAACGACGGCCGGAACTCCCGTGAAGTCCTGCATGAGGACGCGCGCCGGCATCCACGAGATTTCGCGGGAGGGCTCGGCTTTTGGGTCCCACTTGGCGAGGAACTCGATGTCGTCCCCGGTGACGGATTTGCCGTCTTCATAGCGGAGCAGATTCTCGAGCAATATACGCAGGCTGAAGGGGAGACGCGCGAGACGAATGCCGCGCTGGCCTTCAAGGGCGCTGAGTCGGAAGATCCGGTACGACTTGCCGCCGGCTTTCAGCTCGGACTGGCTGCCAAAGGAGTTCATGACCTTTTCCTTTCGTGATTGGGACGCAGGACCTTCGCTCACGCACGGTTGAGGGCGGAGCGGGAGAAAGGGTCAGTTGGAAAAGATGCGTCGTCCTCGGTCGGGACGGCCGCGGCGGAAGCGCCGGAGGAAAGGCTCGGAGATCGCTCGATCCACGATCATCGCCTCCTATTTTAATTCCAGCGGGCGGGAAGGCGCACCCCGGCGATTTGGAAATCTTTTGGCCTTTCCCGACTTTGTGAACTTTTCTTAACCGAAATATGTTAACTATGGTTTACAAACGGAATCAGGGAAGGTTATGGGCACAGACAACCCGCGCGCTGTTGCCGGGAATGAAATCGAGGGCCGAGGTGTGCCCGCGGCGGAAGAGAGCCCCATCCTCGAAGACGGTCATCGTTCGCTGGAAGGCGTGCATGGCACGGTTGCGGTGCCGCACCATAAGGCCGGTTTCTGGAAACAGTGGCGCGCCTTTGTAGGGCCGGCCATTCTTGTCAGCGTCGGTTACATGGATCCTGGCAACTGGGGAACCGACCTGCAGGGCGGCGCCCAGTTCCGTTACGGATTGCTGTGGGTAGTGGCCCTTGCCAGCCTCATGGCGATCTTCATGCAGGTGATCGCCGCCCGTCTTGGCGTGGTGACCGGCAAGGACCTGGCGCAGTGCTGCCGCGACTGGTATCCGCGGTGGACGCGCTGGCCTAACTGGCTGCTGAGCGAGATCGCTATTGGAGCCTGCGATCTGGCGGAAGTGCTGGGCAGCGCCGTCGCTCTCAACCTGCTGTTCCATATTCCCCTGCTGTGGGCGGTGATCATTACGGGGCTTGATGTGCTGCTGCTTCTGGCGCTGCAGCGCTTCGGCATGCGGACCATCGAAGCGGTGGTGGTGATTCTGGTCGCAACCATTTCGGTTTGCTATTTCCTCGAGCTGTTCGTTCTCCCCCAGACCCATCCCAGCTTTCTGGAGATGGGACAGGCTCTGATCTCGCCCCGCTTTGGCCAGGTCGGGATGATGTATGTGGCGATCGGGATCATTGGCGCCACGGTCATGCCGCACAATCTCTATCTGCATTCGGCGCTGGTGCAGAGCCGCAAGCTGCAGAAGGATGAGCCGTCGGTGCGGAGCGCGATCCGCTTCAACACCATCGACTCGACCATCGCGCTGGGCACGGCGTTTTTCGTCAACGCGGCCATTCTGGTGCTGGCGGCGACGGTGTTCTTCGGTAAGGCGAGCGTGACGCTTCCGAGCGGGCAACTGGTCCACTTCAGCGCCGACGCCGACTGGATTCGGATTGCTTACCTGACGCTGGCGCCGCTGCTGGGGGCGACGGCGGCGAGCACCCTGTTTGCTGTGGCGCTGCTGGCCAGCGGCCAGAGCAGCACCATCACGGGAACGCTGGCCGGCCAGGTGGTGATGGAAGGCTTCATGCACTGGCGCATTCAACCATGGGTGCGCCGTCTCATCACCCGCACCCTGGCCATTCTGCCCGCGGTGTTCGTTATCGGTATCCGGGGCAACAGCAGCGTCACCGATCTGCTGACGCTGAGCCAGGTGATCCTTGCACTGCAGCTTCCCTTCGCCATGTTTCCACTGTTGCAGTTCACCAGTTCGCGCAGGCGCATGGGACGCTGGAAAAACGGCTGGTTCCTCATGATTGCCGGCTGGGCCAGCGCCATGCTGATTACCGCGATGGACATCTATGGCCTGCCGGATTCTCTTAACACCGCATGGCGGGTTATTGTGGGTAGATAAAACGGAGACAACGTGTACGGCACGATTCTGGTGACATTGGAAGGCACCCCCACGGACCGTGCCATTATTGAGCACGTGAAGG
>DASXFH010000426.1:0-25394 GCA_036489655.1 Acidobacteriaceae bacterium | reverse complement strand
CGAGCAGGATCGAGTCGGGTGCCTGCCGCCACGTGTAAGGGGATTTGGGTTTAGTCCGGGGTTTCTTTCTTGCCATGGGCTCCTCCTGATAAGGAGGGCCGTAGTCAGACGGCGTAATTCACTTCGGTTTTCTTTACTCTTTTTTTCTTATCGTTCCTAACTTCTCTTCGAGCCGCCCTGTTTTACAACGCTGGGGCACATCTACAAAAAGATTGCTTATCACTCAAAAAATCTTTCGTAACATGCGCGACCTCACTTCGGCGTCGGTGACGCTGTTAAGTCACGCTAAGTAACTGAAGTCATGACGCTTGTCATAAATCAAAGTGAATCGAGGAAATCGTCTATCGGGTGCATGAGTAGAGGTATCTCAAATGCACATCATGCAGGCAGCACCACCCAACGTGCCCTCGCGGAAGCTCGACGCTCCGCGTCGCGACTACAGCGCACTTTTCGCCGCGCTGCAGTCCACCCCTAACACGTGGCTCGCAGTGGACCCAGGCGACATCGGCGGCAACAACACCACCGCAAAGCAGGGACGTCTCCACATCGCCGCCAGGATCAGGGGGATGAAGATCCAGGTGACCACTCAGAATGGCGTCCTTTTTATCCGTACCCTGGACACCGCATCGACGTCTATCGTGACTTGCGAGCCGTGCGAGAAGATCGGGCTCGTTACCGAACTTCACACTGTCTTGCGCGGCGACTATCTGATGACGCCACCGCCGTCGCCTCTGTCCACCGAGGAACGGCTCGTTTGGCTCGCCCTTCGCTGGGCTTGGGATCTCCACTATCAGCGGTGGTTGCAGAGCCGGGGTCGCCGGGCCTTTCCCGACGAGCCGTTCTGGCAGGGCTGGCTCGACGAGCGGGCGCTGATGGAGGCGACGTGGCTCGACCGTGCGGAGGTACGCCGTGTGGCGGGGACACTCACCGAACGCCGCGTCGTCGAGCAGAAGGGTGAGGACACGGACGGGTATCTCTGGCGGATGATCGATGTTCCTCGTGCCGCCGAGACCAAGGTCGCCGACATCAATGTCGTCGAGCTTCTCGACGATCAGGCCCTGGCGGCACTCGCGGAGTCTCTCGATGGGGCCGGAGGTTCGCAGTGAGCGGCGGCTGGGTCCAGATGCGGCGTGGCATCCTCGACCATCTCCTTGATGGTCGGCTGACTGCTGTCGAATGCTTCGCGCTTGAACACTTGATCCTGCTCGCCGATGGTGGCACCGGAGGGGACATCATCAATGCTCCTCTCCTCTGTCACTGGACAGGGCATCTTTTTAACCAGGATACGGCTGCACGCATTCTCAGCGAGCTTCATCGGAAGCGCTACATCTGGTACCGCGCGTCGCGGTCGAAGCGGGCGCAGCCGTATTTCGTCAACCGGTATCTGTTGACGAAGGGCCGGATGATGACGCGTATGACGAATCTGGCAGAACTCTTTGAGAGAGAAGCTATTTGCGTCGATGACGTGCTCCGTCTTGCGGATGATGGCGCGGATCACGACAAGGATGACGACAAGGATCATGACGCGGATGACCACGCGGATCATGACAAGGATGACGGCGCGGATCATGACGCGGATAACTACAACAATGAAAATGAAACGGAGAAGGAGAGTGAGAAGGAGAAGGAAACTCTTCGCTTCGCTCAGGGGGGTGCGGGGGGCGGAGCCCCCGCATCGGATGAGTTGAGTCGCGATGGGGTCGCCTCCGGCTCTTCTTCCTCAGGACAGGGAAGGATCGCCAATCCCAGGTCTGTGTCTCCTCGTCGGCAGTCATCTCCTGTCCAGCAGCAGAAGACGAACAACACCCCCACCACGAGCGGCCCCGCCGCGCCCGCCACGCCGCCCCAGGCGTCCGCCGCTGCTCGCGGGCTCGCCCTGGGCTATCTGGCTCGCATGGCAGCCCCTAAACGTCACCAGAGCGCAGCAGAGACATCCTGGCCCGTCGTCTTCGACCGGCTGCTCCAGGATCGCTCAGAGGCGGACCTGGCCTCGATCATCACCTACGCCTGGGAGACGAGCGACTTCTGGGCGAGCAGGATGGATCGTTCGGATCAGGACCCAGCAATGTACCTGGCCGAGAAGATCGAGACGATCGCCGAATCGTGGATCAAGTGGCAGCGTGGGCGCGAAAGGTACGAGCGTGAAACGGCTGCCGCGCAGCCGCCTCATCCAGAGGACGAGCCGCTCTGGCTGCGCCAGATGAGCGAGAGTGATCCGACGCGCCCGGTGAAGTAGATGAAAGGAAAAGAGGAGGAAAAGAAAATGAGCATCTCGACAACTATGCGCGTGCGCCCCCCAGAGGAACGGGACGCCATCCGCCGGGAAACGTCCTGGGAGCGCCTGGAGGAGCCGCCGACACTGACGCCGGAGCAGATCGGCGTCATCGAGCGCGGCGACCAGTGCCCCCACTGTCACGGTAGCGGGGAGGTGCGCCTCGACGCGCGTGGCGTGACCACGGACATCACCGTCAGCAGTTATCTGTCCGTCCACTGCCCTTGCTCCTTTGTCCGCTGGCTCTCGAAGGACTGGCGTATCGTCCCCGAACGCTTCCGCGACGCGCGTCTCAGTACACTGGTGCCGCGCAGCAAGCGCCAGGCGGAGATTCTGGAGCTGCTTAGGCAGCGGCCCGACGATTCCTACTATTTTTCCGGCCCGCCGGGCAGTGGGAAGACGCATCTCTCCTACGCGCTGTATCGCCACATCCTGGTCGGGAACCTCCGCGACGCGCGGAACTGTGACTACTCGCCGCACATCTGGCGCGTCACCGCGAGCGTGCTGCTGCACCAGCATGTCGCAGCGGAGACGGACCGGGAGGCTCCGACGCCTGAGGTGACGGAGAGGATGATTACGACCGCCGCTCGGAAGGGTTTGCGGCCCATCATCTTCCTGGACGAAATCGACAAGTTCCCGGCGAGCGACTTCAAGCTGGGTCGCCTCGGCGAGATTATCGACGCGATCTATGCAGCCAAGGGACAGATCGTCGCGACCGCGAACAAGGACGCGGCAAGCCTCGCGAAGCGGTGGGGTGACCCGGACGTGGTGGGCACGATCCTGCGCCGGATCGGATCGGACGGCGGGCACACGCTGAGCTTCGCCTAAGCTGGATCACGGCTTGCGGCTTGTCGCAATGAGATCCTCTTCCGCGCGAACCGCGAACTGCTGAAGGTCCTGCGGCGGCTCGGACGCCTGAATGCTCACGCAGCGCTGGAATCTCATATCGCTGCGGTCGAGGCGACGCGCCACCACGACCGCCTTGCCATCGTTCGCGCGGTGGAGGAGGCGACTTCGGTGGAGAACACGAATCGACCGGCTCGCGGCCCTGGAATCCTGATATCCCTCGACCGAGGCCCACTGCGAAAACGCACGATCCATGCCGTCAAGATTAAAACGGAGGTCGAGTTGACCATGATCGTGACCCTACAGGTTTCACCGGTCGAGTTGATCTTACTGGCTTGACTGAGGACACTTGCCTGACGGGACGCACCGGGGAAACGTTTCTAACGGGTCGCACAACTCCCAAGTTGGTAGCTTCGGAAGTGAAGAGGAAAACCGCGCCCCGTGAATCCCGTATGTGTCCTTCTTGCCACCAACCAATATGCGCTCCACGCCAGTTGTAGACGCTGTCACCCTGAATGAATGCGAGATTCCTACCGGTCAGTCCGTAGATTTTTCCCGAGTCACCCAGCCAGGCGTAGGTCGCACCGGTCTGATCGAAAAGTGCTTGCATATTGCCCCGAGGACATCATAAAGCCTCGCGACCGAGGGCTTTCACTTTTCTGCCGCCAAATAAAGGGTGCCGAGCTGCTCCGGGAAGTACTCACTGACAGAGGCTCATTTCACGCATGTCGCTCGCGCACGAACAGCACTACTCGCCGGTACAGCTTGCCAAGCGCTGGGGCTGGTCCAGCGATTTCGTCCGGGATCTGTTCGAGCACGAGCCCGGAGTCCTCAAGGTCGAGCGCCCGGAGCGGATGAACAAGCGGCGGTACACCAGCCTCAGAATCCCCGAGTCAGTCGCCGCGAAGGTACATTTTCGGCTCCGGAATCACTGAATCCTGCCGTAAGCCCCTCCGCTGACGCTTCCTCCCCACATCCCCCTGCGTGGCGCAGCGCCCGCGATCTTCTTCTTTACAGCATTCGAAGATGTGACACGATCTTCTCCTGGTTCAAACGGCTCTTTTGTACGAAAAACGTACGACAACTCAGCCCTTCAGTCGTTCCCGTCGTTTTTATCGTTTTCTCGAATCAGCAAGTTGCTGATTCTGTATACCCACAATGTGTTGGGGCACATCTTCGAAGAGCTGAAGAGCTAAGAACTCCAGGCAGATTTTTCTTCTCAGCGGAGCCGTGGCTGGCGTCGGCTGCAGCGTGCGTGCTGGTACGCCTTGCTGGCGGAATGCGCCGTGACTGGTGTCACCGACAATCGTATTGGCCGGATTTCATGATGGAAGCGGAGGACCCGGCGGAAAAACTGCCTGAGCGTCGCCGTTGCCTCCCATGGAGGAGTCATGCCGGTCACCAGCCTTGCCCAACTGAATGCCCTTGCCGAGCGCGTGCAGGCAGCGCAGCAGAAGTACGCCACGTTTTCTCAGCAGCAGGTGGATCTGATCTTCCGCAGCGCCGCGCTGGCGGCTGCGGATGCGCGCATTCCGCTGGCGAAGATGGCGGCGGAAGAGACGGGGATGGGGGTGGTGGAGGACAAGGTGGTGAAAAATCACTTTGCCTCGGAATACATCTACAACAAGTACAAAGACGAGAAGACCTGCGGCGTGGTGGAAGTGGATGACGAGCACGGGATACTGACCATTGCCGAGCCGGTGGGGGTGATCTGCGGGATCATTCCGACGACGAATCCGACCTCGACGACGATCTTCAAGGCGCTGATCAGCCTGAAGACGCGGAACGGGATCGTGTTCAGCCCGCATCCACGGGCGAAGCGGTCGACATGCGCGGCGGCGCGGCTGGTGCTGGAGGCGGCGGTGGCGGCGGGCGCGCCGGCCGACATCATCGGGTGGATCGAGGAGCCGACGCTGGAGCTGTCGAACGCGCTGATGCGGCATCCGGCGATCAACCTGATTCTGGCGACGGGCGGTCCGGGCATGGTGCGGGCGGCTTATTCCTCGGGGAAGCCGGCCATTGGAGTGGGCGCGGGGAACACGCCGGTGGTGATCGACGAGACCGCGGACATCAAGCGGGCGGTCGCTTCGATTCTGCTGTCGAAGACCTTCGACAACGGAGTGGTTTGCGCCTCGGAGCAGTCGGTCATTGCGGTGGAGGCCGTTTACGAAGCGGTGCGCGAGCGCTTTGCGTCGCACGGCGGCTACCTGCTGGCGGCCGGAGAGATGGAGAAAGTGCGCGAGCTCCTGTTCGTCGACGGCTCGATCAATACGGCGATCGTGGGGCAGCCGGCGGAGAAGATTGCGGCCCTGGCGGGCTTCGCGGTGCCCTCGGGCACGCACGTGCTGATCGGCGAGGTGGAGCACGCGGGGGCGGGCGAACCGTTCGCGTACGAGAAGCTGTCGCCGGTGCTGGCGCTCTATCGCCGAAAGGGCTTTGAAGAGGCGGTGGAAACGGCGGCGGAGCTGGTGGCGCTGGGCGGGATCGGCCACACATCGGTGCTCTACACCGACCAGGATCTGCAGAAGGAGCGGGTGCGGCGCTTTGGCGAGCGGATGAAGACGGCCCGCATTCTGATTAATACGCCGTCGTCGCATGGCGGCATCGGCGACCTGTACAACTTCAGCCTGGCGCCGTCGCTGACGCTGGGTTGCGGCACGTGGGGCGGCAATTCCATCTCAGAGAACGTCGGTCCGAAGCACCTGATCAACCGCAAGACGGTAGCCAAGAGGGCGGAAAACATGTTGTGGCACAAACTGCCGAAGTCCATTTATTTCCGGCGCGGATGCCTGCAGGAAGCTCTGCGCGAACTGGAGGGCCGGAAGCGAGCGCTGGTGGTCACGGATCTGTTTCTGTTTCGACACGGCCATGCGGATGAGCTGATTGCGCTGCTCAAGAGCCAGCACATGGAGGTGGAGGTCTTCTATCAGGTCGAGGCGGATCCGACGCTGGCCATCGTGCGCAAGGGCGTGGAGGTGGCGAACATCTTCCAGCCTGACGTGCTGGTCGCCTTCGGGGGCGGCTCGCCGATGGATGCGGCCAAGCTGATGTGGGTTCTGTACGAGCACCCGGAGGTGAATTTCGAAGATCTCGCGCTCCGCTTCATGGACATTCGCAAGCGGATCTTCCGCTTTCCGAAGATGGGGATGAAAGCGGAACTGGTGGCCATACCCACCACATCGGGAACGGGTTCGGAGGTGACGCCGTTTGCCGTGGTCACAGACGATGCGACCGGGGTGAAATATCCGATTGCCGATTACGAGCTGACGCCGCATCTGGCCATCGTGGATCCGAACCTGGTGATGAACCTGCCCAAGCCGCTGACCGCGTTCGGCGGCCTCGACGCCGTGGTGCACAGCCTCGAGAGCTACGTCTCAATTATGGCCAGCGAGTTCAGCGACGGGCAGGCGCTGACCGCGCTGAAGCTTCTGCGGGAGTACCTGCCGTCGGCCTACCGGAACGGCGCGAAGGATCCGGTGGCGCGCGAGAAGGTCCACAACGCAGCGACCATTGCCGGGGTGGCATTTGCCAATGCGTTTCTGGGCGTCTGCCATTCGATGGCGCACAAGCTGGGGGCCGCGTTCCATTTGCCGCACGGCCTGGCCAACGCGCTGCTGATTGCCAACGTCGTTCGCTACAACGCCAACGACAACCCCTCCAAGCAGGCGGCGTTTTCGCAGTACGACCGGCCCAAAGCCAAATGCCGCTATGCGGAGATCGCGGAATACCTCGGGCTGGGCGGCGAGGACAAGGACGCCAGCGTGCGCCATCTGCTGGGCTGGATCGAAGCGCTGAAGCGCGACCTGGACATTCCGGGATCGATTCAGGCCGCGGGCATTGCCGAAGCGGATTTTCTGGCCAGGGTGGACGCTATTGCCGAGGAGGCCTTTGACGACCAGTGCACAGGCGCCAACCCTCGCTTCCCTCTGATCAGCGAGCTGCGCATGCTGCTGCTGGACAGCTACTACGGGAGGCCCTTTATCGAAGCAGGCGGGCCGGAGATGGCCGAAGCGGGGAAAACCGCGGGGGAGGCAGCCACGGAGGAGCTGGCCGACGCGCGAGCCTGAGCGGGGGAGGGTTCGGGCCGTTACGACCCGAAGGTTTTGGGGTGGGCTTTGGCGGCGGCTTCGATGGCGGCGCTGGCTGAGCCTCCGAGGTCCTGGGGGGTCATGGCAGGTTTGATAGTGAGAGTGGCGTTGAAGGCGAGGAACCAGGGCTCGGCGATCTTCGGTATCTCGGAGGCGTCCTTCATATCGAAGAAAATGTAGCCGCTGCGATTGCCATTGGTTTCAGTAAAGAAGGCGGCTTCGGGTTTCAGGTCACCGAGGAGTTTCTGGATGGTGGGACCCAGCTTGCCTTCGCGAACGGCGGCGTTGCCGGGTTTCACGGGGATGACAACTTGCAGCATCATGCGCATGGTGCAGCCCCCTCCCTGGGGCGTGGCGGGATTCTACGCCCGGGAGGGTGGGCGGGTCGCCGGTGACTTTGCATACACTGGAGGGGAATGACGAACCCACGGTGTTGTTTTCTTCTGTGTGCTGCCACGGTGCTGGGAAGCTGGCCTGCGGCGGCGCAACTGGCTCCCAAGGCTCCGCCTCCGCCTCCACATCGGCCCGTGACGCCGGTGATGCACTGTGCAGTGCCGCAGCCGGCGCTTTCACCGAAGATTCCACCGGTTCCGGCGGGGCTGGGGTGCCCGAAGGTGGAGTACTCGCTGACTTATCTCGATCTGAAGGCGGGAACGGGAGCGCTGGTGGAGACGGGGAAGTGGACGACGGTCGAATACACCGGGTATCTGACGGATGGGACGAAGTTCGACTCGTCGTACGATCACGGGCAGCCGTTTACGTTTCCGTATGGTGCGCACCGGGTGATTCCGGGATGGGATACGGGGTTTGAGGGGATGCGGATCGGTGGGCGGCGGCGGCTGTTTATTCCTTATCAGCTGGCGTATGGGGAGACGGGGCGGCCTCCGGCGATTCCGCCGAAGGCGGAGCTGATTTTCGATGTTGAGGTGCTCAGCCAGAGCGATACGCCGCCGGAGGAGGCAACTCCGATGGTGCCACGGCCGCAGCCGCCGGCAGCGGGGGTGCATCCGCCGCCGGGGACGCCGCAGGAGCCCGAGGAGACGAAGCCGCAGTGAGGCTGCCGGCAGCCGGCAGCTGGGAGCTGGGAGGCGGGAGCTGGGAGGCGGGAGCTGGGAGCTGGAAGCCGGCAGCTGGGAGTTGGGAGCCGGGAGCTGAGAGGCGCGAGGCGCGAGGCGGGAGCCGGGAGCTGAGAGGCGCGAGGCGGGAGCTGGGAGGCGTCGACGGGCAACCGCGGATCCTGCCGTTGCGCCTTCGGGATGACGGCTGTCAAGGGAGTTCAGACTCATCCCACCAGAGGCTCGGCCAAAGAGGTGGTTGATGGCGGAATTCGCTTGCAGGCGGTCGGCGCCAGTCGTCGATTCCGCAGGCGTCTTCGCGGTTGAAGCCGGGGAGGCTGGGGTGCAGGTGTGGCCCGGGTTATCGGTTTTCCGGACGGAGGGCGTTCTGCTTTTCGGTGGCGGGGAGGCTTTGCGCAGGGGATCGATTGGCGCCCTGGCAGATGTGGCCTTCTTCCCACGCGGCGAGTGTTTCATCGGCGGCCGAGACGACTTTGGACTGGCCGCAGCGTGCACAGATCGACTTAAGCAGTAAGCGCCCTTTCAGGCGGATGGGCTGATGGTCGAACCGTGGCCCGGGCTGGATCATGGTGTTTTGATATTGGACTCCCTGGGCCCACAAGGTCCGGTGGACCGGGAAATTTCGGGGTCTTGGCGTAACTTGGCGCGGGCCCTGACTGGCATTTCATGATGCGGGAGGCGGAGGGCGCCGGGGGCTTGCATTGAAAGGCGGCGGAGCCGGCAGAAACCGCGCAGGGGAGATGAGATGGGTTTCCGGCGAGCGAGAATTTGTTTTAGATGGCGCGGGGCGGGCAACGGGAGGGGGCGCAGATTGCGTCTGAATCAATTTTGTATCAATTCTGCCGCTTTGGAAGTGAGCGCGCATTGCAAGTTAGAGCCGTCCGTCTTATTCGCCCATGGTGCAGGAGCTGGCTGGCCCCCAGTCTTGCTGTATTTCTAACTCTGATGGCCGCCGGATGCGGATCCAGCTCCGGGGTGCAGCCGGAAACCAGACCCACGGTCACAATTGCGGCGAGTCCGGCCGCGATCGCGGCGGGAAACTCTTCGACGCTGACGGTGACCGCGAGCCACGCGGAAACGGTCACAATCAAGGGAAGCGATGGCAGCAGCTATGCGCTGAATGCCGCCGGGGGAAGCCAGGCGGTGTCGCCGACGAGCACCACCACGTACACGGTGACGGCAAGCGGCGGGGGCGGGAGCGTCACGGATACGGCGACGGTTACGGTGACGACAGGCTCGCTGACGGTGACGCTGACGGCGAATCCGACGTCGATCGTGAGCGGGAGCAGCGCGACGCTGACGTGGACGAGCACGAATGCCACGGCTGTGAGCTTCAGTCCGGCAGTGGGGTCGGGAACGCCGGCGCTGAACGGATCGGCGACGGTAAGCCCGACGGCGACGACGACTTACACGATCACGGCGACGGGCGCAGGCTCGGGTTCGGGCGCGGCGCCGACGAAGACGGCCGCGGCAACGGTGACGGTGACCGGGGGAACGACGGGGACGCCGCAATCGGCGATCACGCACCTGATTGTGCTGATCCTGCAGAACCACTCCTTCGATAATCTGTTCGGAACGTTCCCCGGGGCGGACGGGCTGGATACCAGCCTGCCGAGCTATACGCAGACGGACGCTGCGGGGAACACGGTGACGCCGCGGCTGGTGAGCCAGATGGACGCGCCGAATATCAATCACGACATTACGACCTATACCGCGGCGTGGGACAACGGGAAGATGGACAAGTACGCCTACACGAACGGCGACATCTCGATGGACTACTACGACAACACGGTGTCAGGGACGGCGAGCGACGGGACGACGTGGGGTGTGGACACGATCTGGGGGTACGCGGACCAGTACGCGCTGGCCGACCACTTCTACTCGTCGGCGCTGTACAGCGAACCGGGGCAGGAGCTGTACATGGTGGCGGCAACGACGCACGATGCGCGGACGGCGGGGAGCCTGCCCTTCTACGACAAGTGCGACGCGGCGCAACTGTCCATGGGGGGAGCGACCGTGGCGGCGCCGCTGTCGGAAACGAACGTGGGCAATCAGATGACCGCGGCCGGGGTGTCGTGGGCGTGGTACCAGTCGGGGTACGACACATCAGTGAACAGCACGTGCCAGGATTACGTTCCGCAGGAGGACGTGTTTCAGTACTTCACGAGCACGAATTACTCCAGCAACCTGCAGGACATCTCGCTGAAGAGTTTTGAGCAGACGCTGACGGGCGGGACGCTGCCGTCGGTGTCATTCGTGACACCGGCGCCGGGATACAGCGAGCATCCCGGATCGGGGCATATGGCGGACGGGATTGAGTGGGCGGATGAGTTTGTGCAGGCGGTGAAGAACTCGCCGTACTGGCAGAGCACGGCCATCGTGATGCTCTACGACGAGAGCGGGGGCTGGTACGACCACGAGCCGCCGCCGCAGCTGGCAAACTCGTTCGGGCTGGGGGCGCGGGTGCCGGTGATCGTGATCTCGCCTTACGCGAAGGCGGGTTACATTTCGAAGCAGCCGATGGATTACGTTTCGATTCTGCGGTTCATCCAGTGGAACTGGGGTCTGGGGATGCTGCCGGCGGCGGACCAGCAGGCGCGGGAGCAGCAGTCGGGGGATTTGTGCGATCTGCTGACGATTCCCTGCGGAGTCCCGTGAGGAGACGGAGCTGGGAGCCGGGAGGCTGGGAGGCTGGAGGCTGGGAGCCGGGAGCCGGGAGCCGGGAGCCGGGAGGCTGGAGGCTGTCGGTTGTCGCTGGTCAGGTTCGGGGCGTTGACAGCGGATGGTGTACAGGGCGGGCTGAGGGGAATGCTCTGCTGGTGACGGGGTGCCGTCTCTCGCGTGTTGGCTCCGGACTTCCGGCTCGGGGCTTCGGATTTCTGACTCCCAGCTCCTGACTCCAAACTCCCGGCTTCAGGCTCCAGGCTTCGGGCCGACCACACATCGCTTCTCCTGTGTGGATCTCCCCGTATTCTTCAAGTGCGACTTGAAGGACTCAGGTTGGTTAACCCTGCTTGTGGAAATCTGTGGAAAAGTGGGATTGCGCGCGCTGGTCCGGATGCACTGCGCACGGCGCGGGGTGGTATGTTGGCGGCAGCCCTTTCCGGTTACTGTGGGAATTCCTTGCCCCGAGCGGGGGAGTGTCTGGGCGTCCTGTATCTGGTATCGACGAAGCATCTCTCAAACGAGCCTGGAACCCGTCTGATGAAGCCTGCCTGGTTTGCCGCTTTCGCCCTGCCTATTCTTGGTCTTACCCTCAGCTATTCGCAAGCCAGGCCGGCTGCTGCCCGGAGCTCGGCCGCGTCCCAGGCGAAGGCGGCAAGCACGCCTGAGGCTGGGCCGATTACGGAAGCCGAGCTGCGGGAGAGGCTGGTGGGGCGGCCGTTGTATCTGCGGGGGCTCTACCTGGACGACAATCTGCACTTCAACATGAGCGGCGACCTGGTGGGGGAGTCGAAGAAGGGGTCGTGGACGCTGTGCGCAGTGATGATCGATCACGTGAAGATGTCGGCGAAAAAGATAGAACTGGAAGGGGTTCGTTACGGAATTCATTTTGAAGATGAGGGGAACTGGGCAGAGCAGGCGACGTCGTTCGACCGGATCGCGATCACGCCGAAGAAGAAGCATCTGGCGATCGAGATCGATCGGCAGGTGGTGGTAAAGCCGAAGAAGGAGAAGGGCGGGAAGAAGGAAAAGGGCGAGGAGAAGGCTGTCGGGGACGCGACGGCTGGGGACACGACGGGCAGGGATGCGGGGGCGGAGACGGCGGAGAAGCCAGCGGCGCCGCCGGGGACGACGTTTTCGCCGGGGGAATCGGCGGAGCGACTGCGGGGGGCGCTGAATAAGGTTTTTGCGCCGGAGCTGGACGCGAAGATGATCGCGGAGATGCCGGACTACTGGCAGTACTTCTACCAGGCGCAGAACAGCCACAAGGTGCTGACGCCGACGGATGCGAAGATCGTGCGGCCGGGGCCGGGGGTGGATGGGCCGCATCTGGTGGCGCACGTGACGCCGGCCTCGAATGACTATGCGCAGAGGGCGCAGGTGGCGGGGGTGGCGAGCTACATGGTGATTCTGGGAACGGATGGCAGGCCGGCGGCGGTGGCGGTGTATCGGCCGATTGGGTTTGGGCTGGACGAGAACGCGGTAGCGGCGATTGAGAATGCGAAGTTCACGCCGGCGGTGAAGGATGGCAAGAGGGTGATGTCGGTGATCGATCTGGCGGTGAATTTCAGGATTTATTCGAAGCGGACCGCGCAGGGGGCCCCAGCGGATACGGCGGCAGGCACGGCGGGGGCGGCGGTGAAGCCGATGCCGGGACCGTATACGGCGCACTAGCGTCTTTTTTTGGAACTTCCTTTACAACTGGCGCGGTTCGCCAGGCGCGGGGTTGCGCCTTCGGCGGAAGGCGAAGGAGAGAGGTACGCCGAGGAGGATGATGGCGGTGCCGATGAGGGAGCTTCTGAAGTTCTCGGCGTAGGAGTAGACGAGGAGCACGGCGGCGGCGATGACGAAGAGGGCGGGGATGACAGGGTATCCCCAGACGTGGAAGACGGGCGCACCGCGATCGCGGCGGCGGTAGTGGAAGATGGTGGTCGCCGTGATCATGTAGAAGAGCCACTCGGCAAAGATGGCGAGCTCGAAGAGCTGCTGGAAGCGTCCCACGGCGAGGAGGAGGCCGGTGGTGAGGAGCGCCTGGACGATGAGGGAAGTTGAGGGACTTTCGAAGCGGGGGTGGATGTCGGCCATGCGGCGGAAGAAGAGGCCGTCGCGGGCGGCGGCGTAGGGGACGCGGGCGCCTGACATGATGGTGCCGTTGAGGGTGACGATGATGGAGACGGCCATGGCGATGGAGACGAGTCCTGCACCCCAGGGGCCGGTGATGGCCTGGAGGGCGCTGACGGCGGGACGGGGGTCGGCGGCAATCTGCGCGGCGGGGAGGATGTACTGGATGGCGGCGTTGGTGGCCATGTAGAGGACGCCGACGATGGCGAGTCCGGCGAGGAGGGCGATGGGCAGGCTGCGCTCGGGGTTGCGGACTTCGCCGGCGACCATGGTGAGGTCGTTCCAGCCGTCGTAGGCCCAGAGGGCGGCGATGAGGGCGATCATGAATCCGCTGAAGCCGCCGTGGGCTCCGGTGAAGTGGGTAGCGAAGTTGGACCAGTGTCCGCTGAAGGAAAAGAAGCAGAAGCCGGCGATGACGGCGATGAGGACGCCCTTGAGCCAGGTGAAGATGAGCTGGAAGCTGCCGGCCTTGCGCATGCCGAGGTAGTTGAGGCCGGTGATGAGCCAGGTGGCGGCGATGGCGAAGATCTGGGACCACTCGACGGCGAAGGGGACGTGGAAGGCGGTGCCGTTGAGCCAGCGCAGAGAGGGGAAGATGGCGAGGACGCGGGCGAGGCCGGTGGTGACGCTGGCGATGGAGGCGGGCTTGGCGACGGCGAACCACGTCCACATATAGAGGAAGGCGAGGAGGTCGCCGTACGCGCCGCGGATGTAGACGTACTCGCCGCCGGCATAGGGGAGAAGGGTGCTGAGCTCGGCGTAGGTCATAGCGCCGAAGAAGGAGAGGAGACCGCCGGCGATCCACGCGAGATAGACGAGGGAGGAGGAGCCGGTGGCGCGCATCATTTCTTCGGGGACGAGGAAGATGCCGCTGCCGATGATGGTGCCGACGACTATGGCGGTGGCGTGGGAGGTGTTGAGGACGCGGGGCAGATCGGGCGCGGAGCTGGTGGGCCGGGGGTGAGGGGTCAGTTCAGGAAGACTTTGCAAACGCGGGACGGCTCCACGTCAGTAGTAATGTTTGAAGTCTTTCCAGTCTGCCTGATAGGAGCGGAATCTGCCACGGCAAAGGTAAACGTTCTTGTGCTCCCAGGGCATGGCGAGGGGATCGTCAAGCTGGGCTGTGACCTGGCAGGAGGCGTAGTAGGGCTTGAGGTCGGCGAGGGAATCGCCGGTGATGAGGATCATTTCCTGGCCAGAGTAGCCGCGAGGACCCCAGAGCCAGTAGGTCTGATGTCCGCTGATGGCGAGGGGCAGGCCATAGCGGGGGCCGAAGAGGTTGACGGCGCTGGCTTCGCCGTAATTGTCGGCGAGGACGCCGGTGATGGCGCGCTCGCGCGGGGGCAGAGCGTTGTAGACCTGGGCGACTTTCTCGACCATCTGGTGCCAGCCGAAGCGGTCGGCGTAGAACTGCGGCAGGATGGTGGCGGCGTGGTTCTCGGAGTCCTGGGCCTGGTAGCGCATGGTTTTCATCCACGCGACGAGCTGTTGCGGCGGGAGGACGGGAATGGAGAAGGGAACGGTGAGGACGAATCCGATGCAGAGGAGCAGAGCATAGGCGCTGACGAGGGTGGTGCGCAGCGGGCTGCGGCGCGTGGAGGCCCGGTTGGGATCCGGAGCGGGAAGCCAGCAGATTGCGCCGGCGGCAAAGTAGAGGGGGTAGATGGCGGCGAGATAGTAGTCCTTGGCGTGGAGGGCCAGCATGAGCAGGAGAAAGACGGGATAGAGGACGCCGAGGAAGAGGTTGGGGCGGGCGCGGCGGGCGGCGAGGAGCCAGACGATGCCGGTGATCCAGAGGGCAGCGGTCCAGGGGGTGAGGGTCATGATCTGCTGGCCGATGAAGGCGAGCGGGGAGAGCTTTGTGTCCTTGTTGCTGTGGGAGACGGTGACCAGCCACTCGAGGGTGGGAAAGTGGTAGTGGATTTGCCAGAGGAGATTGGGGAGGGCGAGGAGAACGATGAGGGCGAGCGCGAGGGCAAACCAGCGGCTGGCGAGGATGCGGCGCTGCGGGGTGAGCAGCAGGGCGATGAGGACAGCGACGAGGAAGAAGACGATGGTGTCTTTGTTTTCGAGGCCGAGGCCGGCGCTGATGCCGAGCGCGATCCACCAGAAGCGGACGCGGCGCTCGCGGCCGGCAACTCCGTGCTCGGCGACGATGCGGATGAGGGCGAGGGTGCAGAGCATCCAGAAGACCGGGTCAAAGGAGTTCATGGAGAGGAAGCTGTCGAGGCCGAGGAAGACGCCGGCGACGGTGACGCCGAGCATGGCGAGGGCGGCGGCAGAGCGGGTTCCACGGAGGGCCCAGACGATGGCTCCGGTGAGGAAGACGGTGAGGGCGCCGGCGAGGGCGGAGATGAGGCGCAGGGACCACATCCGGCTGTAGCCAAAGAGAAGATCGGAGAGGCGAGCCTGGAGGGCGACCAGAGGCGGCTGATCGACGTAGCCGAAGGCGAGATGACGGCCGCAGATGAGGTAGTACATCTCATCGCGGAAGATGCCGTAGCCGGCGTGCTGGGCGAGGATGTTGCCCACGACGTGGATGGCGAGCTTGAGGGCGGCGAAGGCGAGGCAGATCCAGAGAAAGGAGCGAAAGCTTTCCTGGTGCGCGGCGGCAGCGGTGTTTTGTGGGGTCGCAATGCTCATGAGAAGGGGCTTCGGCTGCGGACAACAGGCCCAGGCTGTATCGACCTATAGGGCGGGCCGGCGTTGGGAGCGAATGTTCAGGTCATTGGGGGATCCAGCAGGGGCTCTTCGCTCCCAACCCTGCGGGACGGGGCCCTTTTTGCCCATTTCTTTGTCGCTCGTCGCTGAGACAGGCCCGATATCTGCCACTCCTCGCTTCGCGAACGGAGCAAAAATGCCCTCCGTCGCCAGCCATCCCTATAGGTCGATACAGCCTAGAATACGCGGGGGACTGCGGGTTGGTTCCGGGCTGCGCGAACGTGGCTGGCGCGGTGGGCCGTTCGCGGTGCAATCGACGATGGCTATTTTTAAGGATCGCCGTCATGCGGGCCGAGTGCTGGCGCGCGCTGTCCGCGAGCAACTGGAGTGGGCGGGGGCAATTGTGCTGGGGCTGCCGAGGGGCGGAGTGCCGGTAGCGTATGAAGTGGCGGAGGCGCTGCGCTTGCCGCTGGATGTTTTTGTGGTGCGCAAGCTGGGGGCGCCCGGCCAGGAAGAGCTGGCGATGGGCGCGGTGGCGAGCGGCGGGCTGGTGGTGGTGGATACGGCGGTGGTGCGGGCCTTTGGGATTTCGCAGGCAACGATTGAGGCGGCGGCAGAGCGCGAGAGGAACGAAATTGCGAGGCGGGAGAAGTTGTATCGGGAGGGGCTGATGCCGGTGGGGGTGGAAGGGCGGACGGTGATCCTGATTGACGATGGGCTGGCTACGGGGTCCACGATGAAGGCGGCGGCACGGGCGCTGGGTCCGGTGGCACAGAGAGTGCTGGTGGCGGTGCCGGTAGCGGCAGAGGCGACCTGCGAGGAGCTGCGGCGAGAGGTGGATGCGCTGGTGTGCCTGGAGACGCCGCATCCCTTCCACGCGGTGGGGCAGTTCTACGGGGATTTCGATCAGACGACGGACGAGGAGGTGCGGGGATTGCTGGCGGAGGCGTATCAGAAACGCGAAGCGCCGGGAAGGGGTTCCTCGATGCCCGGGCTGTAGTATCGTTCTACCCTGGCACTGCGTAAGGGGGTGCCAACTTGATACTTCGGCGCGCTTTTTGCCCCGGCGGTGCTATGGGATACCCCCTATGGGGCACCTACAATGTGGTTGCCGATTCATAATCCAGAGGCAAGGGGTAGCTGGTGCACGGGTTGGAGCGGGTTGCAGAGTTCGTGGTTGCCGGCTGGTTGCTTTTGAACTCGCTGAGTATCGCGCTGGTTGCTGTGGGCGTGGCGCGACAATATGCCCGCGTGGCCCTGGAGCGGCGCGAGGAGCCGGTCCACGAGGTGGCGTTCGACCGGGCGCTCTCCCTTACCGAATAGGCGGTTGCGCTGCGCTTAGCAAACATTGACTCCGCTCCTCTCGCGAATGAGCGACTCCGTTTAGCGAATGATCCAGGACCCGGAAGCCGTAAGGGTGGCGCCGTAGGTTCCGGCGCTGACGTTGTTGTTCCAGACGCGGCGGGTGGCGGTGGTGGGATCGGCTCCTGAGGCGCGGGTGTTGGTGAGGTCGATCTGATCCTGCAGGCCCATGGCTTTGTAGCGGCCGGGATTATTTTTGAGCGGCTGGGCGATGTTGAGCGCCGTGCAGGCTCCGTTGACGCAAAGGTCGTCGTAATAGACGCAGCCGCGTCCTCCGCAGCCGGTATCGTTCGGCACGCGATGGCAGGTGAGGGAGAGGTGCGTCGGGCTGGTGGTGGAAAGAGGGCAGCCGGTGCGAATGCCGGTGTCCTGCCAGCCGGTGCCGGCGCCCGAGTCCACCTGCCACTGGAGCCAGCGGTGCTGCTGGTTGCACTGCAGGCCGCACATCATTTCCTTCTGGTCGATGGGGTCGTAGAGGTAGGCGTCCATTTCATTGTTGGCGATGGAGCGCGCGTCGGCGGAGGGCTGGAGGGTCTTGTCCTGGGCGAGGAGGGTGCAGTTGTAGCAGCCGGGACCGCCGAAGATGAAGAGCTGCTGGGTTTCGCCGGAGGAGGCGGTGGTGGAGAGCGACTCGGTCATGGGATCGCCGAACTCCCAGTCCCATGCGGAGGGCTGCTGCTGGCCGACGCCGGCGCCGCGTTCGCAGGTGATGCCATCGGAGATGCCGCCGCCGGGGTTGAGGCACTTCCAGCCGCGGGAGGACGAGCCTGTGTCCTGAAAGGCCTGGCCAATGCGCGCAGCGATGACGTTGAGGGTTTCAGTGGCGGAGACGGGGATGGGCTGGGTGTATTCGGTGGAGGCGATGTTGGGCGGGGAGCCGTCGGTGGTGTAGAAGCAGCGGAGGCCGGGCGGGCAGTGGATGGTGACGGTGACGGGGCGGTCGAAGGAGCCGGGGGCGGGGGAGAAGGAGATGGCGGGCTGGTTGGACTGGGTGGCGGACGGATTCGGAGGCTGGGGCGACTGGGCCAGAGCCGTGCAGAGGATGAACAGGCAGGGGATGGCCGCTGCCGGACGAAAACGCATGTGCATGGGATGCTCGGGAAGGCCGGCATTCGCCGGCCTCTCTGCTGAATAGACGCGCGGGACAGGGCGTTTGCTGCGGGGGCGGGCGCGGGGGTGGCTGGTAGAATCGGGGTATTCGGGCGCGTTCTGCTGGAAGGGGATGCGCACGCGAGGGGTGGGGCGGTTAGCTCAGCCGGTTAGAGCGCCTGCCTTACAAGCAGGAGGCCCTCGGTTCAAGTCCGAGACTGCCCACCAATACCCCCTTCCGTTTCTCTGACCCCCAAATCCAGGCCTTTTTAGGCTTAGAACTCCCTGTCATGGCGCGGGAGTTTCCCGCCACGCGCCTCTGCGCCGGCTGCGACCAGCCGCACCGTCGGGACCGCCGCCTCTACTGCGCTCGCTGCGAAGAAGAGATCGTCGCGCTGGCCCCGTTTTCGCCTCTTTTCATCCCCCAACTCAACCCTACGGAGTATCGATGACCATGCGTATCTTTGTGCGCGGCCTCGTCCTTTTGCTCTGCGCCATCGGCGTCGGAGCCGCTCTCGCCCAGAAACCCGCCGCCCCGCCGGCGGCTCCCATTCACGCTCCGGAGAGGCCGGGGCCGCAGCTGACCGAAACCGAGAGCCTGAAGCTCGAGAACCTGCAGCTGAAGGCCACCGTGCTCCAGCAGCAGCAACAGCAGTTGCAGCAGGAATTTGCCGTCCTGATGCAGTCGCTCTCGGCCGAGCACGTCGGGTACGCGTTCGATCCCAACAGCCGCACCTTCCGTCCGCTGCCGAAGCCCGAGACCAGCAAAAACACTCCCGAGGCGAAGAAATAACGATGCCTCGTCAGCTGCTCTATCGCGAGGAAGCCCGCGCCGCTCTGCTGCGCGGTATGGACCAGGTCGCCGCCGCCGTCGGCGCCACGCTGGGGCCGCGAGGCCATACGGTTGTGCTGGCCCGCGGCGGTCCCAACATGGGTATACCCCCGCTGATCACCAAAGACGGAGTCACCGTCGCCACCAGCATCTCGCTCCCCGATCCCTGGGAGAACGAGGGAGCCAAGCTCCTCCAGGAGATCGCGCGACGCACCGACGCCGAGGCCGGCGATGGCACTACCGCAACTGTCGTTCTCGCCCACGCTCTCTTCCGCGAAGGCGTTCGCCAGGTGACGGCCGGCGCCGACCCGCAGTCCGTCGAGCGGGGCATGCGCGCCGCCACGGCCGTCGTGGTTGAGGAGCTGAAGAATATCGCGCAGCCGATCGACCAGCAGGACCTCGCGCAGATCAGCGCGATTGCCACAATCGCAGCCAACGGCGACACCGAGCTCGGTTCGATCATCGGCGAGGCGCTTCACCGCGGCGGCATCGAGGGCAACTTCCGGCTCGATCAGTCTCCCACCACCGCGACCACTCTCACCATGTCCGAGGGCCTGCAATTCGACCGCGGCGCGGTGAACCCGGCTTTTATCGCCGATCGGCGGCGCATGCAGACCGTCTTTGACAGCTGCAACGTGCTGGTCACCGATCGGCGGCTCATTGGCGGGAAAACGATCCATCCCTTCCTGCAGATGTATGTCGCCAAAGCGCCCACAATTCCCCTGCTGATCGTTGCCGAGGATATCGAAGGGGAGGCGCTGCAGATCCTCGCGGTGAATAACGGCAAAAGCTTCTCCGTCTGCCCGGTGCGCACGCCCGGCTCCGGGCCCGGCAAAAAGGAAGAGATCGAGGACATCGCCATTTACACCGGCGCCAAATACTTCTCGATCGCCCGCGGCGAGGATATCGCTGGCGCCACCATTGACGATCTCGGCTCCGCCGACTCGGTCATTGTCTCGCCGCACCGGACGGTCATCATCGGCGGCCACGGCGCGCCGATCCGGATCGAGACCCGCAAGGACGAGCTGCGTACCATGCTGGCCGATACCGAGATCCGGGATTACGACAAAGCGCGTGTGGAGCTTCGCCTTGCATCCCTTTCGGCGCGCATCGCCGTTATCCGGCTCGGCTCTGCTGTGCAGTCCAAGCTCCTTGAGAAGCGCGATCGCGCCCAGGACTCGGTCAATGCCGCCCGAGCTGCCCTGCAGGAGGGAATCGTCCCCGGTGGAGGCACCGCGCTGATCCGCTGCCTGCCGGCGCTCACCATCGCGATCGAAGGAATGAGCGGCGACGAGCGTACAGGCGCTCAGATCGTGGCAAAGGCTCTCACAGCGCCGCTGCACCAGCTGGCCACCAACGCCGGCAAGAGCGCGGACGTCATCACCGAAAAGGTCCTCGACTGGGGCGCATTTGTACTCGACGGCGCGGTCTGCGACAGACGCGGTGAGAAATACGGCTACAACGCCGCCGCGGACCGCTTCGAGGATCTCGTCGTCGCCGGCATCGTCGACCCGGTGAAGGTCACCCGGCTCGCCCTGCAGAACTCCGCCGAGCTCGCTGGCCTGCTTCTCACTTCGGCCGCGCTGGTCGTCGACCTGCCCGAGCCGCCTTCTTCTGCCCCACTCCCCCAACCCAGTTTGCGAGGATAACGATGCAAGAGTCAGCCCCCGTCTCCGTTTCCGCCCCGGCCCAGCCAGCGCCCGCTCTCGAGCCGGAAGCCCAGCGGCTCACCGGGACGCTCGTCCGCGTGCGTTCCGATGAGGGCTACGGTTTCATCCGCCCCGATAACGGGCCTCCTGACTATTTCGTCGCCATCTCTTCGTTCCGGCATCGCAGGGACTTTCGCGTCGATCAGCGCGTCGAGTTTACCCCTGGCGTAGCCCGCCGTTCGTCGCCGCACGACCGGCCGAAAGCTCCTCCGGCGTGGGATGTCGTTGCTCTGCCCGCGCTGCCCGGCAACGGAGGCCTCGATTGAGGATCTCTCTCTGGATTGCCTTTCTCATTCGCTGGGCCGTGACCCTGCTTCTCCTCCTGCTGATCGCCATCGATCTGGGCTGGATACTGCCCGCGATGCTCTTCATCATGAGCGTAGCCATCGAGATTCTTGCCCGCCAGATCGCAGGCCTGGGCCGCGACCTTCGGGAGTTGCGCTCTCTGAGACAGAACCTGGGTACGCGGGGACCTGAAGGCGTTCTTGCGCCTGAGATCTCCGCGCCCGGAGCGCAACGGTGAAGCGCCGCGTGTTGACGGGTCTCCTCGCTATCGCTCTGCTGGCGAGTGCGCTTGCCCTGATGCGGGCGCCGCGGCCGGCACTTCGTCTGGCCTATGCCACCGGCCTGCTGCTGGGCGCCGGCTGCACTCTCGTCTTCAGCCAGCTTTCCGGAGGACGCCCATGATCTCCGATCGCGCCATTGATGTGGCCCTTGAGCCTCTCTCCGGGCCCCTCGTCCTGAATCCGCGCACCATGGTGCGCCGGCAGCTGGAGGCCGCCCTTCCCCTGTTGACCCGCGAGCTCTTCGCCTGGGTATCTCGTGAATACGATCCGGCCGTTCTCTTCTTCGACGCTTCGGCGGTAGAACTCGACGTGCTTCTGAAGGCTCTCGATGCCGCGGCGGAGGTTGTGCTTGTTCCGATGATCCCGACACCCGGCAAAACGCTGAAGGACTGCGTGCTTGCCCAGTCGCCGGCCGAGCTGCGCCGGCTCCTCTATGCCGCCAACGGAGAGCGCTTCCTCCGGCTGCTCTCGGAGAACCCCCTCTGATGGGCCGCCCCAGCAAAGTCATCGTCCTCGCCGGCGTCGAGTCGGATCGCGACACCCTTGACCGCTGCCAGTTCGTCCTTAAAACCCGCTGCTACCGCGTATTCGTCGCAGTGACCGAGGAAGAACTCGCCACCGTACTGACCGACTGGCCCGTCGAAGTCGTTGTCGCCTGGCAGCCCGGGATTGTTGCGCAGACCAGGGCGGTCTCCCCCATGACCCGCGTCATGGAGATGGGAGCGCCGCGCGAGTCGACGGCCGAAGCCATCTGCCCTCAGGGTCCCTTTGGCGCCCAATGGATCGAGATCCTCACCGCGCTGGCCATGCGCCGGCGTGGACCGCGACCCGAGCGGAGCGCTGCGCCGGGCCGTTCGCTTCCGAGGAGGCTCGCTTGATTCCTCGCTTCCTCCCTCTCGTCGTGTCGCGCGGCCCCAGGGACCGGTCCCAGTTCGTCGTCATGGTCGCCCTGGCCTATGTCGCGGACGACGTGAGCGGCGTCTGCTGGCCGAAGTTGCCCTGGATCGCGCAGCACAGCCGCATGACGCAGCGCGGAGTCCTGGGCGTGCTGAATGCTCTCGAACAGGATGGCTGGCTCACCGTGGAGCGCCGCGCCGTCGATCGCCGGGGAAAGCAGACAGGCGGACGCGGCGCCCAGAACCGCTACCGCCTCAACGCTGCCCGTCTTCTCCGACTGGAAGCGGCTTCACATGAAACCCGTTCAGGTGAACGCCGTTCACCTGAAGCCCTTTCACCTGAAACGCCTGCATGTGCAAAACCTGTGGAAGGTCTTCGGAAATCCTGCGGAAAAGGTGTGAAAAAGCCCCTCCGAGGTGAACGCGCTTCACATGAACGCCCTTCATCCCCCCCGCACCCCCATATAGGAATACCAAAAGAAAGAAAGATTCTTAAAGCAACAGCAAAAGCAGGCGAACAGGCTGCGCCCGTTCGCGACGGCGACGACGACGAAGAAAACTTTTTTAAGCGTCGACCGCTTCCCGCTTCCCCCTCCGACGCTGCTGCCGAAGCTCCCCTCCTCCGACCTTCGGGCCCGGAATCCCGTGCCCGCTCCGCTCACCTCAACCGGGAGATCGCCCATGCCTAAAAACCAGCTTGAGCCGGTGAACCTCGGCTCGATTGCCCGCGGCGCGGCTATCGAGCTCTTCGACCTCAACATGCCGAAGATCGCCGCCAACATCGCCGACACCACCACGCCGGCAAAAGGGAAGCGGAAGCTCACCCTGACGTTCACCTTCGAGCCCGACGCCGACCGCCAGGCGATCGAGGTCACCACCACGGCCGAGCTCAAACTCGCATCCGCCGAACGCCACCAGAGCCGCGCCTTCATGGGCAAAGACACCAGCGGGAAGCCGTACCTGTTCCCCACCGACCCGCGCCAGGAGGCGCTGTTCGATCCTCCCGAGCCTGAAGAGAACCTGCTGCAGTTCGGCAAGGCCGACAGCAAACGCAAGCCCTCTTAGCCGCTCACGTCCCAAACCCTCACCAGCCTGCAGAAAGGAAACACGAGCATGATCGCTGAAGCCATCAGGGAAATCGCCACCCTCACCCGCAACGCGGATGACGCCCAGCTCACCGAGGTTCTCACCCTTCCCTGGAAGGGCGCCGACGTCGCATATGAATTCAAGGTCAAACCCACCGCGCAGGGCCGCGAGCTCGGCGACTGCATCAGGCCATTTCACCCACAGACGCTGAACGTCACCACGCTGACCGGTTTCCTGGACGCAATCGGCGCCGGTGTCGGCAGCGTGCCCCAACCGGTTGATCCCGCGGTGCCGAGCTACCCCAGCGCTCCGCAACCGCCTCCGATGCCTCTGGTCCATGTCGAGGATTACCTCACCGTGACGCTCAAGTCGGCCCAGAGCGATCGCTGGGGCAGCAGGGACATCTTCCTCACCGCAAAGCACCCGGCCCACAACGCCTTCACCTTTGACGACTACTACGCCGACCCGGCGAAGTTCATCATCGGCCTGCAGACGTCGTTCCTCGCCACCGACGAGCTGCTGTACCTGATCAGGCTGGCCAGCAATCTCAAAGCCGGCAACAGCGTCCAGACCGAGGACGACGGCTTCTCCCAAACCATCACGCTCAAGGCCGGCGAGGTGCAGACGGCCGAGGTGAAGGTCCAGCCGAAGATCCGGCTGATTCCACTCCGCACCTTCCCCGAGGTGAACGCAGTCGAGAATGAGTTCCTCATCCGGTTCAGACAAACACCCCAGCAGACGCCCGCGATCGCCCTGTTCAACACCGAGGGCGAGAAGTGGAAGGGCGACACCATGCGCTCGATCAAGAAGTATCTGGTCGAGAATCTGCCGGCGGGCGTTCCCGTCCTGGCCTGATTCCTTCACCCTTGCGGGGCGGCGCGCCTCCCTCAGCCGCCTCGCACCAACCACGTTTGACGGAGATCGCGATGGAACAGCTGCTGGCTCACCTCGTCGGGGACTACCTCCTGCAGTCCGACTGGATGGCGCAGAACAAGCGCCGCAGCTGGCTGCCGGCCGCGGTTCACGCTCTCGTCTACAGCGTTGCCTTCCTCTGGCTCGCCCGCACGGCGCCGCGGCCCCTGCTGGCCTGGCTTGTCATCTTCGGCACTCACGCGGTGATCGACCGCTTCGGTCTCGCGCGGTATGTCGTTTGGGCGAAGAACTGGCTTGGCGTCGTCGATCGATATGCCGTTGCGCAGTACGGGGCCCTCAGGAATCAGGATCGATGGGTGGCGCAGCGGAATGCGGGTCCGGACTGGGTGCCCCCAAACGGATGGCATCGCATGCCGTGGGCCGCCTGCAGCGCTACCGGCTATTCACCCGACAGACCCGTCTGGCTGGCCTTCTGGCTGCTGATCATCGCCGACAACACTCTTCACCTGCTGTTGAATTACGCCGCCCTGCGGTGGCTCTGAGGAACGACTCATGCACGGATCTCTCCAGTTTCCCGATACCGCTCAGCTCGAAGCTGCAGCCCAGTTCGGCGCCTGCGTTCCCTGTCACCAGTGTGCCGGCCGCCGCAACACCGACTGCCCCTCCTGCCTGGGATCCGGATTCCTGCGTCCCTGCGCCGCCTGCCTTGGCCGGGGCCGTCGCTTTCATCATCTCTGCGTGATCTGCAACGGCCTGCTCTTCACCGCCGGCGATCCACCCTCTGCCCGCGAAGACGATCCGCCCTTTGGTCACACCGCTTACGCCGTCGGCCGACCGCAGACAGCGCCTCCGGCCGCATAAGTCCAGAAATCGCGAAATGAAAGGAAATCCGCCAATGTTCACCATGGACAGCATCATCGACGAGAAGATCATCGAGGCCTGCGAGGCCGAAGACGCATGCGAGGAAGGGCTGAGCTGGCTCAGAAAGAAGCCGAGATCGTTCGCCGATCTAAAGCGGCTGAAGCCGGAATGGTACCGCTGGCTGGCCGCGCATAAAAACTATCCGGCGACTCTCGAGCTGCTGGCCAAAGATGCCGACGCGGACGTGCGGTGGTCCGTGGCCGGGAACGCTGCCACCCCGCCGGCGACTCTCGAGCTGCTGGCCAAAGATGCCGACGCGTACGTGCGGCGGTCCGTGGCCGGGAACGCTGCCACCCCGCCGGCGACTCTCGAGCTGCTGGCCAAAGATGCCG
>DASXFH010000338.1:0-5784 GCA_036489655.1 Acidobacteriaceae bacterium | reverse complement strand
TTCGATCCGTTCGAATATTTGAACTTCGTGCCTGCGCATCGGGTGGCGCAGATTCACATTGCCGGACACAGCAAGTTCGAGAAGTACATCCTCGACACGCACGATCACCCGGTGCTGCCCGCGGTATGGCGGCTCTACGCCCGGGCCATTGAGCGCTGCGGGCCTACGGCAACCTTGCTGGAGTGGGACGACAATATCCCGAGCTTCGAAGAGGTTCACGCCGAGGCGCTCAAAGCGAATCAGTTTTTGAAGGCGGCAGCCGAAGCGGCTCCGGAGAGCGCTGCGTCTGCCATACAGGCAGCTGCGGCCTCGCTGCAGCAGACCCCGGTGTCGGAATCGGGAGCGGCCCGATGAACGAACCAGCCAGCCAGCTTCTCGACATCCAGCGCCGCATGGCCGCCGCCGTCATGCACCCGCTCACCCGCGGCGAGACGATGCCGCGGCGCCGGCGCGACGGCACCTCCAACCTCAGCGAGGCCGACGCCATCATCCGCCCCAACGACCGGCTGACCTCCTTCGACCGGCTCGAAATCTATAACCGCCAGTACTGGTTCCGCCTGTACACCTGCTTTGAAGAGGATTTCCCCGGCCTGCAGGCCATCCTGGGCCGCGCCCGTTTCGATGCGCTCATGCGCGCTTACCTCACCGATTGCCCCTCGGAATCGTTCACCCTGCGCAATCTGGGATCGCGCCTGGAATCCTGGCTCGGAAAGAATCCCGCGTGGATCGAGCCGCACACGGCCCTGGCTCTCGACATGGTCCGCCTGGAGTGGGCGCACATCGAGGCCTTCGATGGCGAGGAGCGGCCCCGCCTGAGCGCCCAGGGACTCGCCGCCATCAGTGAAGAATCCGTCCTTCACCTGCAGCCATACCTGCGGGTACTTTCCCTTTCCTACCCGGTCGAGGACCTGCTGCTGCAGGTTCGGAACGAGAACGGCAGCAGCGCCTCGTCGACCAACAACGCCACTACCGCCCGCAAGCGCCACCACGTTCGGCGCACGGCGGCGCTCGCGCCCAGGGCGATCCATCTGGCCGTTCATCGCCACGAGAATTCGGTCTGGTATATGCCGCTGACCTTCGAGGAGTTCCGGCTGCTGTCGGCGATCCTCGAAGGCAAAACCCTCGGCGACGCGATCGAGCCTGCGTTCCGGGACAGCGCGTTGCCGGAACAGGCACGCGCCGCGTCACTGCAGGAAGCGTTTGCCACCTGGGCATCCCTGGGCTGGTTTACCATTTGACCCGGTCGAACCCCTCCATTTCAACCCTCGCAAGAAAGGGCACACCATGAACGCTGCGGCCGCCGATTCCGCCCAAGAAACCCCGTCCGGCCTGATCCCCTCTCTCTACCGTCGCTTCCAGCACGGCTCCGCGGCGCTTGCCTCGCCCTTCCTGCTGCTCGTCCGCGTGTACTGGGGATGGCAATTCGCGCAAACCGGCTGGGGCAAGCTGCGTCACCTGGGCCACGTCACACAGTTCTTCTCGAGCCTGGGCATTCCTCTGCCGGGCTTCAACGCGGCCTTCGTTTCCGGGCTGGAATTCGTCGGAGGCATCCTGCTGATCGCGGGTCTTGCCACGCGCTTCACCGGCCTGCTGCTGGCCGTGGACATGATCGTCGCCTATCTCACCACTGACCTGGCCGCCCTGGCCTCGATCCTCAGCGATCCCGACAAGTTCTACAACGACGCAGCGTACACGTTCCTGATCGCGTCCCTGATTGTTCTCGTCTTCGGCGCCGGGCGCTTCTCGCTCGATTACCTGATCTGGCGCCGCTGCGACTGCTGAGTTCGAGGCCGCCCCCCTAACCCGTTTCTCGTTTCGCGCGTCTAATGGGTGGTTTAATAGCATCCAGGCGCTCTATGACGAATCCCAGCGGTCTTCGCTCAACCCTGTGCACCGCCCTCTGCGTGGCGCTGCTCTCCCCAGCCGCTATGGCGCAGGCCAACAAACCTGCCGGTGCGGCCGCCGCTGCGGCCCCCACCGCCGAGCCTGTCCATCTCTGGGTAACGGGCGTCGATGACAAGGGGAACCCGGTGAAAGACTTCACCCCGGCGGACCTGACTTTCACCGACAATGGGCGCGTCCAGAAGATTGATTCGTTCGCCATCGCGCAGCCCTCCCCCGCCACCTTCGGCCTGCTCGGCCAGACGAACGCTGCTCTGCGCATGGAGCTGGGCGACATGCGCCTGGCCACCGAGCACTTTGTGGATCACACGCTCCCCGGCACCGACGATCGAGCCTTTGTCGTCCAGTTCGGCAACGAGGTCGACCTGCTCGAGGATCCGACCGCCAGCAGCACCAAACTGCACGACGCCATCGACCACCTGGGCTCCACGAACTTCAGCAACGGCAGCGGCGACGATCAAAACAGCAACATGATGAGCAGCCGCGATAACAATCTCTATGACGCCATCTACCTCGCCGCCCTCGAGGTTCTGAAGAAGGCGCCCGGCCATCACGTCATCATCGTCATCAGCGATGGCATCGATCGCGGCAGCAAAGAGACCGAGGCCGACGCCGAGCAAGCCGCGCAGGACGCCCACGCGCAGATCTTTGCCATCTACTACAAGGGCGAAGAAGAGCAGCAAAAGCAGCCTGACCGCGGATTGAATCGCCGCGGAGGCATGGGCGGACCCGGCGGCTATCCTGGAGGTGGTGGCGGCTACCCGGGTGGCGGAGGCGGCTATCCTGGAGGTGGAGGCCAGCGCGGCGGCCAGGCTCCTCCGTCGGAACCGCAGGTGGATGGCAGGAAGATCCTCGAAGACATGTGCAATGCGACCGGCGGCTACATGCTTGAAGGCCGGCGCGACAAGGCCGACGAAGCGTACAACCGGCTCGCCGCCCTGCTGAAGTATCAGTACACGCTGACCTACACGCCCGACACGACGGACACCGTCTCGCATCACCTGAGCCTCACGTCGAAGAAAAAGAACACATGGGCGATCGTGCAGCAGAACTATACGACCTCGGTTCAGTTAACCGGCGCGGGTTCAGGCGGGCATTGACGCCGGCCGTGCTGGCCGCAACTCCTGGGCTCCTGCTACGATGAACGAGCCATGCGACGCGCCTGGGCAGCCATTCTGCTTGTGCTCTTCAGCTACCCGCTGATCGCGCCCGCATTTGCGTCCGGTCCCGATGACTCGCAGCTGCCCGCCTGCTGCCGCCGCAACGGAAAGCACCACTGCGCGATGCTGGCCGAGATGGCTCTGGAAAATATCCCCTCGCGCTTTGTCACCCTCTCTGAGAAGTGCCCCTACGCGCCCTTTGCCCGGTGCCCCCTGATGTTGCCCCACTCCTTCACGCCTTCCGCTCGCCGCACGGTCGCGGGTCCCACCCAGGGACCGGCCCTGATGGTTCGCGCAGCCGAGGCCGGCTATCGCATCTCCGCGGACCGCGCCCGCCATAAGCGCGGACCTCCCCGGCTCCTCTCCCTGTAACGCAACCGTCAGCAAACGTCCGCTCGCAGCCCGCGTGCGCTTGTTTGTCTCCATCGCCGTTACAATTGCGAGCTTTTCCTCAGGAGCCACAATGGTCCGCAAGTTATCGCTGTTCCTCGTCTGCCTGCTGGCAGCACCGCTGCTCTATGCCGCCGTTCTCGGCCGGGTGGAGGGCATCGTCCATGACCCTCACCACCGACCCATCCAGGGAGCGCAGATCTCCCTGCGCGCCGCGCATTCCGATCTCTCTTTCAGCGCCACCAGCGATCCGAACGGCGCATTCTTCATCCCCGCTGTCACGCCCGGCGTCTACGTCATTACGATTTCGAGTCCCGGATTCGCCACCCTGCAGCAGACCCTCACTGTGACCACGGCAGGCGGGGAGATCCTGCACTTTCCGCTGGAAATCGCCTCGGTGAATCAGACCACGGTGGTCCGAGCGGAGTCCGATACAGCCAATGTGGACAGCGTGACGCCTGCGACGCTCGTCAGCCGCTCTGAGATCACCCATTCTCCCGGCGCCGACCTCACCAACAGCCTGGCCATGATCACCGACTACACGCCCGGCGCCTACATGGCGCACGACATGCTGCACATGCGGGGCGGCCATGAGCTGAACTGGATGATCGACGGCGTTGCCATCCCCAATACCAACATCGCCAGCAATGTCGGTCCACAGATCGATCCCCGGGATATCGACACCATCGAGATCGACCGCGGCAGCTATCAGGCCGATCTGGGCGGCCGCACCTACGGCATGTTCGATGTGGTGCCCCGCACCGGCTTCGAGATGAACCGCCAGGGGGAACTGGTTACGACCTTCGGCAGTTCCGGCCAGACCGACGACCAGCTCAGCTTCGGCGATCATGCCGAGCGCTTTGCCTGGTTTGCCGCTGTGAACGGCAATCGCAGCAACTATGGCCTGATGGCTCCGATTGAACAGCCGGTTCACGATGCGGAGAACGGTTACGGGGGCTTTGGATCGATCATTGACAATCTCGATCCACGCGACCAGTTGCGCTTCGTCGGCCAGTTGCGCGCCGACTACTATCAGATCCCGTACGACCTGAATCCCAATGACTGGGAGAACCAGCTCTACGACTCTTCCGGCCTGCGCGACGGGCAGCATGAAACCGACGGCCTGACGACCTTCTCATGGATTCACACTCTGAGCCCGGCATCGCTCTTTGAAATCTCGCCTTTCTATCATCACAATGACGCCGACTATCAGCCAGCGACCGGCGATCTGCCCACCGCCACCCGCGCCCGGCAGATCGGCCAGTACACCGGCGCACAGGCCTACTTCTCCACCACCAATCGCTGGAATACGTTCAAGGCTGGTCTCTATGGCTACGGCCAGCACGAGAATGATCTGTTCAGCACCGTGTTCAACGACGGCAGCGCTCCCAACTTCTCGCAAACCTCTGTGCTCGCGGGCGGTGTGGAGGAAACCTTTATCGAAGACAATTTCCGGCCCACCTCCTGGCTGACTCTGATCGGCGGCGAACGGCAAAGCCACTTCCAGGCCGCCATCACCGAGAATGCGTTTGATCCGCGCGTTGGAATGGCCGTTCGCATTCCGCGTTTGGGCTGGGTTCTGCGTGGCTTCTACGGGCGTTTCTATCAGCCGCCGCCACTCACCAGCCTTACCGGCCCGGCTCTCGCCTATGCTCTCGGCAATAACACGACCTTCGTCCCGCTCCACGGCGAGCGCGACGAGGAACATCAGTTCGGGCTCGAGATTCCCTGGCGCGGCTGGCTGCTGGACGCGGACACCTTCCAGACCCGGGCGAACAATTTCCTCGATCACAGCAATATCGGCGAGTCCAGCATCTTCATCCCCGTCACCGTCGATGGTGCGCTGATTCAGGGCTGGGAACTCACCCTGCGCTCCCCGCAGCTGGCCCATATCGGCGAAGCGCACCTGGCCTACTCCAACCAGATTGCCCGGCAGCGCGGCGCCATCACCGGTGGACTCGTTTGCTACTCGGCGAACTCCGCCGACTGTGCCGTGGAACCGGGATACACGCCGCTCGATCACGATCAGCGCAACACGCTCAATCTCGGCTTCGATGCGAACCTGCCGAAGCACGCCTGGGCCTCCACGAACGTGTACTACGGCTCGGGATTCTCCAACGGCTTCACCGATCCGCCGTCTCCCTACACCGGCGGTTATCTGCCCGGGCACACAACCTTCGATCTGGCTGTAGGTAAGTCCTTCGGCGAGAACTGGAACCTGAGCGCTCAATCCACCAATGTCGCCAACAGGCGTGTTCTGCTGGACAACAGCCTTACCTTCGGCGGCTTCCACGAAAATGATCCGCGCCAGATCTACGGACAGCTGAACTAC
>DASXFH010000332.1:0-7186 GCA_036489655.1 Acidobacteriaceae bacterium | reverse complement strand
AGCGGGCGAGGCAACAGCAGAGAGGACTGCGGAGGCGATGCGCTCGATCTGCGCGCGCTCGAGGTATGGATGCATGGGCAGGCTGAGAACGCGCTCGGCGGCGAATTCAGAGACGGGAAAGCTGCCGCGAGCCCAGTGTTTTTTACGAGCGAGATCGGTGTAGACCGGCTGGAGATGCAGCGGCGTGGGGTAGTGGACGGCTGTGGGAATGCCGGCCTGGTGAAGAGAGGCGGCGAGAGCGTCGCGGTCGGGAATTTCGATGGTGTACTGCGCCCAGGCGCTGGTGCGGTTGGGAAGGACGCGAGGGGTTTGCACGGCGTCACGGAGGAGTGCTGTGTATTGCTGCGCGATGCGATCGCGGGCGGCGAGCTCTTCGTCGAAGACTTCGAGCTTGGCGAGGAGGATGGCGGCCTGCAGGGTGTCGAGGCGTCCGTTGAGACCGATGCGGGTGTGGCGATAGCGGCCGGACTGGCCGTGGTTGCGCAGCTCGAGCATGGCGGTGGCGAGAGCGTCGTCGCTGGTGAAGCAAGCGCCACCGTCGCCGTAAGCGCCGAGCGGCTTTGAGGGGAAGAAGCTGGTGCAGCCGATGGTGGTGAGTGCGCCGGAGGGGCGGCCTTTGTAGATTGCGCCGAAGCTTTGGGCGGCATCTTCGAGGACAGAGAGGTTGTGGCGGAGGGCGATGTCGTTGAGGGGGTCCATGTCAGCGGGCTGGCCGTAGAGGCTAACGGGGAGGATAGCGCGGGTGCGGGGAGTGATGGCGGCTTCAACGCGGGCGGGGTCGAGGTTGTACGTGACGGGATCGATGTCGGTGAAGACGGGGGTGGCGCCGAGGAGGGAGATCATTTCGCCGGTGGCGAAGAAGGTGAAGCAGGAGGTGAGGACTTCGTCGCCGGGACCGATGCCGAGAGCCATGAGCGCGAGGAGGAGGGCGTCAGTGCCGCTGGCGCAGGCGATGGCGTGGCGGGCGCCGGTGCGGGCGGCGAGCTGCGACTCGAGCTCCTGGACTTCGGGGCCGAGGATGAAGCGGCCGTGATCGAGGACGGTCTGGATGCGGGCGTCGATGCGCGGCTTGAGGCGCTGGTACTGGGCTTTCAGGTCGACAAATTCCATGACTCTTTATTGTCGCGCATTGCGGCGGGAGGGGTTTCAGTCGCGGATGTACGGGATGCTGAGGAAGATCATCCAGAGGGTCCAGGCGGCCCATCCCAGGACAGGCTTGAATGGGGCACCCAGGCACCCTCACCCGGGATAACAAACACAGGGTCCTTCGCGGTGCTCAGGATGACAGAGCTTTTTGCTTAGACTGGGCGGGGAGCGGGGGCGCCGGGGGCGAGGCGCTCGATTTCCTGCTGGACCGCGTTACGGAATTCGAGGGGATGGGCGATTTTGTGGAAGGGCTCGGAGGTGCCGCCGGTGCCGATCATGGTGATGGACCCGTAGCCGAGGACTCGGCCCATGGTGGGCTCGTCGACCTCGATGGTTTCGATTTTGTTGAGAAGCATTTCGATGGTGCGGCGGCTGGCGATACCGGTCTTGACGACGATGCGGCGGGTAGTGACGGCCATCTCCGTAGCATTGCGGCGAATGCTGCCCATGATGAGAACGAGCAGGGCGAGAAAGAGCAGGACGACGAGGCCTCCCTCGAGGATGTGGAGGGTGCTCGGCTGGAGGGCGCCGCGCTGGCTGTAGAGGTAGTAGCCCAGATAGCCGGCGCCGGCCAGGAAGATGACGCAGGTGAAGAGGTGGCCGAGCATGACGATCCAGTGGAGCTTGGTGGTGTAGATGACTTTTTCGCCGGGAACCAGGGTCTTGTCGATGTAGCTCATCGTCTGCCTCGCGGAAGAAGTGTCCCACATTTAAGGCGCTGTGGGGAGGATTTCTGTGCATGGGCCGGGACCCTACCTTTTCCGGGGCGGGGGGCGTCCAAGCAAGTGGCGATGAGCCGGTTATAGTCTCTTCATGCGTGTGACACTGCTCGCCTTTGGGATGCTTCGGGAACTGCTGGGAAATGGGGCGGCTCCGCTGGATTTGCCGGCGGGGGCGACGGCAGGGGATGTGCTGGAGCGGTGCCGGGCGCTGGCGCCGGAGAAGGACGGGCTGTGGTCGAGCGTGGCGGTGGCGGTGAATGAGGAGTACGTGCGGGTGGGGCATCGTCTGGCGGAGGGGGATGAAGTGGCGCTGCTGCCGCCGGTGAGCGGGGGCGCGGGCGAAAAACCTTACGTGCGGATTGTGCATGAGCGGATCGCGGCGCAGGAGATTGTTGCGCCGCTGGAGCGAGCGGAGGACGGGGCGGTAACGATTTTCGACGGCATTGTGCGGAACCATTCGCGGGGGCGGACGACGCTGTATCTGGAATATGAGGCGTACGAGGCGATGGCTCTGAAGAAGATGGAAGAGCTGGCGGCGGAGGCGATGGCTCGTTATCCGGTACGCAACGTGGCGCTGGTGCACCGGCTGGGGCATCTGGAGGTGGGCGAGTCGAGCGTGCTGGTGGCGGTGTTTTCGGCGCATCGCGGGGCGGCGTTCGATGCGTGCCGGTGGCTGATCGACACACTGAAGCAGACGGTTCCGATCTGGAAGAAGGAGTTTTTTGAGGATGGGGCGGTTTGGGCGCAGGGAGATCCGTTTCCCGCGGAGCTGAAGCCGGGTTTGAGCGGAGGGGAAGGTTGAGGGCCTGGAGATCGGGGGCTATGGCCGCTGTGGTCGCGGGGCTGCTGTGTGCGGCCACTGCGGCGCCGCAGCAGGCTGCGGAGTCGGGCATGCCGACGCCGAAGTTCCACGTGAACGTGCATCTGGTGAATGTGTTTGTGAACGTTACGGATGCGAATGGTGCGCCGGTGGGCGGGCTAAGGAAGGACGATTTCGCACTGAGCGAAGACGGCGTGCCGCAGAAGATCGCCTACTTCGAGCGCGAGACGGATATGCCGCTGTCGATGGTGCTGGCGATCGACACCAGCGGGTCGGTGCGGAAGGACATGGGCGTGGAGGTGCGGGCGGCGAAGGCGTTCCTGCGGGGGATGCTGCGGCCCCAGGACCGTCTGGACCTGATCGATTTCAATTCGAGCGTGCGCGAGGTGGTGCCTTTCACCGCAGACCTGAAGCATCTGGAGTGGGGGCTGGACAACCTCGATTACGGACCGGCCACGGCGCTGTACGACGCGATCTATCTGGGAGCGCAGAATCTGGCGCCGCGCGGGGGGCGAAAGGTTTTGGTGGTGATCTCGGATGGCGGCAATACGGCGGGCGAGGTGAATTTTCCGCAGGCTCTGGACGAGGCGATCCGGAGCGAGGTGATGGTGTACAGTCTGATCGATCTGCCGATATTGAACGACGCGGGACGGGACACGGGCGGCGAGCATGCGTTGATCACGATATCGCGGGAGACGGGCGGGAAGTACAGCTACGCGGAGTATGGGAATCTGGCGCCGGCGTTTCAGCAGATCTCCGAAGACCTGCGGACGCAGTATCTGCTGGGCTATTATCCGGTGCAGCGGCGGACGGAGACGGACTTCCGGCGGATTCAGGTGACGCTGCAGTCGAATTCGTCGTACCTGCTGCGGTATCGGCCGGGGTATTACGCGAAGGCTTCAGCGCCGCTGGATCAGTAGAGCGGTTTGTTGCGAGGACCTTGGCGGCTGAAGCCGCGTCTTTTTCAGTCAGGGGTGTGTGCGGCATGAATGCCGCGCCTGCGGGAGAACCTGGAAATGAGCCGGCATTGCAGGTGATGTTTCAGATCGGTTCTATGGGCAGTACTTTGGGCTGAAGCGGGGAATAAGTTGCTGGACGATCCTGCGCGAGAGGAGTTTGCTTCTTGCTGTGGGGTGAACCTGGCCTGGGGGGTGCCGGGGTTTGTGGGGCAGCGAGAGATCTTACCGGAGGCGACGCCGTAGACCTGGATTTGGAGCGGATTCGACGCAGGGACGCTGCAGTCGAATCCGTCGTATTAGGCGGAGGCTTCAACCCGCTGGATGAGCCGGGGGAGAAGCCCGGGGCTGAAGCCCAATCCATCGATTGCCGGCATTCCACGGGTTGAAACCCGTGGCTTTCTCCGTTGCGCCGCGTTGCGGCGCCGCTTCGCTCAGGGGCTGAAAGCCCAGGGTCGCTTGCCCGCGTTGCTTCGCTGAGCGGCTAAGGCCAGGTTCACTTGCGGCGTTGCTTCGCGCAGCGGCTAAGGCCAGGTTCACTCATGGGCTGAAAGCTCAGTTCGCTTGCCCGCGTTGCTTCGCGCAACGAGGAGAGCCCGGGTTCGCTTGCGGCGTTGCTTCGTGAGCGGCTAAGGCCAGGTTCACTCAGGGGCTGAAAGCTCAGTTCGCTTGCCCGCGTTGCTTCGCGCAGCGAGGAGAGCCCGGGTTCGCTTGCGGCGTTGCTTCGTGAGCGGCTCAAGGCCAGATTCACTTGGGCGTTGCTCCGCTCATCGGCTCAAGCCCGGTCCACTTGCGGCGCCGCTTCGCTGAGCGGGGAAAGCCCGGGGCTCATCGGCTCAAGCCCAGGTTCGCTTGCGGCGTTGCTTCGCCGAGCGGCTCAGGGCCAGGTTCGCTTGCGGCGTTGCGGCATGGCTGACGCTACGCGCTGATACAAAAGCCCAGTTGCGGAGCGGGGCTGAAGGTGCGCGCCGTTTTCGCAATGGATATGCGCGGATCCATGGACGTCCGGCGACTCAAGGGAGATAAGCAATGGGTCTGGAGCGTCAGCGGGTGAGGATGACCTCGTAGAGATTGTCTTTGGCGAGGAAGAATTTGTAATTGGACCAGCCGTGGAAGAGCTGCTCGATTTTGCGATTGGTGTAGACACGGCGGACGTTGTAAGGCGCGGACTCCTGCATTTCAATTTCCGAGTTGGGGGTGAGGTGATAGCGGCAGTAGGCGGTATAGGGGCCGGTCTGCTTGCTGTGAAAGATAGCAAGCACTTTGCCGTCGCGCAGGGTGGCGTCTTTGAGATGGGCGACGAGGGGGGCGACGAGGCCATCGGGGACGTAATCGAGGGTGGCCCAGAGCAGGACGACGTCGAACTGGCGACCCTGGAAATTGAGATTCTGCTTAAAGAAAGCTTCGGCGTTGAAGCGGGGTTCGCCGCCTTCGACTTCCGGGGGGAGAGACCAGTCGTTGTTGAGTGCCTCGCGGACAGCGTCGGCCATGTAGACACTGTGGCCCATTTCGGTGAGGAAATTGATGTTCTGGGGCGAAGTGGGGCCGATGTCGAGGACGCGGAGGCCGGGATTCGCTTTGAGGTGCTTCAGCAGGGCTTCCCAGCCACTGGAATGGCGGGGAATGCGAGGGCCGGTGAGGAAAGTGGGCCGGTCGCGACCCGCATCGTCCTGTTTTCTGCGGAAGAGACTTACCATCGTGTCGGTTTTGGGACCCCGTCTTCTGGATTGTAATGGGTCATGCTCCTGGAACGAGGGACGGGCATTGTCTGCGGAGGTGCGGCGCCTAAAAGGCGGAGGAATCGCGGCTGGATTCGGAGGGCTGAAGGGCGGCCGAGGGCGGGCGCCTGGGGAAACAGAGGCGGTACCCGGTGACGATTTTCTGCATGGCGCCGCCAAGGGCGGCGAGGGGATCGGTGGCGGCGCGGAGACGGGCCTGGGCGGCGACGGCCATGCGGACGCCAACGCCGCTGGTGACGTAGAAGGTGACGTCGCCGAGCGGGGGGAGGGCGCTGGTTTCAGTGGGCTCGAAGTGGCACTGCATGGTGGTGGCCAGGGCGACGGCGTGGAGGGCGGCCTCGCGGATGGTGGGAAAGTGCTCGCTGCCTCCGAGGAATCCCCCGCCGGAGCTGAGAAAGAGGCTGGCGCTGCCATCGGCGCAGGCGACCACGGTGGCGGTGCCGTGGTCGAAGTGGAAGTCCATGAGGACAGACTGGATGTCGCGGGCGGGAATGCGGGGGAGGCGGGTCTGCAGGGCATGGCGCCGCAGCACAGCATAGGTTGCCGGATCGGCTTTGCGCGGCGTTTCCATGGCGCAAGGGTACTGCGGATTTTTCGTCGACGCTGTGCCGGTCGTCACGACTGTTAAGTGCTTGTTATTGCGGGGGTTTGCGACTTGCTGCGGGCGCCGCGCCAGTACAGAAAGAGGCCGATGAGGATGGACGCGATGGTTCCAATGAGGAGCTTGAGCTCGAATCCGAGCTTGCTGGAGGAGTCGCCGGGAGGGATGAGGGAGACGGCGATGCCGAGGAGGACGACGAAAAAGCCGAGGCCTCCGCAGATCCAGAGACCGGCGCGACCGCCGGGAACGAGGATGGCATGCGGGTTCGAGGCACGGTCAGGGCGGGCGCCGAGGCGGATGACGGCGGCGAACATATAGAGGAAGGGAATGAAGTAGAGAATGATGGCGGCGTCGATGAGGACCTGGTAGGCGCCGCGGGTGGTGTCGTTGATCTGGGAGATGAGGAGGATGGCTCCGGAGAGGGATCCCTGGACGAGGATGGAGACCCAGGGAGTTTTCCAGCGGGGATGGATTTTGCCGAAGGCGGCAGGCAGATAGCGGTCGATGCCGACGACGAAGGGGACGCGGGCGATGCCGGCGACCGTGGATCCGACGCCTCCGGCATTGCCGATGGTGACGAGGACGGCGGCAAGGATGCCGAGGAAGCCGATCTTCAAGGCGATCGAACCGATGGTGATGGCGTGGAAGACGCCGCTCTGGGGATCGAGGGCGGGCGCGGGGACGAGGGCGAGGACGGCAAAGGTGCCGGCGATGTAGATGAAGGCGATGAGGGCGCCGGCGCCATAGACAGCGCGAGGCAGGACGCGGCGAGGGTCGCGGATCTCGTCGCTCATGGCGGAGACGAGTTCGAGGCCGGTGAAGGCGAAGGCGATCTGGGACCAGAAATTGACGGTGTCCCAGTTCCATGTGGGGAGCATGTTGTGGAGGGTGAAGCGGGTGACGGAGCCGAAGCCGGGACCGTGGCGGAAGACGACGAAAGCGGCGACGATGACGAGGATGAAGAGGGGAACGAAGGTGCCGACGCCGCCGGCATTCTGGAGCCACTTGCCGATGTTGAGGCCGATGATGTTGAGGCCGACGGCAACGACGAGCAGGCCCATGGAAACCCAGAGCTGGAAGGCGCGGTCCTGGGAGAGGGCGGAGCCGCCCGGACCGAGGATGTAAGCGGACATGGAGGCGGATGCGAGGAGCAGGCCGGGGAAGTAGAAGACGGTGTAGATCCAGTAGGTCCAGCCGGCGAT
>DASXFH010000420.1:0-3605 GCA_036489655.1 Acidobacteriaceae bacterium | reverse complement strand
AGCCATGCCATTGCGGCAGTTGCATCATGCTCGCGTAGCCCATGCACGCGCCCAGCAGCAACAGGAAGAAGGTATGGATGCGGATATCCATGCCCCACCAGCGCCCCAGCGGAAATGACCAGCCACGCATCATCGTCTCTTACTCGTTTCGTCTCGACTGAATTGCCGCGTTCTCTCTGCGGGCCCGCGGCTCCGCGTCACGCATGTGGACGCATCGCACTCAAGGCGGCCGCTCGCAGCCGTGCGCCGCCACCGCCATCATTGTATTCGAGCACCTAATGATGCCGTTAGGCACAGGAGACCAGCTCACCCGGTTCTCGTAACGAAACGCGGTACCAAAAACGTTCCAAGCGTGAGCGACCAGAGGGAGCGAACCCAGTAAGCGCGCCAAAGGCGCAATCGCCCCGGACGGCCAGTCCGTGTTCTTCTGTCTCCATGCGCGTCATCGCCGGCACCTATCGCAGCCGTCCGCTCGCCGCACCGCGCGGCATGGCGACGCGCCCCACCACCGACCGCCTGCGCGAGACGCTCTTCAACGTCCTCGCACCGCATATGGAAGGCGCGCGCTTCGCCGACCTCTACGCCGGAACCGGCGCCGTCGGCATTGAAGCGTTGAGCCGCGGTGCAGCGCACGTGACATTCGTCGAGAACGCCGCATCCGCCATCGCCGCCCTGCGCGCGAATCTCGCCGCGCTCGGCATCCGCGGCGGCTTCCAGCTCGAGCAGCGTAGCGTTCCGGTAGTGCTTCGCAATCTGGCCGCGCGCAACGCGGCCGCGGGTAATCTGGCCGTACGCGATCCCTACTTCACCCTCATCTATCTCGATCCGCCCTGGGAAGACGCCGCCGCCTACACGCAATCGCTCAACCTGCTCGCCGCTTCAGCCGCCGCTCTACTGGCTCCGGAAGCCATCGTCATCGCCGAGCACGGCCGCCGCGGATCTGCCACTCTGGCCGATACCTATGGAGCGCTCGATCGCTACCGGCTCCTGGAACAAGGCGACGCCGCGCTCAGCTTCTACCGGCTGAAAGCGCTGCCACTGAAATGATTGCCCCGTTCTGAGCAAAGCGACGGGCCGGGTTAGGATCGAAGCTGCGTGCCCCATATCCTTGTGTCGGGACATGGGGTCGGGATATGGGATGAAAGTCAGGTCTCCCACGCGACCCCTCATGTGAGCGACCAAAGGAAGCGAACCCTTACACCCGCGCCGCCGGCGCGATTGCCTGGGACGGCCAGTCCCCGGCTAGAATTTCGGCCCGCCCTGGTGTTTTCCCGTCGGCAGATCGACGACGAATTCCATCTCCGTGTCCGTCCGCATATCCCATCCCCAGCCGTGCAACTCCGTCGCCGAAGCGTTGCCCAGCCGCACACCCTCCCAGGAGAGCCGTGCCGTCTGCCACAGCCGCCCTGCCGCGCCCCATGCCTCCACCGAGTGAAAGCTCACAAAAACCAGCAATCCCGCCTCGGGAATCGGCCGCACCTCGGTCACTGGCCGATACCCGAGCTGCTGCCAGCGCTCCGGCGCGCGGCTGTCGATCATGTACCCATATCCCCCCGCGATCGCACACAGCCACGCCGGATCGGGACAGCTCCACACCCCGGTCGGCACCGCCGGACTTGCAAACCCCAGCGCGCACGTGGCCAGAAACGCCTCCCCGGCCGCCGGCTGCACCATCAGCTCCAGCGCGCCGCGCTCCACCTCCTCCACCTCCACCGGATACACAAAATGCCGCCGTGGCAGGATCATCGGCCGCGCCTGCAGCGCCTCGGCTGTCCACTCCGCCCCGAAACTCCTGTTCATGGTGACGGCCATTCGTCGCGGCTCCTCTTGTGCGAATCTAACAAGTGCGCCGTCCGCGGCGAAAAGCCCTCAGTAAACGCCAAGGAGGCCATCGACCCATGCTCGCTCTCGTTCAGACGCTCTACACCGCGGAAGTGACCGCCAGGAACGGCCGCAATGGCCACGTCCGCAGCTCCGATGGCAGTGTCGACCTCGATCTCTCCGCTCCGCCGGCCCTCGGCGGCAGCGGCAGGCCCGGCGCCAACCCAGAACAGCTCTTCGCCGCCGGCTACTCCGCCTGCTTCATCGGCGCCATGCAGTACCAGGCCATGCAGCAGAAGCTGCGGCCCGGCGAGATCACCATCGACGCAAAAGTCTCCATCGGCCCCGCCGAGGGCGACAACGGCTTTACCCTTGCCGTTGTCCTCGATATCCATGTAGCCGCTCTCGACCAGGCCGCCGCCGAAAAGCTCGTCGCCGACGCGCACCGTACCTGTCCCTACTCCAACGCCACCCGGGGCAACATCGACGTGACGCTCACCGCCCACGGCAACGCATAAAGGCAACTGGACCAGGGTACATATCGGACAACGTTCTCTCGCGGAACCAGCCCGTGGAGCGGTGCGTACCACCCTCCATGCCCGCCATTCTCGTCGACCGGTCGGGCTATGATGAAGACGCTCCGGACGATCGTGCTCCGAAGCTGCCTCTGCCACCCCTGAATCTGCCGATGACCAGCAAAACCGCAACTCGTCTGCTCTACCTCGCCTTCGGCCTCTTCATCGTAGCGAGCATGACCTATTTCGTCATGCAAACGACGGCCGCCTTTCAGGAGCTGGCGCACCGCGGCGAGCACGCGCGCATGCCCTTCCAGGTGGATGACGACCTGCTCACCATCAATAATTTGGAACACGAAGCCATCGCAGCTGGTCTCAAGCCGGGTGACCGGTTGCTGGAAATCCGTGGCGAGCCTTATCGCAACAGGCGTCAGATTGTTGCGCTCACCGGTGGTGGCAAGGACTTCGTTCATACAGGCACTCCACTTTCGGTGGTGGTCCGGCGCGTGGATGGCACTGAATATCACGCCCAGATCCACACAGCGGCTGGCCGGGCCTCGCAGAAGACCTTCAATTTCGAATGGGGCCTCAATCTTCTGCAACTTCTGCCGCCGATCATCTGCCTGCTGATTGGCTACTGGGTCGTCGCGGCGCGCATCCGCGACCCCAACGCCTGGCTGCTGCTGGTCCTTTTTGCGTTTCCCTCCGTGCTGTACTCTCCCCCGCACTGGTGGCCGGATCCATGGGCGTTCCCGCTACGCACCTGGTATGACGCACTGCAGGTTTTTGGCACCCCGGCCCTGTTTCTTTTCGGGATCTACTTCCCGGAACGCTGGCGTGTGGATCGGCGATTCCCGTGGGCAAAGTGGCTCGTCCTGGCGCCGCTTCTTGCCAGCCTCGCGCTCTATGCGGTCGTACTGTATATCGAGAATTTCGCCGCCGTCGAACATGGCGCGCTCAGCGCACGTCTGTCGCCCTGGATTGAGCGCACCCTCAACCCCCTGAACCTCATTTGTGTCCTTATCTACGTCGTCGCGCTCATCGATAAGCTGCGCTCGGCCACGACCGCAGACGCCCGCCGCCGCATGCAAGTGCTCACGTTTGGTTCTGTCATCGGCCTCGGGTCCCTGGTGCTGGTCTTCGTTGTGCTGCCGCACTTCGGCATCGCGCCCAGCAAGCATGTCTGGATTGCCCTCCCCGGCTTCCTGCTCTTCTTCGCCGCGCCCTTTTCCTTCGCCTACGTCGTCGTCGTCCAACGCGCGCTGGACG
>DASXFH010000217.1:0-11335 GCA_036489655.1 Acidobacteriaceae bacterium | reverse complement strand
CTGATGTGGACGGTTCTGGTGGTCGGGACGCTCTTCCTGACCAAATACGCCAACGACGTTGCCCAGGACGTGCGCCCGCGCGGTGCCACCTTCCGCCTGACGAAGCAGAAGATCGTCTCCTGCGGCGACGGCCAGGTCGTTCTCGCCGGACCCGATGGTCCCACCACCCTGCGCACCGATAACAGCTGGCCGCCCTGCTCCGCCTTCATGCCCAACCAGGATTACGACCTGTGGCTGGCCCGTGGCGGCTCGACCGGCTTCATCACGATGGAAAAATCACCATGGTGGCGGACCGCGATGTAAGTCTGCGCTCCGGCAACCTTCTCCCGCATCTCCGCAAACCGCCCCTTCATCGAAAGACCATGCCCGACCAGCAAGCTCCTGATCAGCAACACGCCCTCCTCGACAACCCCATCTGGAGCGCGCTCACCACGGATCACGCCACGCTCGCCCTGGGCGACGACCACGCGCGCCGCTACCCCGCCGACATCGGCCCGCTCAGCGGGATCCCGGTGCAGTCATCCCGGAGTTATGCTTCGCTGGCGCGGCTCGCCGGCCCCGAGGGCGCGGTCGGTCTCTTTTTACAGGAACCGCTCCAGCTGCCCGAAGGCTGGACGCTCCTCCGCGGCGGCGTCATCGATCAGATGACCGCCCGACACCCTCGGCCTTTGGCTCCGACCGCTCTGCCTGGCGTGGAACTTCGCCGCCTCACTGCCGCCGACGCCCCGGCTATGGTCGGGCTGGCGCATCTCACCGAGCCCGGACCCTTCCAGCTGCGCACCATCGAGCTCGGTACGTTTTACGGCATCCTGCAATCGGGCCGCCTGCTGGCCATGGCCGGCAAGCGTATGCATGTCCCCGGCGCCATCGAGGTCAGCGGCGTCTGCACCCATCCTGACGCCCGGGGACGCGGCTATGCCCGCCACCTCATGTCGCGCGTGATGGAGGAAATCGTCCAGGCCGGCCGCATGCCCTTCCTCCATGCGCTCGCGAGCAATGAGTCAGCCATCCGCGTCTACGAAAGCCTGGGCTTTGTGCGGCGCCTCTCTTTCGAACTGGCCGCCATCCGCCGCGATGCCTGAGGCATCGCATGCAGCCCTATGGGAAGCGGCACAGGCCATAAAAAAGGGAAGAGCGAGGCACGCAGCCTCGCCCTTCGATCCTTACTTCTCCAGCGAGTAGGTCACGTGGATGGTCGTCTTCACCGCCACCGGGTCTCCGTTCAGCAGATACGGCTTGTACTTCCAGGTGCGAACCGCGTCCAGCGCCGACTGCCGCAGTTCCTTCGGCCCCGACTTCACCGTGAGCTCCTTCACGCCCCCATCCGTGCCAATCACTGTATCGAGCAGGACCGTACCCTGTAGCCGCTCCTTCTTCGCTTCTTCCGGATACTTCGGCATCTCTCCACCGATCCTGTTTCCAGCCATCTCGCTGCTGGAAACCGTAAGGGGGCCCTTCCGCTGTGCCGGTGTCTTATGATCCACAGCCGCTGCCCCGTCCACATGCATCCGCAGCGCCAGCGCTGAGCCGCAAGTGGCCATCCCCAGCACGGCGCAGGCCGCGATGACGGCCAGCCGCCGCATTCCACGCATCTCTTTCCGCTTCTCTGTCAGTTGCATAAGTCTCCTCTCAAGCAGGTTGGTATCGAAGATTCCCAGGGTGTGCGGCACGCGCGCCGGCAGCGGACCGGTCAACGTCCCCGCCAGCCGCAGCAGCGACCGCGCGTACTGAGCGGTTCCCGTCGTCTCCGCGGCCACCCGATCGCAGACCATTTCCCGGCTCGCCGTGACGCGTTCGCGCGCGAACCAGACCAGTGGGTGATAGCCCACCGGTAACGCGAGCACTTCGTAGAGCAGGTTCTTCAGGAAGTCATGCCGGCGCATATGCGCGAACTCGTGAGCCAGAATCGTGCTCCGCTCCGCCTCCCCAATGCGCGTCAGCATCCCCGGCGGCAGCAGGATGATTCTCCGGAAAATGCCCATTGTGACCGGTCCGAAGATGCGTGGCGCCTCCGCCAAATGGACCCGCCCCGCGTCGATCCGCTGCGCACAGCGCGCCCACTGCTCAGCCGGCTCTCCCGTCAACTCCACGGTCACGGACTCACGCCGCAAAGCCGACAAGCGCGTCCACCGCCACAGAAAACGCAGCGCCAACCAGCCCGTCGCCACGCCATAGGCCATCGCCGCCATCATCCACAGGTTCATGGGCACACCTGCGCCGCCCACAACGGTCCCGGCGCCCATCGTCACTGCGACATGCGCAGGACCGCCGGCATCCGGACCCCACGGCAGCGCAATCCGCAGCCAGTCCGCGGGCAGAAGGGAACTTGCCGGCAGCAGAGCTTCTCCGATCAGCACACCCACCCACACCTTGTGTTCCGCTCCCGGACCGAGCGGCCGCATCGCTCGCGCTGCGACCCAGCCCACAGCGGCCAGCAGGGGAATCTGCCAGATCGAATTCACCAGGAACGTGAGCACCCAGGATTCGAAGACGCTCATGATTCCTCCTCTTCGCGGCTGAAGCGATCCGTCAGCTCCGCCAGCTTTCTGGTATCGATTTCGCCGTTCTTCAGCAGGCTCATGACCAGCGCCTCGCTCGATCCTCCGAACATTCGATCGATCAGATCGCGCACGCCCTGGCCCAGCGCCTTCTGCTCGCTCACTCGCGCCGAGTAGAGGTATGCGCGTCCCTGCAGCTCCCGCTTCAGCCGCCCCTTGCGCTCCAGGATGTTGAGCATCGTCTGCACCGTCGTATAGGCCAGTGGCGGCTCCAGCTCCGCCTGCACTTCGCTCACATTGCTCGTGCCGCGCTTCCAGATCACCTGCATGATCCGCAGCTCCAGGGCCGTGAGCGCCGGCCTCCTGCTCTTCTTCATCGCTGTGTCTCCTAATAGATTAGGACACTAACCCCGGACGGCCCGGGTTGTCAACTAAACCGTTAGGACATTGATCTCGGCAACCCGAAACCTGTCCCGCACTGCGGCCCCTCCAAAACCGGCAACGCGATATAACGGAAGTGGGCAGAATTCTTACACCGAGGTCTTATCGATGCGGTATCGCACTCTGGGAAGAACCGGTTTTTCCGTCGCAGAAATGGCCTGCGGCCTGTGGGGCATGAGCGGCTGGAGCGGCTCCGACGACTCCGAATCGCTCCGCACCCTGCAGCTCGCCGTCGATCTCGGCTGCAATTTCTTTGACACCGCCTGGGCCTATGGAGAAGGGAAGAGCGACGCCTTCCTCGGCAAAATTCTCGCCGCTAACCCCGGCAAGCGCATCTACTCAGCCTCCAAAATTCCTCCGAAGAACGACCGCTGGCCCGCTCTGCCCTCCTACGACTACAACGACGTCTTTCCCGCCGACCACGTCTTCGAGTACGCCGACAAAATCCGCCGCGCCCTCGGCGTCGACACCATCGATGTCCTCCAGTTCCACGTCTGGGACGACTCCTGGACCGACCGCCCCGAGTTCCGCTCCACTGTCGAAAAACTCAAGCGCGACCGCATCATCGATGCCTTCGGCCTCAGCATCAATCGCTGGGAGCCCGCTAACGGCATGAAGGCGCTGCGCACCGGCCTCGTCGACTGCGTCCAGGTCATCTACAACGTCTTCGATCAGAATCCCGAGGACGAACTCTTCCCGCTCTGCCGCGAACTCAACATCGGCGTCATCGCCCGCGTCCCGCTCGACGAAGGCTCGCTTGGCGGCAAAATGACCCGCCAAACCACCTTCCCCGAAGGCGACTGGCGCCGCGGCTATTTCAATCCGGAGAACCTGGCCGAGACCATGGATCGTGTCGACCGCCTCCGCGACGATCTCCCCGCTGGCCTCTCTCTGGCCGACGCCGCCCTGCGCTTCATCCTGGCCGAGCCGGCCGTCAGCACCATCATCGTGGGCATGCGCAAAGAGGAGCACGTCCGCGGCAACCTCGCCCTCAGCGACGCCGGCCCGCTCGACGCGGCGCTGGTTCAGAAGCTTCGCCCCCACCGCTGGGAACGCATTCCCACCCCCTGGTCTGACTAAGGGGTTACCTGTGCCCGGCACCCTGTGCCCTGTACCCTGTTGCTCGTGACCGCCGTCACTGAGCGAATCGTCGGCCCCCGCTATCCTGGATCGTTCGACCACGCAGGGCGAACGGTACAGGAGATGTCATATGAGTCTGGAAGCAATCACAATTACAGGCCTTGTTGCAGCGGTGGTTCTGATCGTTGTCGCGATTACCCTCATCAATAAATTCGCGCACTGAGCTGGAATACAGGCACGTCCGCACCTCTGCAGGATGCAGGCGGAGTTTTCATGGGGAGTCAGGTCTGACGGGGGAGGGCGCTTTCCCTTAGCTATTGCTTAACGCGTGGCGAGCAACCCTTCGCCTTGAAAGGGTCATCAGGAAAATCACGCGCGGGGTCAGAAGACGGCCCCACAAAAGCGGTTTTCCGTCTCTTTGCGCTCGCGATGCGGACCCCGCGCTTACCACAAGTCTAGCGGCTGTCGATTCCCTCCGTCTCTTGCACTTTCAGGTCAGGAATGATCCCCCATCGTTCCTCGCGAGCGACTGCTACTGGTATCCAATCCCCCTATCGCACCACTTCGACCACCTGGCTGTCGGCCGCACTCCACGCCGCCGCCCCGGAATGCGTCAGCTTCCCCGCCGCATCGTCCCAATGCAGGCGCGTGATCTGGTCCTCGCCCTTTTCATAGGCATACGTCTTCCCGTCATCCTGGTACAGCGTAAAATCAGCGTCCGCGCCCGGCCAAACTTCCACCTTCGCAATCGCCTGCTTCTCCGCCGTGCTGTCCACCCTGCTCCCCAGCGGAATAATCGAGCCCGCCCGCACAAAGAGCGGCATCTTGTCGATCGGCGCCGCTACCTCGATCGTCTGCCCGCCGTGCACCCGCTCATGCGTCCAGTAGTTGTACCAGTCGGTCCCCGCCGGCAGATAAACCGCCTTCGTCGTCTGCCCCTGCTCCGTCACAGGGGCCACCAGGAACGCCGGCCCAAACATATACTCATCGCCAATCTCATCCACCCTGGGATCGCCGGGGAAATCCATAAACAGCGCCCTCATAAACGGCGCCCCCGTCTCATGCGTCCGCCAACCCAGCGAGTAGATGTACGGCATCAGCGTGTAGCGCAGCTTCAGATACTGCTCCAGAATCGGCTCTGCCTGCTTCCCGTACGACCACACCTCGTTGTACCGCCGCGTTCCGTGCGTCCGCATAATCGGCAAAAATGTCGCGTACTCAAACCACCGTGTGTACAGCTCCGGATAATCGTCATCGCCGCCCACATTCGCCCGCGCGTCCGAAGGATCCAGCAGCGGCGGATGCGCCGGATGATGCACCGCCGGCAATCCCTGCCACCCTCCCGTGTCGTTGCTCCAGTAGGCCAGCCCCGACGCCGTCACATCCAGCCCCGTCGGCACCTGCCGCCGCAGCGTGTCCCACGTGGGATAAATATCCGACGACCACACAATCGCCCCTTTATGCTGCACCCCCAGATACCCGTCGCGCGACAGGATCAGCGCCCGCCGATCCGTCTCATCCCGTCGAAAGCCGTCATACAGCGCGCCCGTGTGAAACAGTGGATAGACGTTGAAGTACTCCGTCCCCGGCCCAATATGAAAGTAGCTGCCATTCGGCGGCAAATCGGGCTCCGTCTCATCCGCCCACAGCGAATCGAACCCCTTGCTCAGAATGTTGTCCTTCACCGTGTTCCAGTACCACTTCGCCGCCGCGGGATTCGTCGTATCGATGTCCGCCCCAGCCTTGTCATACGGCAGCCCGTTCGTCGGCGTACCGTCGGCCAGATGCTCGAACCACCCGTGCTCCGCAATCTCCTTATAGAAGCGATCTGTCGGCACAAACCGCGGCCACACGCTGATCATCGTCTGGATCCCCATCGCGTGCAGCTTCTCGTTCATCGCCTTTGGATCGGGCCAGTACCGCGGATCGAAATCCATCTGCCCCATATTCGTGTAATAGAACCAGTCCACCACGATCACATCCAGCGGCAGGTGCCGCTCGCGATAGCCGTTGGCCACCGCCATCACCTCGGCCTGGCTCGAGTACCGCTGCTTGCACTGGATATATCCATACGCCGCCTTAGGCAGCATCGGTGTATCGCCCGTCAGCATCCGATAGCCCTCGTACAGCTCATCGGTGGTCCTGCCCGCGATCACGAAAAACGAAACCCGATCCCCAACCTCGGAAATCCACTTCGTCTGCTCGTTGAATCCCGGCTCAATCGTCGTCTTCGAAGGATTGTCCCAAAGCACCGCGTAGCCCTTATTCGTAACCAGAAACGGCACACAAAAGGTAGGAGCCGCCGGCGCATCGTAGTCGTTCCAGCAGCGGATCGGATGCCCGCGATGATCGAGATACCCCTGCTGGTTCTCGCCCAGCCCGTAATAGTGCTCATCGTCCGGGGAGGCGAACGTCGCCCCCACCTGGAAATATCCCGCGTCCGCCGGGCGCGCATCATAGTGGTCGTAGGCGATCGAGGGCTTCACCTCGTTCAGCACCTCGGCGTTGCCGTCCTTATGGTTCGGCACCGACATCGACCAGCCGTCGAGCTTCAGCAAAGCCTTGCCGTCCGCGCCGTTTACCGTCAGCGGAACCCCCGGCGTTGACCCGGAGAAGTACTGGCAGGTGTCGCAGCTGTACTTCGTGCGGCTCGCCCCGTAATGAGGCACGGGCATCGCGACCGTCATCCGTCCCGACCGGTAGGTGTCCATCGTGTCGGTGTGCATGTAGCTCCACCCGGCAGCGTCGGGCCTTGCGCTGATGCCGTACCCCGGTGGCGCCAGAGCCGCGTCCTTTTTGAGGCTCAGCGTGATGCGCACAATGTTCGGCGCATAGGCCTCCAGCGTCACGGTCGCGTCGCGCCGCTCCAGAGCAACGGGCTTTGCATTCGAATCCTGCGCCAATGCGCTGCCGCCAGTGAACAGCGCTCCGGCCAGAAGCCCTGCCGAAACGAACGAACGCATCATGGCCACGGGTGTCTCTTGTTTTAAAGGAGTGGGCAAAGATCGCCCCCGGCAGTGTACCGCCCCCGCCCAGGGGTGTACAGGCAGCAACGCACGCCCGGCCCTTGTCTAAATCGGTTTTGCACAAGGGTTTCTACATTGGAATGCAGAGCAGGGAGGCTCATTGACCGTCTGCGAGCCGCTTCGTATCATGAGAACTGCATCCCCACACGGCGGCGTAGCTCAGATGGTTAGAGCGTGGGATTCATAACCCCAAGGTCGGCAGTTCGATCCTGCCCGCCGCCACCAGTCTCACAATTGGGCAGCCTTCCGCGCAGGCGAATTCCTGTGGAGCGCGCGAGGAACCACCGCGGCTTGCCCTTCCATTCGCGGCCCTAGATGCCTCGACGGCCTCGCCCAAAGAGCAGGTAGAGGATCACGATCAGCAGAATTAAGCTGAGCCCGCCGCCGCCGTAGTATCCCACGCCCGGCCCCATGTAGTATCCGCCGCCGCCAAACAGCAGCAGCAGAATAATCAGAATGATGATCAGTCCCATGGGCAGCGAGTCTAGCACAACCGCGCAGGCACCTGGATCGGCGGCACCTGGCCCGTGCGATACTCAGCCCATGAACCTGCGCCTCGCCGAACCGCCTGACGCCATGGCTGCGGCGCGCGTCCATGTCCGCTCGTGGCAGGCGGCGTATCGCGGCCTCATGCCGGATGCCTTTCTCGATCAGTTGCGACCGGAAGACGAAGGTTGTGCACTGTGATTTCCCCACATTGTCTCTGAGCGGCGCAGGCCGTCGGGCAGCCAGCCGTCGGCGCGATAGAAACGATCGGCGCGAGCGTTGCCTTCGAGGAGCCAGAGAAGGGGGGATGCCCCTTAAAGAGTGGCACCAATTGCAGACGACGGAGCAGTGATATACCATCGTGCCCACCATTTCCTTTGAGGCCAATCCGATTGGAAGGCAGACGAGTGACCATGAATAGGCTGCTGTATGGCGCCATCTTAAGCCCCGTGCTCGTGGGAATGTGCTCGTGTTCGGGCGTGAACTCACAAACCCTTAGCCGAGGAACGGCATTGAAGCTGCTTCAACAGGACAAGCATCTAACTGGGACTAAGATGAGCGAGTTTTTCCTGAATTCATATCAGAGCCTGACTAACGATCCTTCCTCTATGGGAACGGTACGCTTGATCAATAATTTGGCCAAAGCAGGCGTTGTAACGGTAAAGCAAGTACCACAAGCTTCGGGTAGAACACTTTACATCCTTTCACCCGTTGCGCAGGAATATGTCGTGTCCAATATGGCTGACCGAGATATTGGGAACATATCCTTCACTCTCACGCAGGCAAAGGTGGATCAAATTACGGGTATTCAGCAAGAGGGCACAGACGCCATGGTAGACGCCAGCATCGTTCCGCAGCGTACAGCAATGTATTCCAGGCTCACAGATGCGCTCAAGGATGATCTGGCAGAATGTGCCAACAGGTCGCCGCAGGCATCGCAGTGGCTTTGCACTGCCTGGCCAAAGGATTCACAACTGAATGAATCCCGCTCGCGGCAATTTCATTTCGCGCGCTACGACGACGGCTGGCGTGTAGTTAATTAGGCGCTCAAGCGAGCTCACCCTTACAGCGCCACCAGCGCCACGCCCACGCACACAAAAATCGCCGCCATCCATCGCCGCCGGTCCACGTTCTCGTGCAGAAAGAACTTCGCCGCCAGCGCATTCGTCACAAAGGTGAGGGAAGTGGCCGCCGGGCCAATCAGGCTCAGGTCCCGATGGCTGAAGGCGTAGAGCAGCGAGAAGAAGCTCAGCGCCAGGCACACCACGCCTAACCCGAAGCGCCCGTTGCTCACCACCGCTCCGGCGGCGCCCAACAGCCCGCGTTCTGCCCGGATGTGGTCCAGATCCCCAACCTGCCGCATTGCCGAAGCCGTGAGAATATCGCCCGCCGTCGCCGTGACCACCACCGCCGCAATCATGGCAGCCGTCGCCAGGGCCGCGTGCGTGAAATAAGGGGCCGTCATCAACGCGCCTCCTCCTGTGGAACCGCAACCGGTTCCTCGCTCAGGTTCGGCAGATGCGTGCGGCTGTCGGTCCGGACGGGCCCCTGAGTCACGAATCCCACGCCGGCAGTGATGCACACAATCCCCAGCCAGCGCAGCGCAGTGACCTGCTCGTGCAGCCAAAAGCGCGCCAGCAGCGTCATGATCACGTAGCCCAGGGAGCTGGCCGGCAGAACATACGTCAGGTCTGCCCACGAAAGCGACGCCAGGTAGGAGGCAAAGAAGCCGATCAGCAGCACGATGCCCGCGCCCACCCAGGGGGAAAAGATCGCGTGAATCAGCTCTGCGGGATGGTGCAGGGAAACCGGCCCCATCAATTTCATGCCGCGCGACAGAAACGTATCGCCGAATGCCGAGGTCAGCGTCACGGCGGCCAGCACCAGGTACCGGCGGAATGTCATCGTCGAATGCGTCATCGCAGCAGCCCCGCCCCACCCCGGTCGGGCTCCGCTCCTGACCTCAGTGTAGAAACCCGCAACACGGGCCGCAACGCGAACCTGCTTTCGTTCGATGGAATGATCCGGAAGTTGGAGTTACTGAGAAGTGTCGCCAGGCTCGCGAATGCTCTGCGGAGAAAACAAGGTGCGAGCCCTGGCTCGCACCCCTTGCTGCCTGAAACCTGCAACCTGTTCCTCAGACCTGGACGTTGACCGGCTCGGCTGTCTTCTGCGCCGCCCGCGTTTCCTTCACCATCTTGTTCCGCTCGGAACGCAGCTTCAGAAAAGACTTCGACTCGATGTACAGCCGCTTCAGATCGCGATTCGCGATGGCTTTGCTCACCACCCGCCACGCCGCCTTCGGACGGAAGAAGTACTCGTCGTAGAAGCGATTCACCATCTCCAGCACATATTCCGCCGGCAGGCCAGGATATTCGATGTGCGCCAGCTGGTGTCCGCCCGCGTCGCTCATCTGGTTCTCGTTGGTGATGAAGTTGTTCGCCCGCGCGTAGTCGTACAGCTCCGTGCCCGGGAAGGCATGCGCGATCGAAACCTGAATCGTCTCCACATCCAGCGTCTTGGCAAAGTTGATCGTGTTCCGGATCGACTCCTTCGTCTCCCCCGGCAGCCCGAGGATGAAGTCCCCGTGGACGGTCAGCCCCAGCTTGTGGCAGTCGCGGGCAAAGTCCCGCGCCCGCTCAATCGTCGCGCCCTTCTTGATGTTCTTCAGGATCTGCGGATCGCCCGACTCAAACCCCACGATCAGCAGGCGGCAGCCCGCTTCCCGCATGGCCTTCAGCGTCTCGTAATCCGTCGTCACGCGCGATGTGCTCGACCAGGTCAGCTTCAGCGGCTTCAGCTTGGCGCACAGCTCAATGGTGCGCGCCTTCTGGATGTTGAACGTGTCGTCGTCGAAGAAGAATTCCTTCACGTTCGGCCACAGTTCCTTCGCGTGCGCCATCTCGGCCGCCACGTCGTCGGTCGAGCGCTTCCGCCACGCATGCCCGCTCAGCGTCTGCGGCCACAGGCAGAAGGTGCACTGCGCCGGGCACCCCCGCGTCGAGTACAGCGCTACATAGGGATGCAGCAGGAACGGCACGTTGTACTTCGTCACGTCCAGATCGCGCTTATAGACATCGGTCACCCACGGCAGCGCATCCAGGTTCTCCACCTGCGGCCGGTCGGGATTGTGCACGACCTGCCCGTTCTTCCGGTAGCTGATGCCGAGAATCTGATCCAGCGGCTTGCCCTGAGCAAACTCCACCACCGAAAAATCGAACTCGCGACGGCAGATGAAGTCGATCGCCTTGCACGCCAGCGCCTTGTCCGGATCCGTCGTCACCGGCGGCCCCACAAAGCAGATCTTCAGATTCGGGTGCGTGTCGCGAATCTTCTCCGCCCACTGCTGATCGCCCGACCAGCCGATGGTGCTGGTGAAAACCACCAGAAATTCGTAGTCCTTCAGAATCGCGTTCACCTGCGTCCAGGAGACATGGTGCGGGTTCGCATCGAGCAGACGCGCCCCTTCCAGCATGCCGGCGGGATACGCCAGCCAGACCGGATACCAGTACGACTCAATCTCGCGGGTCGCAGGCCAGCGCGAGCTGGCGCCACCATCAAAATTCTCGAAGGAGGGAGGGTTCAGAAACAATGTTTTGAGTGGCATGGGCATTCCCTTTAGTCTACCATTTGGAACCGTCCCCGAGGATACGGAATCGATCCCCGGGCGTAGCGACTAAGGTTCCTGAATCGAGTGGCTTAGCCCCGCTGTGGGAGCCGGCGCCGGAGCCGATGGCGTCCTGGTTTCCGACGAACGCAGCCAGCCGTCCATCTCACCCGTCGCGCGCAGCAGATTCAGCTGCA
>DASXFH010000205.1:0-8253 GCA_036489655.1 Acidobacteriaceae bacterium | reverse complement strand
ACCACCGGCGAAGACGTCACCACGAATGTCCGCACGATTCGCTCCGTCCCGCTCTCCATCCCGGCGGCCACGCTGAAAAAGGCGCACGTGCCGGCGACGTTCGAAGTGCGCGGCGAGATCGTGATGCCGCTGGCCGCCTTTGAGAAGCTCAATGCGGAGCGGGAAGCCCAGGGGCTGGACCGCGCTGCGAATCCGCGCAACTATGCGGCGGGCACCATTCGCACGCTTGAGCCGAATATCGTCGCGCAGCGCCGCCTCGACTTTTACGCGTACTTCCTTCTCACCGAGCGGGGCGAAGACCTGCTCCCCGATCAGTCGGAAGCGCTCGATGCCCTCACCGCGCTCGGCTTCCGCGTCAATCCTCACCGCGAGGCCATGCCCTCCGTGGACAAGGTTCTGGCCTTCGTTCAGCGAGCCGAGCAGGATCGCGAAAAGCTCGGCTATGAAATCGACGGCGTGGTTATCAAGGTCAACTCCACAGAGGTCCAGCGCCGGCTGGGATACACAGGCCGCGCCCCGCGCTGGGCCGTCGCCTTCAAGTTCACCGCCCGCGGCGGCATCACCCAGGTCGAGGCCATCAAAATCCAGGTCGGACGCACCGGCAAGCTCACACCCGTCGCCTGGCTCACACCCGTCTCCATCGGCGGCACCACCGTCTCCCGCGCCACGCTCCACAATGCCGACGAGATTGAGCGCCTCGGCCTCCTGATCGGCGACTATGTCAAAGTCGAGCGCGGCGGCGACGTCATCCCCAAGGTCGTCGAGGTGGTCGAGGACAAGGAGCATCCCCGCGGCCATAAGAAATTTCGCTTCCCTTCCCACTGCCCGGTGTGCGGCAGTGAAGTGGTCCGCAGCGAAGGCGAGGTCGACTACCGCTGCGTCAACATCGACTGCCCGGCCCGCCTCGCCGGCAGCATTCTGCACTTCGCCTCGCGCGGCGTCATGAACATTGAAGGCCTTGGCGAAGCGGTCGTCGTCCAGCTTCTCGAGCACAAGCTCGTTCGCAGCATTGCCGATCTCTACTTCGTCACCGACGAGCAGCTGGCGCAGCTCCAGCACGAAGTCGTGACCACCGACAAAAAGACCGGCGAGTCGAAGACCCGGACCCAGGCGCTGGTCGGCCCCAAGGAACGCAAAGACCTCCTCGCCGAGATCGAAGCCTCAAAGAAGGCCGGCCTGGCACGCGTCCTCATCGGCCTCGGCATCCGCTTTGTCGGCGAACGTACCGCGCAACTCCTCGCCGAGGAATTCGGCTCGATGGAGGCCTTGATGGCCGCCAGCGCCGAAGATCTGGAGCGCGTCAACGAAGTGGGCCCTCGCGTCTCGCAGGCCATTCGTGAGTTTTTCGACGAATCCCGCAATCGCGACCTCATCCGCCATCTTGAAAAGGCCGGCCTCGCCATGACCGCCGAAAAGCGGAAGAAGACGACCCAGTTCGAAGGCCTCACCTTCGTGCTGACCGGCACGCTGCCCAACCTCTCGCGCGATCAGGCTAAGGCGAAAATCGAAGCCGCGGGCGGCCGCGTCTCCGGCTCCGTCAGCAAGAAGACCCATTATGTCGTCGCCGGCGAAGAAGCGGGCTCCAAGCTGGACAAGGCCAGAGAACTCGGAGTTGCAATCATCGACGAGGCAGGGCTCGAAAAGTTGCTTGGCCGCGCGTGACCGAAACGAAAAGGGGAGCGGATTGCGATCCGCTCCCCTCACCTTCTTCGAGAAAGATGCCGCTTTAGTGCACCACGTTCTGGAACAGCGGCGACTGCAGCAGCGCTGAGAACTGACTGTCCGAAGCGTCAAACTTCACGCTCAGCGTCCCCGCCGCGGAATCAATCGTGGTGTCGTCGATGGCCTGCTTCTCAATGGCGGTGCCGCTGACCTTCTCATACATCGCCGCCGCGTTCAGCAGCGAAGACATGGTGGCCGCGGTGAATGTATCGGAGGTCAGCACGTACAGCGAGAACTTCACGCCATTGTTGAAATTCATGGTGTAGCTGGAACTGAGCAGCCGCTTGCGCACCTGTTCGTAATCGCCCAGCTGCGCGGCCTGGCCCAGCAGGGAGTGCATCATGTACTGCGTGCCCTCCTGATCCAGAATGCTCCAGATCGGCTCCGAATCCACCTGCTGCATCGCTGCCAGCATGTCGTTGTTCGTCTGGAACGACGGGGTCAGCCCGTCGCGGGAGTCCAGCGCCGGCTTGAGGGCGTCGTTCGACCCGAACAGCATCGTGGTCGGGTTCAGAAACGTCACCAGCATGCCGCTGGCGCCCATGGGATAGAGCTTGTTATTGCGAATCATCATCGGCTTGATCTTCCGCTTCCGGAAGTTTGCGAGGATGTCGCTCATCTGAAACTGGCCCTGGGCCAGCCCTACCACCTTAACGTTGCTGCTGCTGCTGCCGCCCACGCGGAAGGCGGCAAAGGCCAGCTCTTCGACGTCGTCATTCTCATTGAAGCCGGAGGTCTTCAACGCGCTCTCCAGCTGCTTGAGTTCGGGGGGCAGAATCCGCGCCTTCAGGTTCATGGCCGCGGGCGAGTTCTGCATCACGCGGTAATCCACCACGATCAGCTGCTGCACGTCATGCGGGATCGCGGACCGCGCATCGTTGTCGAGCTGCGCCGCGTGCGCGGGCAGCGAAAGGACCGCACCCGCGGCCAAAATCCCTGCAAAACCGAAGATCAACTGCTGACTGAATCTCACCTGTGAACCTGCTCCCTCTGCCGAAGTCCGGCCGAGTGTGGATTGGGAAGAAATCTGCTGGGGTATTGGACCCCAGGAGGCGGCAAAATGACTCGCAGACGCCGCCTTGTATGTCAATTTTACGATGGACCGCCGCTTTACCGGCCTACAACGTTGGTTTCTACAGTACCCAGGGTGCGGACCGTCAGCGGCGGGCCGGCCAGGGCAATGGGCGCTCCAGTCGCCGCTCCAGCACCTTCAGCTCCGGGTCGAACCCATCCAGCAGACGCAGCCACTCGCTGTTTCGCTCAAGAGCCGCCTCGGGAATCAGCCCGATCAGCTCCGCCTGGACCGGCGCAGCGCCGTGGCGAAGGGCCTTTTCTTTCACTGCGGCAAAGGCCTGGCTAACCGACGTGCGGGCGTAATCGGTAATGTTCATCGATACCTGCGCCTGCCCGTGAGCGGAAACCCCCATCGCCTTCACGCCGGCCAGGCCGCCGCCCGACTGCCGGATCTCCCTGGCAATCGCCCGGGCTACAGAAACATCCGCAGTATCCAGATAGAGGTTGAAGGCGATCAGGAACCGCCGCGCGCCCACAGCGGAGGCTCCGGCGGTCGGATGCAGCGCCGGTCCTCCCACATCCGGCCAGCGCGCCGACTCCCGCTGCACCGCATCCCGCAGCCCCTCAAACTGTCCCCGCCGAACCTCCTCCAGCAGGGCGCGGTCGGGACGAGCCGCCGCCGCTTCGTAGAAATAGACCGGAACCTGGTGCCGCTTCCATATCTCTGCGCCGGCCTGGCGCGCCAGCAGCGCGCACTGCTCCAGCGAAACGCCCCGAAGCGGGACAAAGGGGATCACGTCGGCGGCGCCAATGCGGGGATGAACGCCTTCCTGCGTGGTCAGGTCAATCAGTTCCGCAGCGCGCCCCGCCCCGCGAACCGCCGCCTCCACAATCGCGGCGGGCGGACCCGCGACCGTCACCACAGAGCGGTTGTGGTCGGTGTCGAGCGACCAGTCCAGCAGACGGGCCTCGTCGACCGCCATTGCGGCAACGATCGACTCGACCACCTCGACACGGCGGCCCTCCGAGAAGTTCGGCACGCATTCGATCAGAGCATCGGACATAGATCAGCCAGGAATGCCTGTGCGTCGGCCCGTCCCCAGGACAACGGATTGTAGCCTTTCGTGGGGCGGATTTTCATGAAGGACGACCACGACAGGTGACGAGCTATCTTCGGCTCCACCAGGTGTAGCCCACCTGGAACGCGACGCCGGCGTTCACGCCCGGATTCTTGTCGCCCAGGGATGCGCTGGAGATGTGAATGCCGCTGACCGCCAGCATGAGCGAGCGGCCCGGCCGCAGGAAGTACTGGATTCCGACACCGCCCTGCGGAGAGAAGTTGAAGACCGAGGTTCCGCCGGGCTGGCCGTGCGGGACAAGAGTGTCCGGGGGGAACTTGTGGGTGGTGTAGATCAGCCCGCCGGCAGCCTGAAACCAGGGAGCCAGGCGGCGGCGGGGCGTGAAGTCCCAGCGCAGGATTACGGGCGTGAGGCTGACTCCGGTGTAGGTGCCTCCACCCACGCCGATCGTGCCCTCGTAGTCCAGGCCGGTGATCGGATCGTGGTAGAGCTGCGGCTGCGTGTGCGGCGCGGGGGTAAAGGCCTGCCAGTAAGGGAGGATCTCGCCGGCGTATTCAAACTGCCCGCGGAGGAATCCATGGAGGAGCGGCGGCGTGATGACCTTGCCGAGCCGGAATCCGGCAGCGGTGAAGTGAAAATCGGAGCGGGCGCCGACGCCGTTCATGTACTGGAAGAACGGACCGTACTCCCACGGGAGCTTCGCCAGGGCGGAGGGCGCCGGAGCATCGGCCGCAAGGCTGGACACGCTGGTTTGCGCCGACGCTGTGTCCGACGCGAGCAGCAGCGCGGCAAGGCAGGCCATGGCGAAAATGGACGCGAGGGAAGCGAATCGGCGGGCACTCATCGTACGGGCATGATCTCCGGTGAAACTCCGAGCAAAGGAAAGGCCGCCAGCGGGCGGCCCTTCGGATCCGATACCGCAGGTCCTTCGCGGCACCTTCGGTGACGCTCAGGAGGTAACTTCCTCCAGCTGTTTCGCGTCCATGTCAAAGTTCGAATAGACGTGCTGCACGTCGTCGTGCTCTTCGAGCGCTTCGAGCAGGCGCACCATCTGCGCGACCGTCGAGCCTTCGAGCCGGGTGTAGGTGGAAGCGATCATCGTCACTTCCGACATCACCGTCTCGACCTTCGCGTCGCGCACCGCCTGGGCGACGGCTTCGAAGGAGGCGGGCTCGGTGATGATTTCCCAGGTGTCGCCTTCGTCGTTCAGATCTTCGCCGCCCGCTTCCAGCACGATGTTCATCAGCTTCTCTTCATCGGCTGCGGTCTTCGGGATCGCAATGATGCCCTTCTTCGAAAACATGAAGCGGACCGAGTTCGGCTCGCCGAGATTGCCGCCGTGCTTGGCGAAGGTGTGGCGGATTTCAGAGACCGCGCGATTGCGATTGTCGGTGGTGGCTTCGACGATCACGGCCACGCCGCCCGGACCGTAGCCTTCAAACGCGATTTCCTCATAGGTGGCTCCGGGCAGCTCCCCGGTGCCGCGCTGGATGGCGCGCTTGATGTTGTCGTTGGGCATGTTCTCAGCCTTGGCCGCGGCGATGGCGGAGCGCAGGCGCGGATTGCCGTCAGGGTCGCCGCCGGATTTCGCGGCGATGGTGATTTCCTTGATCAGCTGGGTGAAGATCTTGCCGCGTTTGGCGTCGAGCGCCCCTTTTTTATGCTTAATGGTCGCCCATTTGGAATGGCCGGACATGGAAACCTCAGAAAGTCGCTTGTAGTGCGGGAAATTTGGGGCAAAGGGCCGGAAACAGAGGCACTTCCGGGAATGCCCGCAACGCCTGAGTATAGCAGAGCGAGCGCAGGGCAAAACGGGCCGCCGATTCAGGAGGACCGGACCAACGCTCGGAAAAAAAATTCGCGCAGATGTGCATGTGTGTCAAAGGAAAGTAGTTGCAAAAGCCGGTTGTGTATATGTGACAAACAGGGTACTTAGCAGAGGCCTCAAACGCATGTGCGACAGGCAAAGGAGTTGGCGTCGCCGGCTCGGAGTTTTCTGCGCAGAGAACTTCGCATGCGGAGCAAGCCGCGAGAGTGCTCCCAGGAAGATTCGCAATATCAAAGAGCTGTGGCGGAGCCGGCCTGAGCCGGGCGCAATCGAAAACCAGAAGGAAAAAGCTCTGTTCGCGGCTGGCGGACAGAGCTCTCCTTCCTTTCGATTGTGTGGGAGTCGCGAATCGAGAGCAAGCAAAATCGCGAGGCCGCACGGTACAGAGGTACTGTGCCACTCGAATACAATCCGATTCGATGCAGGCGAACGTCTAATTCTCGGTCCCTGGGCCAGAGGTGGGTCACGGATGAAAGCAATCGCGCTGGTGCTGGTCACTGCTCTGCTGGCGTTATGGAGTCCCATCAGTTCCGCACAGAATGGAAACGACGCATCGTGGCCGCGGCTAACCCGCCCCTCGTACCCGGTTGGAGGCAAGACTTACCGCGTGACCGGGCGGGTTCTGGACAATCGGACAGGAAAACCCATCAGCGGGGCGACGGTGTGCCTGGAGCGGCAACGCACTTATAGCGGCGGCAGTCTCTGCGAGATTCCGCCGCCGGGTCTCGATCGCGGCGCGACGACCGATGCCGACGGGCATTTTGTCTTCGATGCCGTGCCCGCCGAAAGGATTTTTGTGAGTGCGGCCAGGAAAGGCTATGTTCTGGCGCTGCGTCACCGCATCGGCATCGAGACGTGGGCTGAGACCAATCTCACCAGCGACTGGAGCGTGGACCTGTACCTCGCGCGCGCCGCCTCAATCAGCGGCATTGCCCGAGATCACACCGGCGCTGTGATTGGGAAGGATGGGAGGAACGGCACGATCGGGCTCTATTACGTTGAAGACTCCGGAGGCTGGCCAAAGGCCCCATCGGCCAACTTCACGCTCACTTCCGACACGGATGGCACGTATCACTTCGACAATCTGTATCCGGGCCGATATTTTCTGGTCGTTAGCCCGGCGTGGGACGCGGAAGAACCCGCGGGGACCGAACACAATCGTCCGGTGGGAGAGGTGCCGCTCCGCTATCCCCCACCCACTTTGCGCCGTCCCGCTCCGTTGCTGACTCTCCACGAAGGCGAGCGGAAGAAGGTCGACCTGCAAATTGCAGAGAAGACGCTCCATCATGTCGCCTTTACCGAGAATCCCGAGACCGGTGGCGAGCTCACGAACGCGAGCGGCCTCTATTTCAGAGCCCGGCAAAGCCAGCGCAGCAAGGACGCCTGGTACGCCTGGCTGCCCGACGGACGCTATTGGCTGATGAAGATGATCCCGGACGAGAGCGATGAACCGGTTCTTTTCAGGGTGGCCGGAGCCGACGTATCGGGGCTCCATTTCGAAGCCGATCCGGATATAAACGTACAGCCAGGCGCTCCCGTAACCACAAAAGGTATACCGGTCGTGGTCCAGGTTTCCATCGACGGGTCTCCCGATCTGTATTGCCTGCCCTCGCATCCCGGAGACTGCGATCTTGCGAATCTCCAGCTCATCGACGTGGAGCCGGACCGGACGCTCGGCGGCGGGGTCGATCTCCCTTTGACTGCCTCAACGAAGCCCCTCGCGACGACCCTGCTGCCCGGCCGCTATACGGCGTTCATGATGGCGCGGAAGAATTTGTACGTGAAGTCGCTGCGAAGCGGGACCTTCGATCTCTCGCGGGGATTGCTGTCGATCCGCCGGGAGCAGGCACCGGCGCCGATTCAGGTGGAGCTGGCGCGAGGGGCTGCGATCAAGGGCAGGGTTGAGCGGAATCGGAAGCCGGTTGTCGCCTGGGTGTATGCGCTGCCCGCCAGCCGAGCGGCGCGGGCGAGTTTCCGGTTTTTCGATCCTGTGAAGACCCGCCACGATGGGACCTTTACGATCGACGGCCTGGCTCCCGCGTCGTGGATCCTCTTCGCCAGCGACATCGGCAACCTGCAGATCGACATTCGCGACCGGGCGGACACAGCATATTGGCGCAGGCACGGCGTCCGCGTTCATGCGAAGACCGGCCAGTCCGTTCACGTAGTGGTAGAAGAGGCGCGCGACCCGCATTAGCCTGTCGGGCGGAGCCTGGGTGCTGACAGGCTTTGATCGGTCTGCCGAACCGGGCCTCACCGTTCAGAGGGGTCGATGAACCTGGGAATATTCGGTCGCGCTCTATGGATGCGGGAGTTGCGAGGCGGTGCCCGGTGGGGCGTTCTGCAGATCCGAAGGAGGAATCACGCGCGTTCGAACCTGTCGATGCAGCTGGGGTGTGACGGGGTCGGTGGTCACGATGCCGTTGCGCAGGTGCGGCGTGATGTCCGTCCAGGTGGCTCCTCCATCCAGCGCTCAGATGGGAATCTTCATCGCGGCAAACAGCAGCACCAGAAACGCAAAGGCGTCGGAGACCATGGCGGTTTGCTCCATCGCGTTTTTGCCTTTGCGAGAGGCGTGCAACAACCCGGCCAGCCCATAGCAGAGGCCGC
>DASXFH010000195.1:0-13872 GCA_036489655.1 Acidobacteriaceae bacterium | reverse complement strand
GCGGACGACGAGATCCTGGACGACTGCGGGATCGGGCAGAAGCAGAGCCGCTTCGGGGGGCCTGTCCACGTCGGGGAAGCGAAGGACGAAGCCGTCGTCGGTGGACATAGTTTCCACGTGCGGGCCGCCTGCGGCCTGGATTTGCGCGGCGGCGGCCATGGCCCAGGGCGTGTGGATGCGATTGCCAAAGGGGGTCAGGACGCAGACGCGCCAGTCGCCCAGATCGTCACGAATGCGTTCGATGACAATGGTGCGGTCATCGGGAACAACGGTGGTTACATTTGCCTGGTCGTTGATAAAGGTGAGAAGGTTTTCGGCGGCCTGGGTGTCGAGGTCGTGCTCGCGAACGAGGCGGCTGATGGCGGCATTGGGGGGAAGCGAACGCAGTTCACGGACGAGCGCACCGATGCGGCGGCCGAATTCGAGGGGGCGTCCGGCGAGGTCGCCATGCCAGAAGGGCATTTTGCCGGGGCGCCCGGGCGCGGGAGAGACCAGAACGCGGTCATGCGTGATCTCGTCGATGCGCCAGGCGGAAGCACCGAGGAGAAAGATTTCGCCTACCCGGGACTCAAAAACCATCTCCTCGTCGAGTTCGCCGACACGGACCGGCTTTTTGCGCTCGCCGGAAAGAAAAACGCCGTAGAGGCCACGATCGGGGATGGTGCCGGCGTTGAGGATGGCCAGGCTCTTTGCGCCCTGACGCGGGGTGAGGAAGTTAGTAATGCGGTCCCATGTGATCCGCGGGCGCAACTCAGAGAATTCTTCGGAAGGATATCTGCCGGCGAGCAGATCGAGGACGTTTTCGAGAGCGGCGCGGCTGAGAGAAGCGAACGATGCGGCGCGACGCACGAGCGCGTGAAGATCGTCGACGGAAATGACCGGCTCGCCCGGTGGTTCACCCCTGAGGCGAGGCCGTGTAAGTTGGGGCGGATGCGCCACGATGGCGACGATCTGCTGGGCGAGAACGTCGAGCGGGTTGCGGAGGATGGCGGTGGCTTCGACCAGGCCTTCATGCATGGCGCGGGTGACTGCGGCGCAGGCGATGAGATCCGCGCGATATTTGGGGAAGATGATGCCCTCGCTGACGACGCCGACCCGGTGACCGGCGCGGCCGATGCGCTGCATGCCGCTGGCGACCGAAGGTGGCGACTCAATCTGGATGACCAGATCGATGGCGCCCATATCGATGCCGAGCTCGAGGGAAGACGTGGCGACGACGGCGCGGATCTGTCCGCGTTTGAGCTGCTCTTCGATTTCGGAACGCTGGGCGGCGGCGAGCGAGCCGTGGTGAGCGCGAGCAAGAGGCTCCTGAGCGAGATCGTTCAGGGCGCCGGCCAGGCGTTCGGCGGTCCGGCGATTGTTGACGAAGATCAGCGTGGAGCGACGGCTGCGCAGGATTCGGAGGAGGCGCGGAGGGATGGTGGTCCAGATGGAAACCCGTTTCGCCGGGGAGCCGTCGGTGGGTGCCGGGGCGGATTCGAGGGGCAAGTCTTCGACAGGGAGCTCGACTTTGAGCTGGAGGCGCTTGGGCTCGGCGGCGTTCACGATAGTGACCGGGCGCGGCGCGGGTGAATCGGGCGAGGAGCCATAGCCCCCAAGGAAGAGCGCGACTTCTTCGAGAGGGCGCTGGGTGGCCGACAGGCCGATACGCTGCAGAGGATGGACGGCGATGGCCTCAAGGCGCTCGAGGCTGAGGGCGAGATGGGCTCCGCGCTTGGTGGGAACGAGGGCATGGATCTCGTCGACGATCACGGTGTCGACGGTGCGCAGCGCCGACGCGGACTCCGAGGTCAGCAGAAGGTAAAGAGATTCGGGAGTCGTGATGAGGATGTCGGCGGGGTGGCGGCGAAAGCGGCTGCGCTCAGTTTGCGGCGTATCGCCGGTGCGGATGGCAATATCGGGAGAGCGAAACGAAATGCCGGAGCGGCGGCTAATCTCGGCGATGCCGGCCAGAGGCACCTGGAGGTTGCGCTCAACATCGACGGCGAGAGCTTTCAGAGGGCTGATGTAGACAATGCGGCTGCCCACGGACGGGTCGGGTGTGCTGCGAAAGAGCAGGCGGTCGAGGCACCACAGAAAGGCGGTGAGCGTCTTGCCCGAGCCGGTGGGGGCCAGGATGAGGCAGCTCTCGCCTCGGGCAATCGCGGGCCATCCGAGGCGCTGGGGGGTGGTGGGTTCGCCGAGGGTGTTGCGAAACCAAGCGGCGGTGGCTGGGTGAAACAGGGCGAGCGGGTCGGCGGCTTCCGAGGGGGAGGGGGACGCGGATTGCGAAGTGGACCGGGACATGCGCGGAAGTACGTCTGGAGTGAGGATAAATCCGCGGGCGGGCGGCGGCCGACCGGCGTCAGCGGGCGGCCAGCGGGCGATACCAGACGGTCTTCGGAGTGAGCACGGTTTCCCAGTGAGAATCCATGCGAGGCTGTTCGCCGAGCCCGAGGAAGAGCACCCCGTCCCGAGCCAGGGAACGATGGATCGTGAGCAGGAGCTGACGGCGGGTTTCCTGGGAGAAATAGATCATCACGTTGCGCAGGAAAATGACGTCGAAGGTTTCGCTCAGGGGCGCGGGCAGGCACAGGTTGCGCTGCTGAAAGCGGCACAGGCGCTTGAGATCGGGGACCACTTCCCATTCGTCGCCGGTGCGCAGGAAATATTTAAGCAGCATGCGGGCGGGCAGACCGCGATTGATTTCAATGCGCTGATAGTGGCCGGCGGAGGCGCGCTCGACCATTTCGGAAGAGAGATCGGTGCCGAGAATCTCGATGCGCCAGCCGGCGAGAAGAGGGAAGTGCTCGCGGAGAAGGATAGCGAGAGAATAGGCCTCCTGGCCGCTGGAGCTGGCAGCGGACCAGAAGCGGAGGACGCGGGTATCGCGGCGACGTTCGATCAGCGGGGGCAGGAGGTGGTCGCGGAGAAGGTCGAAGGCCGCGGTGTCACGAAAAAAGCTGGTCTCATTGATGGTCATGGCCTCAGCAACCGAGCGCTGGAGGGCGGGAGTCGCCTCAGCACGCAGCGCGGCAATAAGCTGATGAAGGGACTGGAGGCCCCGAGCCCGGAGGATTCGCTGCAGACGCGACTCGAAGAGATAGTCGCGCGAGGCGTCGACCTGGTTGCCGGAGTGGCGCATGACAACGGTGCGCAGATAGTCGAAGTCGATCGGCGAGATGCTCATAGGGCAACCGCGGCCGGCTGAGGCGGCTGCGCCCTGGTCGATGCGAGAAGGCGGAGAATTTCAGCGGGAATGGCGTCCAGAGGAAGAATCTTGCTGGCAAGTCCGGCGTTGGCGACGGCTCCCGGCATCCCCCAGATCACGCTGGTGGCGGCGTCCTGGGCGAAAACGGTGCCTCCGGCGGCGCGGATGGCCTGGCAGCCGGCGAGTCCGTCGGAACCCATGCCGGTAAGAATGATGCCGAGGACACGACCGGAGCAGGCGAGGGCGGCGGAGCGGAAGAGGACGTCGACCGAAGGACGGCAGAAGTTTTCCGGCTCACTCTGGTTCAGCCGAAGGCGAAAGTCGCGGGTCAGTTCAAGGTGCCAGTCTCCGCGCGCGATATCGACGACGCCCGGCTCAGGACGCACGTCGGGGGCGGCTTCGCGAACGCGTAGAGCGCATTGGCTGTTCAGCCGATCGGCCAGGAGGCCGGTGAAGAGGCGCGGCATATGCTGCACGATCAGAACCGGCAGCGGAAAACCGGCGGGAATTTTGGGCAGGAGCGCCTCGAGGGCTGCCGGGCCGCCGGTGGAGACTCCGATGACGACAACTCTCGGCGCATAAACGGGCGGCGGCAGCGGGATGGGCGCCGTGCGGCGAGGCTCAGTGGCCGGGACGGGTTCCGGATTACGGGGAAAGAGGGCAAGGATCTTCGGGATGAGGTCGCGGGTGAGCGTTTCCACTCCCTGACGAAGGCCAGACTGCGCACCGGGCTTGGTGACGTAATCGGTCGCGCCGCGCGCCAGGGCTTCGAGGGTGATGCGGGCACCACGCCAGGTCAAAGTGCTGCACATGAGGACCGGGACGCGGCGATTGCGGCGGCGAATTCCTGAAAGCACCTCGAGCCCGTTCATGCCGGGCATTTCGATATCGAGCAGAACGAGATCGGGATGGAGGCGCTCGAAAGCAGCCAAAGCTTCCTGGCCATTGGTGGCGGCGGCGACAATCTCGAGGCAGGGCTGGGGCTCAAGAACCATGCGCAACAGAGTGCGCATCACCGCGGAGTCGTCGGCCAGCAGCACGCGGACCTTGCGGGAACAGGGAACCTCGCTCATAGCTCCTCAACTCCGGCCATGCGCAGCTTGTCAAAGAGGCCGGCCTCATCGAAAGGCTTCACGAGATATTCGTCGGCGCCGGCCAGCAGAGCTGCCTCGATGTGATCGTTTTCGGCTTCCGTGGTTACCATGACCACCCGAGTCGCATCGAAGGCGCGATCGGCACGGACGGCCTGAACCACCTCCAGACCGGACATCCCGGGCATATTCCAGTCCACGAGGGCGACCGTGAAGGGACCTCGATGACGGAGGACGTTCAGTCCCTCAGCGCCATCGGCTGCTTCGAGGCAATCCACGCCGCGCTCGGTAAAGACGGAGTGCAGGTAATTGCGGATGAACCGGGAGTCGTCAACGACCAGAGCCCGCATCGGAGTCCTTTCTGCCTCAGGCCGGGAGAGCGCCGGCCAGCCGCATCGGTTCAAGTCGTTCCGGCTCGAGACTCACCAGCAGCCGATCTTTCAGCTTCCAGGCGCCTGCGAACAGGGTCTGACGGCGCGTATCGAGAGTGGGTGGATTGGGTTCGAAATCGGAGCTGGAGACGTGCATAACCTCCCCGACGGAATCCACGAAGAGGCCGAAGAGACCTTCCGGGGTTTCGAAGACGAGAACATCTTCAGGGGCGCCGGCCGCCTCCATGCCGAGCAGACGGCGCAGAGAGACAGCGGTCAGCACCTCGCCGCGGTAGTGCACGAGGCCGCCCACAAAGTAGGGGGCCAGCGGCACCGGCTGCGTCGCCGGCTTGCCCAGGATCTCCAGCACATGCGCAATGGGGATCCCATAAAGGGTCTCGCCCACACGAACCGAGCAGACTTCCTGGAGAGTTGTTGCGGCGGCATCTTTCATTACAGTTCCTCCTCAGTAAGCGATGCGACTGCGTGAGTCGCGTCGAGTGAGGGAATGCCGGAGAGCTGCACCACCCCGGTAACATGTTCCTGCAGCAGGGTAATGCCGTCGGCCATCGCTCCCGTGCCAGCCTCAGAGAGAGAGCTGCCTGCAGAGACGTCGAGCACTTCGGAAACGGTCAGGCCGATCTGACGCTCGCCATCGCGGCAGACCACCACTGTGGTCTGGGCGTCAGGGTCCGATCCGGCAACGGCCAGGAAGCCGGCGGCATCGTCGAGGGGAAGCAGCGAGCCCTCGAAGCGCAGCACAGGCCGCGAGCCGGCCCGCTCAATGCGCGACTGCGGGATGCGTTCGATGCGGACCACGGTTTCCAGAGGCAGGGCGGCGCGCCGACCCTCGGTGGCCACCACCAGGTAATCGCGCTGGCCGACCTGGCGGGCATCGGCCTGCGACCGTTCCACCTCGCCCGTGAAGCCGACATTCTCATGCTGGGCGATGGCGCCCGGATTGAGAATCAGAGCCATCTCGCCGTTGCCGAGAATGGTGGCTCCGGCATAGTAGCCGATCTCGCGCAGGACCGCAGCCAGCGGCTTGACAACGATTTCCTCCGGGTCGGCAAGACCATCGATGACCAGCCCGAAGCGCCGGCCGTCGGTATTGAGGATGGCGATATCACAGGGCGCGGCAGGCTCGCGAGGAGGCTGCTGGAGCAGCCGGTCAAGAAACACCAGGGGCAGCAGATGCCCCCGCAGGCGATACAGTGCGGCGTTTTCCAGCCACTCCATGCGGCTGTCGCTTTGTCCGGTGCTCAGGTGAACCAGTTCGGTGAGCGAACTCTGCGGCAGCGCGAAGTTCTGTCCCCGGCTGCGCACGATCAGTGCCGGGATGATGGCCAGGGTGAGCGGGATGCGCAGGCGCAGGACGGTTCCTTTGCCGGCCTGGCTTTCCACCTCAACTTTGCCTCCGATTTTTTCCACGTTGGTGCGGACCACATCCATGCCTACGCCGCGCCCGGAGACACTGGTGACGGCGGCGGCGGTGGAGAAGCCGGGCAGAAAGATGAGTTGCAGAAGCTCGCGCTCGTTCATCTGCTCAGCGCGCTGCGCCGGTATGAGACCCCGCTCGACGGCCTTGTCGCGGATGCGATCGATGCGCATTCCGGCGCCGTCATCCTGCACTTCCACGATCACGTGGCTGCCTTCGTGGTTCGCGCGCAGACGCACCGTGCCTTCGGCCGGTTTGCCGGCAGCCGTGCGGGCTTCGGGGCTCTCAATGCCGTGATCGATGGCGTTGCGAATGGAATGGGTGAGCGGGTCGCGGATGGCTTCGAGGAGGCTCTTGTCGAGCTCGGTTTCCTGGCCCTCCATCTCCAAACGCACACGCTTGCTGAGGCTGAGACTGAGGTCGCGCACCATCCGGGGAAAGCGGGAGAAGACATAGCTGACCGGCTGCATGCGCGCTTTCATGACCGATTCGCGCAGATCGGCAGTGACCATATCGAGGCGACGGCCCAGAAGGGAAAAACTGGCGTCGGCGCCGGTAGCCTGGAGGATCTGGTTGCGCGTGAGGACCAGCTCGCCGACCAGGTTCATCATGCGGTTGAGCAGCTCGACATCCACGCGCAGAGTGGAATCGGCGGTGCTTCCCGGCACCGGAGTTTCCGGAGACGGCGAGCTTTCATTCGTGGGCCGCGCCGGACGCGAACCATTCTCCGGAGCGGAAACAGCCGAGCGGGACTCGACTCTCGGCTCGTGAGGAGCAGGTTCGTGATCCCTGGGCGGCCCTGCCACTTCCGGAGCATCCGGAAGTGGCGCACCCTGAGACGGATGAGAAGGGGGACGGGCGCTGCGTCGAGCAGGCGCGCGCCGCTTGCGGGGGGGAGCCGCCGGAGCCAGCGCGGCGGCAACGAGTTCCGGCTCGGCCACGGCAGCACCGGTCTGCGGCTGCTGCAGAGCCTCCAGCTGGGCGATCATCGCGCTGTCGTCGAGCTGGGCTTCGCCTTCGGCGCCGGTTGCGTCAATGGCGCGCAGAATGCCCCGCAGCCGATCGAGCAGAGCCAGCAGCCCGGTAATGATCGGAGCGCTGACGGTCAGCTCGCGTTCGCGCAGCAGCCCGAGGAGACTCTCCCCGGTATGGGAGAGGGCCTCAAGCCTGCTGAAACCGAGGAATCCTGTGGTGCCCTTGATGGTGTGCACGGAGCGAAAAATCTCCGCAATCAGTTCGGCATCGTCAGGGCGCGTCTCCAGGTCGGTCAGGCACCGCTCCATGCGGTCCAGGCCTTCCTGGCTTTCGAGTAGGAATTCGCGTGTCAGGTCGTCCACGGAAGAGTTATCGGACGGGAGCCGGAAGAACTTGAGACAAGTTGCCCGTCCGGACCGAAGCAGTTAGCCTCAAAGACGCATGACATCGCTGGATTTATCCCTGTTGGAGAGGCTGCGCGCGGCCGCCATGGAGGCTGCGACGCGAGCCTACGCGCCCTATTCGCGTTTTTGCGTGGGAGCGGCTCTTCTGCTCGACGATGGATCTATCGTCACCGGGTGCAATGTCGAGAACATGTCCTACGGTCTGAGCAGCTGCGCGGAGCGCAATGCTCTGTTTCGGGCCATCGGCGAGCAGGGACCGGGACGGCGCATTCGAGCCATTGCGGTGGCCAATCGGAATGACGCGGCGAGTTCGCCCTGTGGGGCCTGTCGCCAGGTGCTGAGCGAGTTCGTGGCGCCGGATGCCGTGGTCTGCTTCCCCGGCGAACAGGGGCCTGAAACGCGACTCTTTGCCGATCTTTTTCCCTTTGGCTTTGTGCTGGAGCCGCGCGGATGAGGACTCTGCATGCGGTCGATTTGATCCGGAAGAAACGCGATGGCGAAGAGCTGACCGAGGACGAAGTCCGATTTCTGGTCGAGGGTGCAGCCCGGGAGACGATCCCCGAAGAGCAGCTCTCGGCCTGGCTGATGGCCGTGTTTCTTCGTGGAATGTCGCTGGCCGAGCTGGGCACGCTGACCACGGCCATGCGGTTCTCGGGCGAGGTGCTCGATCACACCGGACTGGGTCGCCGCACGGTCGACAAGCACTCGACCGGCGGCGTGGGCGACAAAACTTCATTCCTGGTGGCGCCCATCGCGGCGGCGGCGGGGCTGGCCGATCCCATGATCAGCGGGCGAGCGCTGGGACACACAGGCGGGACTCTGGACAAGCTGGAGTCAATCCCCGGTTATCGGACGGATTTGTCGCTGGCCGAGATGCGGCAGGTGCTGGAGCAATGCGGCGCCTCGATCGTGGGGCAGACGAAGAACTTGGTGCCCGCGGATCGCAAACTCTACAGTCTGCGGGATCGCACGGCAACCGTGGAGAGTCCGTACCTGATCTGCGCGTCGATCATGAGCAAGAAGCTGGCGGCCGGTCTGGATGCGCTGGTGATTGATGTGAAAACAGGGTCGGGAGCCTTTCTTCGCGATGAGGACGAGGCCCGCTATCTGGCTGCGCTCATGGTGGAAACCGGCGAGCGCGCCGCGACGCGGACGGTCGCGGTGCTGACCGACATGAGCCAGCCTCTGGGTCGCACGGCCGGGAACTGGCTGGAGGTGGCCGAGTCGATGGCGCTGCTGCGCAATGAGCGCGATCCGCTGAGCGAGGATCTGCGGGAGATTTCCCTCATTCTGGCCGGATGGATGATCTTCCTCGGGGACAAAGCGAGGAGTGCGGAGGAAGGCCGCCGGGTCGCTGAAGAGAGGCTGGCGGATGGCTCGGCGTTGAGAATCTTTCGCGAGATGGTTGCGGCGCAGGGTGGCGATTTGTCGGCGCTGGACGCGGGGATGGGCTTTCACCGGCCAAAATTCCGGCGAGAATATCGGGCGGAGCGAGGCGGGTATTTTGCCGCCGCCGACTGCACAAAGATCGGATGGGCGGTACAGCGTCTGGGCGCAGGACGCGAGCGGGCCGGTGCGCCGGTGGAGGCGCACGCCGGGCTGGCGATGCATGTGAAGCTGGGGGCGAAGATCGAGGCCGGGCAGGTGCTGGCCACACTCTTCGCGGAAGACGAGGCGCGGTTTGCCGAGCCGGAGCACCTGCTGGGGGAGGCGCTGACGATCGGCGATCGCCCCGTGAGCGCGCCGCCGCTGGTGCGCGAGATTATTTCGGCCGAGAACAAAGATTTGTTTCTCCAGCGCCGGACTCGCCCATAGGATTAGAAAAACTCCAGGGAGAACGCATTGGCTCGATTTACCGGGGTGCTGGGACTACTGACTATGCTGGCGCTGGCATGGATCTTCTCAACGAATCGCCGGGCGATTCGCTGGAGGACGGTGATCTGGGGACTGGGGCTGCAGATTGCTTTTGCGTTCATGGTGCTGGAGTGGACCTTCGGGGAACGCATGCTGCACGATGCCGGCGGCGCGGTCAACCAGTTGCTGGATTATGCCTTTGCCGGATCCACTTTTGTCTTTGGGGACCTGGGGGCACACACCTCGAAAATTGGTGCGGCATTTGGCACAGGCTTTTTCGCCTTTCAGGTGCTGCCGGCCATCATCTTCATTTCGGCATTGTTCTCGGTTCTCTATTATTTCGGCATCATGCAGCTCATCATTCGCGGCTTCGCGCGGGCGATGCAGTGGACGATGAAGGTATCGGGCGCAGAGAGCCTGAATGTGGCGGCCAGCGTTTTCATGGGACAGACGGAGGCGCCGCTGACCATCCGGCCGTTTCTGCCCGACGCGACGCGCTCCGAGCTGATGACGATTATGACCAGCGGCATGGCCCACGTATCGGGCGGCATTATGGCGGCGTACATCATGTATGGCATCAATGCCAGCAGCCTGCTGGCGGCGGTCATCATGACTGCGCCGGGCACCATTCTGATCTCGAAGATGCTGGTGCCGGAGGTGGAGAAACCGGCGACCGAAGGCGTGGTTCACATTCCGGAAAGCGAAGAGTATAAGGACGAGAACCTGATCGGCTCGGTTGCGCGGGGCACGATCGATGGCGGGCGGCTGGCTTTTAACGTAGGCATCATGCTCATCTCGTTTCTGGCGCTCATCGCGCTGCTCAACGGGATCCTGGGTGGGATGCACACCTGGCTGGGCTGGCATCACATTCCCTTTCCTCACTCGCTCGACGCGATTCTGGGATTCTTCTTCGCCCCCATTGCCTGGCTCATCGGGATTCCATGGCATGAAGCGGGGATCGTCGGTAATTTGCTGGGAACGCGCATGGTTCTGAATGAACTGGTGGCATACACGTATCTGGGCGGGATGAAGGCGGCGCTCGATCCACGATCGTTTACGATTGCCACGTTTGCGCTGTGCGGGTTTGCGAATCTGAGTTCGATCGGGATTCAGATTGGCGGCATTGGCGCGCTGGCGCCGAACCGGCGGAATGAGCTGGCGAAGCTGGGGCTGCGCGCGATGTTGGCCGGAACGATGGCAAACCTGATGTCGGCGTCAATTGTGGGGATTTTGATTCGGTGACGCATGGCTGAGATCCTTTTCGAAAAGGCAAATGCGGCAGCGGAGTTCGTGCTGCGACGGACCGAGCTGAGGCCGCAGATTGGGATTGTGCTGGGCTCGGGGCTGGGTGCGTTTGCAGAACAGATGGAGGCGCCGGTCGCGATTCCGTTTGGGGAGATTCCGCATTTCCCGCAGTCCACGGTGCCCGGCCACACCGGGCGTCTGGTGATTGGGAAGATTGCGGGTGTCGCCGTCGCTGTGATGCAGGGGCGCGTGCACGCTTATGAGGGCTACAGCTCGGACGAGGTGACGTTTCCGGTGCGAGTGCTGGGGCGAATAGGCGTGCGAACGCTGATTCTGACCAACGCGGCGGGCGGCATCAATCCGTCGTTTCACCAGGGCCAGCTGGTGCTGATCGCCGACCACATCAACTTTTCCGGGCGGAATCCTGTGGCGGGGAAGAACGACGAGCGCTTCGGGCCGCGTTTCTTCGACATGAGCGAGGCATATTCAGGTCGCCTGCGCCGGATGGCGCATGAGGCGGCGCACGCGATGAATTTCCGGCTCGATGAGGGCGTGTATCTCAGCGTGCTGGGACCGAGTTTTGAAACCCCGGCGGAGATTCGGGCGTTCGCCGTGATGGGCGCCGATCTGGTCGGCATGTCCACCGTGCAGGAAGCGATTGCCGCGCGGCACATGGGGATCGAGGTTCTCGGCATCAGCTGCGTCACCAACATGGCTGCGGGTCTTCAGACCGAGCCGCTCAGCCACGACGAGGTGATCGAGACGGGCCGTCAGGTTGAGGCGCAGCTGGCGGAACTGCTGACGCGGGTAGTGCCGCTCATGGCGCAATAGAATCAGATCTTTTCAGCTGCCCGTCTTTTGCAGTTCCTGGGCCGCCGAAGTTTGCGGGTAGGCCGGCATCACTTGAGCGCTTTCGGGAGATCCGATGTCGCGCACGCGTTGAGGCAGGATGCGATCGCGGTACCGCAGAAATGGCCATTCGACAAGACGAGTCATAATGACTCCCGCCAGAATCGCCGCACTGTATTGGAAGATCATAAGAACCGGCCAGCGCAGTGGAGCCGGGAAATGCATCGCTATATGCAGGGATGGATAGCGAATTGAATTCTGATACAGGTAAATCGCGTATGAATATACTCCAATCGCCGCGATAATTCGGTAGACAAGCCATTGCCGGATGCGCTGGGAATGCGAATAGACGAGGAGGAGGAAGGCGGCCGCGCCCAGGTACAAAAGGGTCAACCCAATCGTGTCGGAGATAAGGTTTGATTGCACTGTACAGAGGAAGATAACGACCAGGCCGACAATAAGAGCCAAAGGCAGTTTTCTGCGAGAAATAAAAGCGAATCGTTCGGGGAAGAAATAGAAAAGAAGCGCAAGGATCACCCCACATAGCAGAGAATCGATACGATTATGGGTATCCTCGAATGCTGAATGATGACCGAGTGTGAAGAAGCAGATGGTTCGCGAAACAAACACCACTGCCATGACCAGGAGGAAAACTGTGAGCATCCTTCCTGCCGTCCATTTGCGTCGCACCATCCACCCCATTCCGAACGCCAGCGCCAAATAGAAGTGCTCCTCAACGGCAAGGGACCATGAGTGGCTGATTGACGATCCGGTGTAGTTTTGGACGTGCAGCAGGTTTTGCCAGAGGAAGGTCTTAAGCGGATGAGCATGGGTAATGATCTCAAGCAAAATGAAGACATAATACTGGGGCCAGATCTTTAACCCGCGGCGCAGAATGAAACGTTTTGCGTCCAAAGCTTCAGTTTTGCTGTATTCCTTCATCAGAAGTCCGCCGACGAGGAATCCACTTAACACGAAGAAGATATCCACTCCGGCACCGCCAAACCTTTTGCCGGGATACTGAAGAATCAGGAACAGGGGATTCCGTGTGGGGACGGTCACAAAGTGAAGTCCCATCACCAGCAGAATGGCGATGCCTCGAACGAAATCGAGTTCAATAGACCGCGCGCCCTGGTGGGGAACGAGCTTGAAAGCGCTGCTGCTTAGGAATTTTGGTCTTCTCACGAGGCACCGGGGAGGCGACGCAAGCTCCGGGTGAGCGCGCGCATTTCAGACTCTAACATGCGGGCCGAACGGTCCGAAAATTCCGTCGCGCCGGCGACCGGCAATCAGGCAGATCTTCATCAGTATCCGTTGCCCAGGCGGGCAAAGGGTAGCGGCAACGTCATACGTTGGCACTCATGATGGATATGGTCATTGCTGTTGGGTGAGGTGCCATTCGGGAACCGGCTCCGCCGACTTTGTCCAGGCGGCGGCGATCATGTCGCGGAGCATGGAAGCTCCGGCGGCGAGGCGTTCGGCGGTGAACTGGCGGGAATCCGGCGTTCCCGCGCCTTCGAAGCCGTGGTCTTTGTCGAGTTGGTAGAGCTTGTCGACCAGAGTCGCTGTGTGACGCAGGTAGGCGAGGTAGTCGGTCCACTCATCACCGATGGGATGGATCGGTGACAGGAGAGGCTGAACCGTCGGGGGCCTGATGTTTGCGGAGACGAAGGCCGATTCGAAACGGCTGTGGATTCCGCGCTCCGTGGTATAGCCGTTCGGATTGGGGCCGGTCCAGCCGTTGAAGTTGACCGTGACGTGGAGCGGCTGGGAGCCATCGCCGACATAGTGGCCGAGCCAGCCGGCGTAGAACAGGATGGCGGCTTCAACGGGCCTGGTGTCCTGGTGTTGCGCGCTCATTTCGCGGTAGTCGCGCATGGCGGATTTGAGACGTTCCCAGACTTCTTCAGTAATGTAGGGCTGGAAACCGACACGATCGGGCTGCAGGTCTGAGGCGAGTTTGGGATGGGTGAGGCCGGCTGCGTAAAGGTCAGCGATATATTCGTAGCGCTTGCGAGGCAGCGTGCCGATCACGTCCGCCAGTTCGAGATCGATGAAATGATCAGGTGCCTGCTCGGCATTGAGCTCCGGTTCGGCGCGGGAACGCCAGCGGTCAGGTTCGGGTCCGAGATATTCGATCTCGTTGATCGCTGCGGGCGTGCGCATGAATGCCGGCAAATCGGCAGGAAGATTCTGCGCGGCGAGACGGTTGATCATCTTATGGCCGTCATTGCCCCATGCGAAGGAGGAGGGAACAGCGATGAAAGGCAGAAGCAGAAGGGCGAGGGAGGAACGAATCAGCAATCGCATGTTGGCCTGAGTATAAGGGCTCAAGGTTTCATCAGGGCTTCGATGGCTTCGGCGGTTTTGGGCAGCGTGCAGGTGAGGCACTCGAGGGTTCCGTCGGGTTGGACATAGAAATCGTCTTCGATGCGGACACCGATCTTCTCCTCAG
>DASXFH010000152.1:0-9061 GCA_036489655.1 Acidobacteriaceae bacterium | reverse complement strand
ACATGAGGCGGTGGCCTCGTACAACGCGTCGATACGGGTGTGCGTGGAGAACAACGATAACGGATCCCGCGACCTGTTTGTGAAACTGCTGAGGGATGAAGAGGGCCACGTGGACTGGCTGGAAGCGCAGGTTCACCAGATTGCGGAGATCGGGTACGAGCGGTATCTGATTACACAGACGGAAGAGGATTAGGCCGAGGCGCGGCTCATCGCGCGGTTGGATCGTGGGATGGGCAGGCGCGCGTGGGGAGAGGCTGCCGTTGTGCGCTGACGCGGGCGAGGCTGGCGACGAGCCGGTATGCTCAGGTTGATGTGGGAGCGGGTGGAGCGCCTGGATTTTGACGCGGTGGTGGTGGGAGGCGGCGCGGCCGGATTGATGGCTGCGATTGAGGCGGGGCGGCGCGGGCGGCGTGTCGCGGTGGTCGAACATGCCGAGCGGGTGGGGAAGAAGATCCTGATTTCGGGCGGCGGGCGGTGCAACTTCACCAACGTTCACTGTCGGGCGGAAAACTTTCTGTCGGGGAATCCGCACTTTGCCAAGTCGGCGCTGGCGCGATATGGGCCGGATGATTTTCTGGCGCTGGTGCGGAAGCATGGCATTGCATACCACGAAAAAACACTGGGGCAGCTGTTCTGCGACGGGTCTGCCGAGCAGATTGTGGATCTGCTGCTGGAGGAGTGCGCGGCGGCGGGGGTGAAAGTCCTGACCGCGACGCGTGTGGCGGAAATTGTGCGCGGTTCGGATCCGGGTTGGGGCGGATTTGTGCTGCGGGTCGATACAGAAGGGCGGCGGCGAGAGCTGCGCGGGCGGGCGCTGGTGGTGGCGACGGGGGGATTGTCGATTCCAAAGATGGGCGCGACGGGGTTTGGGTATGAGGTGGCTCGGCAGTTTGGGGTTCCGGTGCGGGAGTGCCGGCCGGGGCTGGTGCCTCTGGTGCTGGAGGAGGGGGACCGCGCGCAGTGGTGCGATCTGACGGGGGTATCGGCAGAGGTGGTGGCATCCGTTGGGAAGCGGCGGTTTCGGGAGAAGCTGCTGGTGACGCATCGCGGGCTGAGCGGGCCGGCGGTGCTGCAGGCGTCGTCGTATTGGAGGGAGGGAGAGGCGGTGACGGTGGACTGGGCTCCTGAGCGGGAGGTGCTGGGGGCGCTGCGGAAGACGGGTGCGCGCAGGGATGCGGCGGCGGCGAAGGCGGCGTTGCGGGAGGTGCTGCCGGCGCGGCTGGCGGAGAGGCTGGTGGCGGTGGCCGATTCGCAGAGTTGGACGAATGCGGGGTTGGAGACGCTGGAGCAGCGGCTGCATGCCTGGAGTTTTGTTCCTGCGGGAACGGAGGGGTACGCGAAGGCGGAGGTGACGGCGGGGGGCGTGGACACGGATGCGCTGCGGGCGCAGACGATGGAGTGCCGGGCGGCGCCGGGATTGTATTTTGTGGGGGAAGCGGTGGATGTGACGGGGTGGCTGGGGGGCTTTAATTTTCAGTGGGCGTGGGCTTCGGGGGCGGCGGCGGGACGGGCGGTGTAAATGCGTAACCGCGGCGGTTCCTGATCAGGACTACCAGGGTGCGCCGCGGGTTGAGAAGTACGGCGCGTCGATCGGGATGGGGAGCGCCGGGGGGTCAGGCGGGCAGGAGCTCGGAATCGTGGAGGGTGGAGGACGGCTCCGCGGCGAGGCGGAGGACGCCGAGAACGGTGATGTCGTCTTCCATGCCGAAGCGCTCGGCGGCGGCAGCGATGTCGGCGGCGGGCTGATTGGCGATGGTGGCGGCGCGCTCGAAGCCGAAGAGCTCGCCGGTTCTTGAGCGGGCTTCGGTGACGCCGTCGGTGATGAGGGTGAGGCGATCGCCGTGGGAGAGGCGGAAGGCGGATTCGGCATAACTGGCGGTGGCGCTCAGCCCGAGGGGGAGGCCATTGGCGACGGGGATTTCGCGTCCGTTGAGATAGGGGGCGAGGTGGCCGGCATTGGCGGCGGTGACGGCGCCGTCGGCCTCGACGCGGATGATGAGGCAGGTGGTGAAGCCGCCCTGGCTGCGACCGATCATGCGGGCATTGAGCACGCCGAGGAGGGCGGCGGGGCTGTGGGTGGCGAGGAGCGCGGTGCGCACGGCGCCGACGAGCAGGGAGACGGTCATGGCGGCGGGAATGCCTTTGCCGCTGACGTCGCCGATGACGGCGAGGAAGGAGTGGTTGTCGAGGGCAATGATCTGAAAGAAGTCGCCGCCAACCTGGCGTGCGGGGCGGTATTCAGACTGGATCTGGAAGCCGGGGATGACGGGCAGGGCTTCGGGGATGAGGACCTGCTGGACCTGGCGGGCCTGTTCCATCTCGGTTTCCATGCGCTGCTTGTCGCGCAGGCCGGAGATGAAGCGGCGGAGCATGAGCAGGGAGACGGCGATCATCATGAAGACGAGGCCGAAGGTGTTGGGGCGGACGGGAATGCCGTGGATGTAGAACGTCCGGTAGATGTGCAAGGTGGCGAGCTCGTCGGTGTAGAGCCAGACGGGCATGAGCAGGATGGGAATGAGGGCGAGCCAGCCTTCGATGCCGCGGGTGCGAATGCCGCGGTAAGCGATCCAGAAGAGGACAGCTCCAAAGGCGAGCTTGAGAATCTCGGTGAGAGGCAGCAGCCAGGCGGAGGCGGAGACAGGGACGACGGCGCCGTAGAGGGGCGCGCGGAGCATGGCGACGCCTGCGACGAGGAAAGCGACCAGGGGCCAGACGATCGAATGGATGCGGCGCATCTCGGGGAGGCGGAACCAGCTGGCCCAGAAGATGACCCACAAACCGAACTGGATCGGATTGAGCAGGATATCGGTGACGATGGTCTCCTGCACCATGGGTATCCAGGTGACGTAATAGCCAGCGCCGATGACGACCAGATTGAGCACGTAGGCGCTGCAGGCCAGAGCCAGCCAGAAGCAGGCTTTCTCGCGACGGTCGAGCCAGAAGAGCACGAAGGCCAGGAGAGCGAGGAGGCCGAGAACTATGCAGCGGACGACGTAGGTTGCGATGGAGCGATCAATCTGCTGCCAGTCCATCTGGAGCATGGTGTCGACGGACTGCGCCTGGCCGAGGAGAGGAGCCTCGTGGAGGCCGCCGGCGTCCGGAGCCATGAAGGGGGTGGCGGTATCCATCCACGCGCGCACGGCGATGGTGATGGGGCCGCTGTGGAGGTGGGGAGGAAGTGGGAAGGCGCGCGGCTGGGCGTTGATGAAGGAGACGCCGTGGGGGGCGAAATTTCCGAACTCGCCGATGAAGCGGCCATCGACATAGACCTGGTAGGCGTCGTCGACGTCTTCGGGCATGCGGATGGCGAGTGGGGGAATGGTGTTTCCCGAGCCGCTTTCCACATCGACCTGCAGGCGGTACCAGGCGTAGCCGGTGAGTTTCGGATAGCCGTTCGACGTCCAGCCGCGAACGAATCCCGCGACGCCGGTGGTGGGGTCGAGGGAGCCCGAGGATGCGAGGTCCATGGCAGACCAGGAGGCGTCGTCGAAATCGGGCTGGGCCCAGGCCAGATCGTCGCCGGGATGAAAGCGCCACGGGCCGGTGAGCGCGACGATGGGATTGCCGATGATGACGCGGACGGGAGCCGCCGGGGCGGAGGCGCGGGCATGGAAGCTGACCAGCAAAACCATCGACAGAAGTGCGCCGAACGAGCGGCATGGAAACGAACGCATCCATCCCCCAAGAGCTGTGTTTGGTAATAGCGCGGAACCTGGTTCAGCCAGCATACTCCGAAGGGCGCGGCTTGCGCGGCTGTGGGGCGATGGGCTTGTGAAACGGGGCAGGGATGCCGGTCCTGGCAGGTGCGAAGGGGAACGGAGTGTGAGGCTCGGGTGCGGGCCGCGGAGTGCGGCGAGACGCCGGCACCGGAGTGCGATCGGATGCGGGGAAATGTCGTCGTTCGACGTGGGCGTGGAGCGGTATGCGATCGCACTGAGGCTGAGCCAGACCCTGCCTGGCGGCAGGGATGCGCCGGGATTCGATTGGGGCGTGGACGCGGAGATGTCTCCCAGTTGCCGAGGCAGCGGAGGCTGGAAAGGGTTCTCGGCACGACTTTACTTTTTCTGTAGCAGTTCTTGATACAGATCGATGGTCTGGGCGGCGATGGCGCGCCAGGAGAAGGTTTCTTCGACGCGGCGCCGGCCGGCTTCGCCCATGGCGCGGGCTTTGGCGGGGTTATTGAGGACGGTGAGGAGCCGGGCGGCGAGGGCGCGGGAGAACTCGTCGGGATGCGTGGGAAATCCGGTGACGGGATCCTGTTCAAAGGGGACGAGGCACCCGGTGACGCCTTCGACGACGACTTCGAGGATGCCTCCGGTGGCGCTGGCGACGACGGGGGCGTGGCAGGCCATGGCTTCGAGATTGATGATGCCGAAGGGCTCGTAGACCGAGGGGCAGCAGAAGACGGCGCAGTGGCTGTAGAGCTGGATGGCGGCGGCGCGGGGGAGCATTTTCTCGATCCAGATGACGTTGGGGTGAGTGCGGCGGGCGGCTTCGACTTTTGTGCGCATCTCAGTGGCAATTTCGGGAGTGTCGGGAGCGCCGGCGCAGAGGACGATTTGCGTGTCAGAGGGGAGATACGCGAGGGCATCGACGAGGTGGGTGACGCCTTTCTGGCGGGTGATGCGGCCGAGGAAGAGGACGTAGGGGCGGGCGGGATCGACGCCGTTTTCGGTGAGGGCGGAGGTGTCGGGGGTGGGCTGATACTCGTCGAGATCGATGCCGTTGTAGATGACGTGGACGCGATCGGCATCAATGTTGGGGTAGGCGCGGAGGATGTCGGCTTTGGTGCCTTTGGAGACGGCGATGATGGCGTCGGCGGCGTGGATGGCGGTGTGTTCCATCCAGGAGGAGAGGGCGTAGCCGCTGCCGAGCTGCTCGGCTTTCCAGGCGCGGAGGGGCTCGAGGGAGTGGGTGGTGAGGACGTGGGGGGTGCCGTGGAGTTTTTTGGCGAGGAAGCCGGCCATGGCGACGTACCAGGTGTGGGTGTGGACGATGTCGGCGGCGAGGGACTTCGTCTGGAGGAGGTTGAGGCTGAAGGCTTCGAGGGCGGTGGTGAATTTTTGCGGCGGGCCCTGGGCGAGGGCGGGCCAGGGTTGCTGTCCGCGGATGTGGAGGCGGCCATGGTCGCTGTGCTGATCGCCCCAGCAGTGGACTTCAACGTCGATGGAGCGGGCCAGCTCGCGGCTGAGGTATTCGACGTGGACGCCGGCGCCTCCATAGACGGCGGGGGGGTATTCGCGGGTCATCAGGGCGACGCGCACAGGGGACCTCCTGGGACGGGTCAATCTTAACGTGGGGATTGGATGCGGGGGAGGGGTGCGGGAATTGGCGGGCGGGCAGGGGGCTTACGTACTTCGGAGAAGAGCCGGAACGCGAGTGCGCTTGTTGATTCAAATTGGTTCTGCGAGCGGTACTTCGGGTCGAAGCGGGAAACGAAGTTGTTCGACGGCTGGATCTGGGAGGAGTTCGCTACTTGCTGTGGGGTGAACCTGGCCGGGGCCAGGGGGGCCGGCGGGTGAGGGCCAAGGGCCAGGGGTTAGAGGGCGGGGCCGGCGGGTTTGTGTTTGGGCGCGGGGTTGGGTTTGGGAGCGGGGTTGGGTCTGGGAGTGGAGCTTGAAGTTCGGGGGGGAGGGGAGGGTTTGGGGTAGGGGGAGAGCTGAATTCCAAATTGGTTCTGCCTGCGGTACTTCGGCCGCGGCCGAGATAGAAGTTGTTTGACGTGCCGAGGCGGAGAAGCGTTCGCTACTTGCTGTGGGGTGAACCTGGCCGGAGCTGTTGGTGGGTTGGGTGTGGTTTGTGGTGGGGTGGCGTGGCGTGGGTTGGGTGCTTTGGCGTTTGGGCGGAGTGGGCGGCTTGGTGTCGGGTGGGGCACGATCAGGTGGTGGCGATGCGCTGTGGACGAACCTGGCCGGTGCGGGGAATGCTCAGGCGGGGGTAGCTGGGTGGGTGGCGCGTTTCCTAACGGAGAACGGCGCACATTTCAAATTGGTCCTGTGCAGTACTTCGGAGCGAAGGCTGGAGGGAAGTGGTTTGACGGACGCGTGCGGGAGGATTTCGCTACTTGCTGTGGGGTGAACCTGGCCGGGGCTATTGGTGGGGTGGCGGTGTGGGGTGGGTGTGGGGTGGGCGGGGGGCTGGTGTGGGGCGATTGGGCGGGGATGAGTCTGGTGGTTTGGCTTTCGGGCCGGGCGAAGTGGTTTGGCGTGGGGAGGACACGATCGGGTGGTGGCGGCGATGCGCGGTTGGGGGGGATTTGTGGGCCCGTAGGGGGCTCGGTGAGAATGGTTCGTGGCGGGAGAGAGGGTGCGGATGGTTTTGCGCTGGTTGCGTCGAGCGGTTTGGGCGGTGTGGGCCGTGGTGTTTGCGGCCGCGGGGACTGGACTGGTGCGGGCGCAGAGCGTTTATCCGCTGCGGCCGGACGATGGACATGCCGTGTATCTGACGCGGGCGGATTTTGGAGCGGTGGGCGATGGGGTGGCGGATGATGCGGATGCGCTGCAGGCGGCGATCGACAAAGCGCAGGCGACGGTGCATCACGGGATCGTGTTTGTGCCGGAGGGGCGGTATCGGCTGGGGCACACGGTGGAGGTGTGGGCGGGGATCCGGCTGATTGGGTATGGGGCGAAGCGGCCGGTGTTTGTGCTGGGGGCGAGAACGCCGGGGTTCGCCGGGAAAAATCCGCGGCCCATGTTGTGGTTCACCGACGAGCGGGGGCAGACGAGCACGGATCCCAACACGGCGTGGGGCGGCGCGACGAGCGCAACCGACAGCGGGACAGGAAGCGCGGCGGGCGTCGATGCATCGGGAGCCGATGCGAGCGAGTTCACATTTTTCAGCGCGGTCTCGAACATTGATTTTGCGATTGGGGCGGGGAATCCGTCGGCGGCGGCGGTTCGATTCAATGTGGCGCAGCACAGCTTTGTGGCGCATGCGAACTTCGACCTGGGCGGGGCGCGGGCAGCGCTGGAGCAGGTGGGGAATCAGGCGTATGACATCCACGTGCACGGCGGGCAGTACGGGATCGAGACGGGGAAGACGTCACCGGCATGGCAGTTTCTGCTGATGGATTCGAGCTTTGAGGGGCAGGAGAAGGCGGCGATCTCGACGCATGAGGCGGGGATGACGCTGGTGCGGGACCGGTTCAAAAATGTGCCGGTGGCGGTGACGATTCCCGAGGGGCAGGTGGAGCAGCTGTACGGACGGGATCTGGTGATGCGGAATGTGCGGGATACGGTGCTGGAAACCGGCGACGCGAAGAATGTGCGGGACGAGATCACGCTGGAGAATGTGGTTTGCGACGGAGTGAGCGACTTTGCGGCCGCGCCGGGAACCGGGAGCCGGGAGCCAGGAGCGGGCGGAGGTGGAGGGCACGAGGTGCAGGGTGCGGGACGGCGGTTTGTGGAAGAGCGGTTCACATTGGGGCTGGAGATTGCGCCGGATGGTCGGGCGCGGGGCATTCGGGAGGAGCATCGGGAAAAGGCGCTGAGTGCGACGGAGGAGGAGAAGGCGGAGAGGGCGGCGCTCGAGACGGATATTCCAGCGCTGCCTCCGCAGAACACATGGGTGAATGTGCGGACGCTGGGCGTGAAGGGGGATGGGGCGACCGATGACACCAACGCCATCCAGAAGGCGATCAATAACCATCGGGTGCTGTATTTTCCGAGCGGATTTTATCGGCTGCGGGGGCCGCTGTGGCTGTGGGGCGATTCGACGCTGATCGGGTTCAGTCCTTTTACCACGCAGTTTGTGCTGGCGGATCACGACCAGGAATTCGCGGGGACGGGGGCGCCGATTGCGATGGTGGTGGCGCCGGAGGGCGGCGGAAATATTGTGACGGGGATCGGGGTGGCGACGGGAGACGGGAACCCGCGGGCGATGGGAGTGGAGTGGCAGGCGGGGGAGCACTCGCTGCTGGAGGATGTGGATTTCTGGGATGGGCGGAGCGAGTACGTGCAGGCGCTGGAGCCGGCGGCGGCGCGGCCGTCGATGAAGCGCATGCCGATGGAGGCGAACGCGCAGTATCCAAGCCTGTGGGTGAAGGGCGGGGGCGGGGTGCGGCGGGGGATCTGGTCGCATGCGACGACGGCGAAGGCGGGACTGGTGATCGAGGACACGAAGACGCCGGGGGCGATCTATCAGTTTTCGAGCGAGCACCACATGGAGAACGAGGTGCGGCTGGAGAGTGTGCGGAACTGGCGGATCTACGACCTGCAGACGGAGGAGGAGAATCCCGCAGGGCAGGATGCGGTGGCGGTGGAACTGAAGGGGGTGCACGATGTGACGTTCGCAAACACCTATATGTATCGGGTGTCGCGGACGGTGCTGCCGAAGCCGTATGCGGTAGTGGCGCAGGATGCGGATGGAGTGGCGTTCGACAACGTGAAGGTGTTCAGCCAGACGCGGCTGGCGTTCGACAACAGCGTGCATGAAGAAGGCGGCGTGGATGTGCGGGCGCATCATTTTGTCCACTTCACCATTGATAAGGATGCGCGGCCGGGCGTGCCGCTGCCGCTGCCAGAGGCGTTTGCGCCGGGAGCCACGCTGGAGAGAGTGGGGACGGGCTACAGCAACGCGGATGGGCTGACAGCGGGTCCCGAGGGGACCGTGTATTTCAGCGACTCGGCGCGGCACCGGATTTACCGGATTGATCCTGACACGGAGAAGGTCTCGTTGCTGTCGGACACGGGAAAGGATTCGCCGCAGGTGCTGGGGTGGGCGGGCGTCGATGCTGCGGGGCGGGGCGAGTTGCTGGCGATCAATCGGGAGAAGACGGTGATGGCGGTGGATGCGGCGACGGGGACGCTGTCGCAGGTGAACGCGGAGGGTGTGGCGCGGCCGGGGACGGTGCTGCTGCTGCCGGTGGGGCTGCACAATGAGCTGGTGTTTCTGGATCGGATGCTGGGGCATGTGGGCTTCACCTATCGGGTGGGGAGCAATACGGCGATCCGGAGCGGGATGGAGCCACAGGAGCGGGATTATTTCTACGCGCCGGGGACAGATGCGGCGGTGATGGGTGGAGCGATGAGCTGGAAGTGGCGTCCGCTGCTGGAGAGCTCGC
>DASXFH010000115.1:0-8290 GCA_036489655.1 Acidobacteriaceae bacterium | reverse complement strand
GCTCTCCGTCCGCGTCGCCGACCTGCTCCGCGACCCCGCGCACCTCCATCCGACCGTTGTCTTCGCTCCTACCTCCGACGAGTTCCTCGATGAAGTCGCCACTACCCGCACCCATGTCATCGTGACCACGCTGAAGCACGTCCTCGGCCAGGCTTACGTCTATGCACCCACCGGCAACGACGGCTGGATCCGCCGTTCCCTCAATGTCCCCTCCAACAGCACCATCGGCATCGTCACCACCAGCGATGCCAGCAACGCATTCTTCCTCAGCGTCACGAGTTTCCTCACTCCGTCTTCGCTGCTTGCCGGCAACGCCGCCACCGCGCAGCTCACCCCCTCTAAATCGGAGCCCGCCCTCTTTGACGCCTCCCGCGACACCGTCGAACAGCTCTACGCCACCTCCAAAGACGGCACCCGCATCCCCTACTTCGTCGTCCACCCCAAAGACATGCAGTACAACGGCCAGAATCCAACCCTGCTGAACGCCTATGGCGGCTTTGAAATCTCTGAGACGCCCACCTACTCCGCTGTCCGCGGCAAGCTCTGGCTGGAAAAAGGCGGCGTCTTCGTCCTCGCCAACATCCGCGGCGGCGGCGAGTTCGGCCCCGCCTGGCATGAAGCCGGACTCAAAACCCATCGCCAGCGCATCTACGATGACTTCGCCGCAGTCGCCCAGGATCTAATCGCCCGCAAGATTACTTCCACTCCGCACCTCGACATCATCGGCGGCTCCAATGGCGGCCTCCTCATGGGCGTCGAAATGACCCAGCACCCCGGCCTCTACCACGCCATCGTCATCCAGGTGCCGCTCCTCGACATGCTCCGCTTCGAAAAGATCGAAGCCGGCGCCAGCTGGGTCGGCGAGTATGGATCCGTCAGCGTTCCCGCCGAACGCGCCTTCCTCGCGAGGATCTCGCCCTACAACCAGCTCAAACCCGATGTGAAATATCCCGAGCCCTTCATCTTCACCACCACCGCCGATGATCGCGTCGGCCCCGAGCACGCGCGTAAGTTCGCCGCCAAAATGGAGGAGTTCCACGAGCCCTTCCTCTACGACGAAATCACCCAGGGGGGTCACGGCGCCGGCGCCGACCTGAGACAGGAAGCCCACACCTGGGCCGAAACCTACGTCTACCTCGCCGAGAAGCTCATGTAGCCAGGTGCCTGTTCGGAAAGTGCAACGTCAGTCCAGCGGTCCGGTGCGGCGCCCGATTGCCGTATCCGCCCGGCCTCCGCAAACAGACGGCGATGAGATTGTCATGGCCTTGCCACGACTACACAGCTGAAGCCCTGTTTCCAGCCGCATCCCCGGAAACCGCCTCTTCGTCCCCGCTTAGTTGTATTCTCGTCAACCTTGCTGCGGCGTTAGACTGGCCGCGGATTTCAACGCCCTGGTACCTGCCAGATCCCCGGCCGCAGGGCATCCCGGCAAGCCGATCCCCGCGCTTCAGGGGCTGCACTCATGAGACCCAAAACCCTGGCACTATGGCTGGCTCTCGCCGCACTGGCCTCTACGGCCGGTGCCGAGAACATTGCCGGCACCATCGTGATCAAGAAGACGCTCACGAAACACCGAGTGACCCCAGTCATCTCTGTCTATCAACGCGGCCCCTCCGTGGCACTCGGCCAGGATGCCCACACCGATCCCCTTGCCTTTGAGCGTTCCCGCGTCATCATCTGGCTGGAAGGACCGGCTGTCCCGGATGCGGCTCCTTCCAGCGCTCCCATCCCTCAAATTGAGCAGATCGACCGGCGCTTCTCACCCGATATCCTCGTCATTCAGGCTGGATCCATCGTCTCCTTCCCCAACCGGGATCCCATCTTTCACAACATCTTTTCCCTGTCGCACGCCAAAAGCTTTGACCTTGGCAGCTACGACCAGGGACAGACCCGCAAGGTCGTTTTCCCGAAGCCGGGGATCGTCGATGTCTACTGCCACCTGCACCCGAACATGCAGGCCACCATCGTGGTGACTCCAAATCGCTGGTATGCCCGCGCCGACGGGTCGGGTCTGTACCATATCGCCGACGTCCCGCCCGGACAGTACACCGTCGTCGCCTGGCACAAATACGCTGGCTATTTCCGCAAAACCATCTCTGTCGCTCCTGGCCACGACGGAATCGCCGATTTCTTCATTCCCCTGGAATCGGACGCGAAATAGGAGTCCCGTGACCACTCGCTTTCGAACCCGCACTTTTCTCCTCTGCTTCCTCCCCGTCGCCATCCTTCTCGCGGGCAGCTTCTGGACCATCCAGCGCTTTGTGCAATCCACCGTGCGCGACGGCCTCCGCGCCTCGCTCCGGGAAAATCAGACCGCCCTGGCCGACATGCACAAGCGCACCGATCTGCAGAACAGCCGCTTCCTCAAAGTAGTGGGAGAAAACGCAGCCCTGAAAGCGGGTATCCAGATCCTTCTGTCCGTACCCGGCAACCCGGCTGCTCGCAGAACCGTGGAAGATCAGCTCCGCGAACTGGGCGAGCACATGGGCTTTGATTTCCTCCTCGTCTCCGGCCGCAGCGGCGTTCCCCTCGCGGGAGTCGTTCGCCAGAGCGAACCCCGGGCGCAGAGCCAGTTAGTGCCCGTGAATGTCGCGCGCTTCTCCAGCATCGGCGCCGGCCTGCTCATGCTCGATGGACGCACATTCCAGGTGGCTTCCGTCGCCATCGATCAGGGAGATGGCAATCTCGGCTTCCTGTCGGTCGGCGAGTACTTCAGCTTCTCTGCGATCTCCTCGCCCGCTGTCCTCCTCAACAACGGCCAGGTCATCGCTTCCAACATTCCCAACATCTCGCTGCACAGTCTCACCTCAGGTCTGGCCGGCTGCAGCGATCAAGCGGAATGCGACCTGCGCCTCCAGGGCGCCAGCTGGGTTTCCACCCCGGTGCAATCCTGGAACGGCGGCTATCTCCTGCGCACGCTCGCCAACGTCGATGCCGCGGCCGCTCCTGTTCAGGCGCGCCTGCATCGCCTCTTCCTCACCCTGGCGCTCATCTGCGTCTTCATCGTCCTTCTCTCCAGCATCGCGTCCGCGCGTTCCATCGTCGAGCCCATTTCCGCAGTCGTCTCCCACCTGCAAAAAGCCGCCAGCACCGGTGTGCTTGCGCAGTTCGACGGGCCCCCATCTCCCATCCTCGAAATCAGAAAACTGACCGACATCTACAACCACGCCGCCGCTTCGGTCCGCGCCGCAGGAGACAGGCTGCAGTCCGCCTACCTCGAATTTGTGGGCTCTCTGGCCAGCGCGCTCGACGCGCGCGATCGTTACACCTCCGGCCACAGCCGCCGCGTCAGCCAGCTCTCCTGTGGCATCGCTGCCGCCATGGGCCTGCCTCCCGCCGACGTCGAACGCATCCGCATCGGCGCGCTGCTCCACGACATCGGCAAAATCGGCATCGCCGACCGCGTTCTCCAGAAGCCCGGCGGCCTCACCGAAGAGGAGTGGGTGATCATCAAACAGCACCCCGTCATCGGCCGTCGCATTCTCGAAGGCGTCCACGGATTCTCCACTTATCTGGCTGCCGTCGAGCTGCATCACGAAAACTGGAACGGCTCCGGCTATCCGCATGGACAGGCAGGCGAAAAAACGCCCCTCGATGCCCGCATCATTCATGTGGCCGATGCCTATGACGCCATGACCACCGATCGCTCCTACCGCAGCGCCATGACCCGCGAGCGCGCCATTGCCATCCTGCGTGAAAATGCCGGGCGCCAGTTCGATCCCACTGCGGTCGCTGTCTTCCTCAGCCTGCCCCTGGAAATCCTGCCCAATCCACCGCATCCTTCCGAGCTTCGCCGGGAGGAGGAAGAACTGGCCGTGGCGGTGCTGGATTGAGAACGGTGCTCCGCTGCCTCCTTTGCTGCCTGGCGCTCGGCGCGCTGCGGCTCTTCGCCCAGGAAGCTGGCTCCGGCCTGAACCTTCGCGAAACGCTCAGCGGTCTGGGGGTCAGCTCTAACGTGCTCTCCGCGGCGCCCCGTTCCGCCTCTTCCTTCGCCGCGGGTCTTCGTTCCGTCACTTATCCCACCTGGAAAATCAGTGCGAACTGGGGTGTCACCGGCGCCTTTCAGTTCGCCACCCGCCCCTATTTCTATGGGGACTTCACCACCGCCGGCTACGGAGCCAAAGGCACCCTCCTCCAGTCCACCCTGAACTACGCGCGCGCCTCAGACAAGGGCTCGCTCCTCGCGCGCGTCGGCGTCCTCTCCACGGCCTTCGGCTCCTTTCCCCTTCGCTACGACGATGCCGACAACCCGCTCGTGGATATGCCGCCCCAGTATGGCTATTACTACGCACCGGTTTCTATCGCCGGCCTGCCCGGAACTCAGATTGACGGCTCCCGCGGCAAATTCGACGGTCGCCTGCAATTCGTGAACTCCTCGCCCGTTAACCCGCGCAGTCTTTTCGCTCACGACCAGTATGGCAACTGGGCAGGAGGCGTCGGCTACACCATACGCCAGGGCTTCCGTGTTGGCGTCGATGCCTTTCGCGGCCCCTACCTCGACCGCCAATTCGATTACTTCTTCACGGGAGAACAGAATCCGAGCACTCTCCCCGCCACCGGCATCGGCATCGACGCCTCCTGGGCGCGCGCGCACACCAGCCTTCAGTTTGAAGAAGACCGCTTCCTCATGCCCTATACGCGGATCCCTGACTTTCGCGAATCAGCCGGCTATCTCGAGCTCCGGCAGGTCGTTAATCCCCGCTGGTATATCGCTGCTCGCCCAACCTGGACCGACGCCAGTGCGGGCGGAAATATGCGCGGGATTGAGACCGCCCTTGGCTTTCGCCCCAGTCGATCGCAGCTGATCAAGGTCGATTACGAGCGCAACAATTACACCGACGGTCCGGACCGGAACACTTTCTCCGTGCAATGGGTCGCCACTCTGCAACGCGCCTTCTCTCCCAGGTAGCGATCCCTGCTGACCGGCTTCCCCGCCGGTACCGCAAACCTCCACCCGCTGCGAGCTGGATACGCCGCTGCCGCGGTTCGCCCCTCAGGGTCCAAGTTAATCGTTTTATCTTGACGCACTCTTCGCCACGGACTAGCATTTGGCGTCGAGGTTCCTATGCCTTTGCTGTACATCTCTTTGCGTCGCACCCTGTCCTGCGCCGCCGCTGCCCTCTTCGTTGCCCTTGGCTTCACCAGCTTCACGCCTTCCCTCGCTGCCCAGGCCCCGCCGACTGCTCGCCCCTGGATGAACAAGTCTCTCTCACCCGACCAGCGCGCTGATCTCGTCATCAAACAGATGACCCTGGACGAGAAGATGACCTTCGTCCACGGCACCGGCTGGAACGGCCTCCGCGAACACGCCGAGATCCCAAAAGGTTCCCTCGGCGGCGCCGGCTACGTGCAAGGTGTTCCCCGCCTCGGTATCCCCGGCATCAATATGGCCGACTCCGCCGTCGGCGTCCGCCTCGCCGCTCAGGGCTCGCACTACGCCACCCTTCTGCCCTCCGTCCTCGGAGCTGCCAGCAGCTGGGATAAAAGAGCCCTCTTCCTCTATGGCGACGTCATCGGCCGCGAGCTGCGCGACATGGGCTACAACATGTCCATCGGCGGCGGCGTTGACATCACCCGCGATCCGCGCAATGGCCGCAACTTCGAGTACGCCGGAGAAGACCCCGTCCTCGCCGGCACCATGGTCGGCGAGCTGGCCAAAGGCGTTCAGTCCAACCAGGTCATGGGCGACATCAAGCACTACGCCTTCAACGATCAGGAGACCGGCCGCACCATCGTCAACGCTGAAATCAGCCAGCGCGCCGCCCGCGAGAGCGATCTCCTTGCCTTCCAGATCGCCATCGGCCTCGCCCATCCTGCCGGCGTCATGTGCTCCTATAACAAAGACACCATCACGCCTCCCGGCGGCACCGACTGGTCCTGCGAGAACGACTACCTCCTCAACCAGGTCCTCAAGAAGGACTGGGACTTCAAAGGCTTCGTCCTCTCCGACTGGGGTGGCACACACTCCACCGTCCATGCCGCCGTGGCCGGCCTCGATCAGGAACAGCCCGGCTCAGAGTACTTCGGCGATCCCCTGAAGAAAGCCGTCCAGGACGGCCAGGTCTCCCAGGCGCGCCTCGACGACATGGTTCACCGCGTCCTCCGCGAGATGTTTGCCAACGGCGTCATCGACAATCCGCCCGTCGACGAAGTCGTCAATCCCTTCCGCGGACGCGACGACGCCGAACACATCGCCGACGAAAGCATCGTCCTGCTCAGGAACGACGGCCTTCTGCCTCTCAGGGCAGACGACGTGAAATCCATTGCCATCATCGGCTCGCATGCCGACGTGGGCGTGCCATCCGGCGGCGGCTCCGCCCAGGTCGATGCCCCCGGCGGCAACGCTGCCAACCCGCAACCTGGTTCTTCCCGCTGGGGTGAGGTGATCTACTTCCCCTCTTCCCCGCTGCGCCAAATACGCAAGCACGTTCCCAGTGCGCAGGTTGAATTCAACGAAGGCACCGACCCGGCCGCCGCGGCCCAGCTGGCCGCCAAATCTCAGATCGCCATCGTCTTCGTCAATCAGCCCATGCGCGAAGGCATGGATGCCCCCACCCTCGAGCTCCCCAATCACCAGGACGCGCTGGTCTATGCCGTCGTCGCCGCGAATCCCCGCACCATCGTCGTCGTCGAGTCCGGCGGCCCCGTCTCCATGCCCTGGGCCAACAAGGTGCAGGGCATCCTCGAAGCCTGGTATCCCGGCATCGGCGGCGCCCAGTCCCTCGCCAACATTCTCTTCGGCGAAGTCAATCCCTCCGGTCGTCTCGCCATCACCTTCCCAAAGAGCGACGACCAGCTCCCCCATCCCGAAGTTCCCGGCATGAATCTCCTCCATCCCGCCGGCAACCCCAATCCGGCGCACCACCACATGGGCGAGCTGCCCCCCTTCAACGCCGACTACAACGTCGAAGGCGTCCGCGTCGGTTACAAATGGTTTGAGTCGAAAAACCTCAAGCCCCTCTTCCCCTTTGGCTTCGGCCTCTCTTACACCTCATACGCGTTCTCTGACCTGAACGTGGACGCCGCCACCCACACCGTCACCTTCACCGTCCGCAATACCGGCGAACGCGCCGGCGCCGAGGTCGCTCAGATCTACGCTGCCCTTCCCGCTTCCACCGGCGAGTCAGACTTCAAGCGCCTCATCGGCTGGGATCGCATCGAGCTCGCCCCCGGCGACTCCAAAACCGTCACCGTCACCATCGACCCAACCTATCTCTCCATCTTCAACGTGCAGAAGAACAGCTTCGAGCTCGCTCCCGGCGACTACATGATCTTCGCCGGCTCCTCATCCGCCGACCTGCCCCTCAGCAAGACGGTGCGCTTCTCCGAATAGCCCGCCTCACCAAAGAAAGAGGCTCCGCATCGCCCGGATGCGGAGCCTCTTTCTTTATGCCTGTCAGCTACTTCGTTTCTGCGCTGGCGGATGACGGCCCCGCCGCCTTTCCCGCCTCGCCGCCTGCACCCGTCCCGTCCAGTTCCACTTTGCCTGAGTAAATCGCGTTGTCTTCCACCGAGAGCCGAGCCGCGCGAATATTTCCGGCCATATGACTGCCGGCCCGCAATTCCACTCGTCCCGTCGCCGTGACGTCCCCATCCAGCGATCCCTGGACAATCACGTCCCGCCCCACCACATTGGCCTGCACGCGCGCATGCGGGCCAACCGTCAGTCGATTCCCGCTCAGCGTGATCGTGCCCTCCACCAGACCTTCCACCACCAGATCCTCGTTCCCTTTCACTTCTCCGCGGATCTGCACCGATTTCCCGATCACCGCTGCGGCCTCACCCGATGCCATGCACACACCCCTTTTTCTCTTTGTTTGCAGCTTTGCTCGAACTATACGCAAGGCCCTGCCGCCTCGCAACCCAAATGCCGAATCCCGCAACCGTTCGTACCGCCTGCGGTGCACCGGGCAATCTGCGCCATAATCGAATCGATGGGCAATTCCACCAGCCGACCCACGCGCCGCATCTTCCTTCGCGGACTCACCACCGCCCTCACCGTCTCCACCACCCCCGCGTGGATCACCCGCACCGCCGCCGCAGCCACCATCGCCGGCCGCCGTCCTCGGCCCGCCATCAAAGACCGCGCCCCCCTCACCTCCGGCGCCTTCTTCCTCCTTCCCCTCGGATCCATCCAGCCCCACGGCTGGCTCCTCGATCAGCTCCGCATCCAGGCCGCCGGCCTCTCCGGCCACCTCTACGAGATCTGGCCTGACGTCGGCCCCAACTCCGGCTGGCTCGGCGGCACCGGCGAAAGCTGGGAGCGCGGCCCCTACTACCTCGACGGCCT
>DASXFH010000112.1:0-17933 GCA_036489655.1 Acidobacteriaceae bacterium | reverse complement strand
TCGCCCAGAACTCGCAGCCGCGCCCGCAGCCGCTCCATCTTCTCGTCCAGAGCCTCAGCGTCCTCGCCGCAAACGTTGAGTTCCTTCCGCTTCGCCACAATGGAGTCGTAGACGTTCCGGGTGTTATGCACCAGATGCGCGATGGCGTCTCGGTCGTCGTAGCTGAAGATCCAGGAAACCGACAGCAGCGCGAGGTCTGCATCGGCAAGAAGGAGTTCGACGGCAATCGCATGCCAGTCGCGAAGAGGATTGTCTTCGTCCAAACAGCATCGTCCGGGGGGATTCATTCAGCAAGGGGGCGCCCCGCAAGGGAGAATACCCCACAACGCTTTTGGTTGTCTCGCCCGGCGTACACCCCGGGTGCCCCATTCAAGCCCGCCGTCGGCTCCAGTGGGAAGCCCCAAATCTCAACCAGCCCTTCCTCCGGGTGCCCAATCCTGTCGCCTCGACCCCTGGAACCGACAGGGTGAGAACCCCCAATTTCAGCGCCCAAATCGCCGAGTATGCACTTTTCCCTGCAATTGTGGAAATCTTGTCAAGCCCCCTTCGCCCCTGACTAAAGTAACAGTCCATGATACAAAACCACTTACACGCCAAAATACCTTCCCAAATTTGGCAGTAAACCCGCTCAGACTTGGTATTCTGAACTTATAGAGTAAAAAAAGAAAAAGAGCCGCCACTAAGGCGGCTTTTTTTATCGGGCATGGAACTCCAAAGGGTTCGCTACGGGGGTAGCGAACCCTTCCTTTTTGCCCTGACCCAGGCGTGAATCCCGGCTGCCCCAAGGTCTGCCTGCTTTTGGCCGACAGGGAAAGCCCAAACCTCAACCAGCCGTTCCAGCCCAGCCTCCAGGCTCCAGGCTACCGGCTTCCAGCTTCCCAAAGGAGACCCAATGCTCTTCGACTTCGATCCCAATGACCACCGCTGCCGCTACCTCCGCATCAACGGCGCCCGCTGCCGCCAGCCCGCCCTCGAGGGTGGGGACCTCTGCTTCGAGCACAAGCTGCGCAAGGTCCGCACCCGCCCCGGCCGCAAGCCTACAGCTCTGCCCTCTTCCACCTTCAATGAGGTTCCCCTCGTCGCCTTCGCCTGGGTCGAAGACCACGCCTCCATCCTCAGCAACCTCAACCACGTCATCGAAGCCTTTGCCCACGGCATCATCGACCACCGCCAGGCCGTCGCCTATGGTTGCCTCCTGCGCACCGCCCTCAAAACCCTTCGCCAGATGAACGACCTCGAAGACCTCGCCGTCAAAGAAAAGGAAAAGCCCGCCCAGCGTTTTGAGCTCGACGAGTGCGACATGCCCCTCGCCGTTGACGAAAAGTCTCCCGCCGCCGCTCCATCCCCAACCTGCGCCCCGCAGCCCGCCTGTAACTCGCAACCTGTAACTTGTAACCAGCAACCTGTAACTTGTAACCCCGAACCCGCAACTGGTAACCCGCAACCCGTAACCTGTAACCCCGAACCCGAAACTTGTAACCCGCAACCTGCAACCTGTAACCCCGAACCCAGGTCCTTCCCCTGCGAATCCGCGCCCCTCGGCATCCAGCCCCGCCCCGTTGCGCCAGACACGAGCAGCGAAGACCCCGCCGCGGAACCCGATGTCCCGGAAACCGATGCGACAGACACCGATGCCCCGGAGACCGACGCCCCGTACCCCCTCAATTCCGCCCCCGACCCCGACGTCTGTAACCCGCAACCTGAAACCTGTAATCCGCAACCTGTAGCCTGCAACCCCGCCCCCGGCATCCTCTCCCTGACCGCCGCTGCCGATCCCGCCTTCGAGCCAGCCGATCCCAGCTGCAAGGCCGCCCCTCCCAGCTCCCGGCTCCAGCTCCGAGCTCCCGGCTCCGAGCTCCCGGCTCCGAGCTCCCAGCTCCCGCCCCTCCCAGCTCCCAGCTCCCAGCTCCCCTACCCCTGCCTTTGTACACACTTACACACTGTTGCAATTTTTTTGTCGGACAACCCGCCCTCCCCGGCAGTACCATCGAACACCGAGAAAGAAAGCTCCGTGCATCGCCCATCTCCCCCGTTCCGGAAGGATCTCTGTGAGCTCTCCTCTTCGTCATGTTGAAGTCCTTGCTGCCCGGGAATCGGACCGTCTCGCCGCCCTTGAGCAGCGCCTCCGCGACACGCAGGAGCGCCTCAGCGAAGCCAGTCGCCGCCTCGAACAAATGCCTCGCACCGATGCGCTCACCGGTCTGGGCAACCGACGCCTCTTCGGCGAGCGCCTGCGCCAGGAATGGAAACTCTCCCAGCGCCTCGGCTTTTCCGTGGCCCTGCTCGTCATCGACATCGATGGCTTCAGGACTGTGAATGACCAAAGCGGCCGCGCTGCCGGCGATGAAGTCCTGCGCCATCTCGCCCGGCTCCTCGAGCATTCCACCCGCGGCAGCGATACCTGCGTGCGCTACGGTGGAGAAGAGTTTGCCCTCATTCTGCCCGCCACCACGCAGAATCAGGCCGAGCATCTCGCCAAAGTGCTGCGTGAAGAAATCGCCGTCGCCCCCTGCGGGCATCAGCGCATCACCGTCAGCATTGGAGTCGCCGCCGCCATCGCTCGCGATACCGGCGACGATCTCCAGCAGCTCGTCGAACGCGCCCATGCCGCGCTCAATCTCGCCAAAACCGGCGGACGCAATCGCGTCGAATGCGCCCCCGCCGACGACTCTACTTCCTGACCGTTTTCAGGTACTCGCGGAACTTCCCGCCCAGCTCTTCATGCTCCAGCGCGAACTCCACCGTCGCCTTCAGCATGCCCAGCTTGTCGCCCACGTCGTACCGCGTTCCTTCAAAGCTGTAGCCGAAAACCTTTTCATGCTGGAGCAGCAGTTTGATCCCGTCCGTCAGTTGCAGTTCGCCGCCCGCGCCCAAAGGCGTCTTTTCCAGCAGATCGAAGATCTGCGGCGTCAGAATGTATCGGCCGATAATCGCGTTCTTCGACGGCGCTTCCTTTGGCTTGGGCTTTTCCACCAGCCCGGAAACCTCGAACAGCCGCGGATTTCCCGCCACCGGCGATCCTTCCAGAACCCCGTACGCCGAAATTTCCGGCCCTTCCACCACCTGCGTCGCCAGAATCGTCGACTGCACCTTGTCGTATACGTCCATCATCTGCTTCAGGCATGGAACCCGCGCATCGATCACATCGTCCGGCAAAATCACCGCGAAAGGCTCATCGCCCACCAGATCCCGCGCCATCAGCACCGCGTGGCCCAGTCCCAGCGCTTCCTTCTGCCGCACATACGAAACCCGAACCATGTGCGATACCTGCCGGCTGGTTGCCAGCAAATCCGTCTTGCCGCGCTTTTCCAGCGTGCATTCCAGCTCGTAGCTCACGTCGAAATGATCTTCGATCGCCGATTTGCCCCGGCCCGTCACAATAATGATCTGGTCGCAGCCCGCCGCCAGCGCTTCTTCCACGCCGTACTGAATCACGGGTTTGTCTACCAGCGCCAGCATTTCCTTGGGAATCGATTTGGTCGCCGGCAAAAACCGCGTTCCGAAACCCGCGGCTGGGAAAATGGCCTTGCGCACTTTCTTCGGTTTGGACATTGCTTTCTCTGGGGTTCCTTCCTCGATGACGCAACGATTGATGAACGGGCGATTCTACAGGGAGACGGCAATAAGATGCGATCCCCTGTCCGGGCGTTGGCGATTCGTTACCGACGTGGGATGCGATCTCCCTCTTCCGGCCCGCTCGCCGCCCGATCCTATACTGTCTGCATGTCCCGGACCATGAACCGATCCCAGGCGCTCCGCTCCCGCGCAGAAAAATTATTTCCCGGAGGCGTCAATTCGCCCGTTCGCGCCTTTCGCGCCGTCGGCGGCGCGGCGCCCTTCGTCGCTCGCGGCGAAGGCGCGTATTTATGGGACGCCGACGGCAATCGCTATATCGATTTTTTCGGTTCCTGGGGTCCCATGCTCCTCGGCCACGCTTTTCCGCCCGTTGTCGAAGCGATTCAGCACGCCGCTGCGCGCAGCGCCAGCTTCGGCGCTTCCACAGAATCCGAAGCCGATCTCGCCGAGCGCGTCATTGCCGCGGTTCCCTCGATCGAGAAGCTCCGCTTCGTCAGTTCCGGCACTGAAGCGACCATGTCTGCGATTCGACTCGCCCGCGCTTTTACCGGCCGCAAATATGTCGTGAAGTTCGAGGGCTGTTATCACGGTCACGCCGACGGCCTTCTCGTCAAAGCCGGTTCCGGCGTCGCGACTTTTGGCATCCCCGGTTCCGCGGGCGTTCCCGAAGAAATTGCCCACTTTACCCTCGCGATCCCGTTGAACGACGTCGCCGCTGTCGAAGCCGCCTTCGAAAAGCACAACGGTGAAATCGCCTGCATCATCGTCGAACCAGTCGTCGGCAACGCCGGCTGCATTCCACCCGCGCCCGGGTTTTTGGAATCGCTGCGCCGGCTAACCTCCGAAAACGGCTCGCTGCTGATCTTCGACGAAGTTATGACCGGTTTTCGCGTCTCGCTCGGCGGCGCGCAGGAACTCTACGGAATTCGCCCCGACTTGACCACGCTGGGCAAAATCCTCGGCGGCGGCCTTCCCTGCGGAGCCTTCGGCGGCCGCGCCGCAATTATGGACCAGCTCGCGCCCCTCGGCCCCGTTTATCAGGCGGGAACGCTCAGCGGCAATCCGCTCGCCATGGCTGCGGGGATCGCGATGCTTCAGTATCTGCAGGAGCATCGCGCCGAGGTTTACCGGACTCTGGAGCAGCGCAGCGCCGCTGTCGCCGACGGCGTCGCGGAAGTCGCGGCGAGCCTCGCAATTCCGCTCACGACGAATCGCGTCGGCGCCATGTTTACCTGGTTCTTTACCGGAGACCCGGTGACGGACTTTACCGGAGCCGCGCGCGCGGATACAAAGCGCTTTGCCCGCTTTCACCAGGCCATGCTCGAATCCGGCGTCTGGCTTCCGCCCTCGCAGTTCGAGGCGGCCTTCCTCAGCACCGCGCACAGCGAAGCTGATGTCCAGGCCACCGTCGAAGCCGCGCGCCGCGCGCTCGCCGCCATCGCGAAAGAATCCAGCCAGGCGACTTAGTGCGGATTCTGATCATGATCGTGGTTTTGATCGTGATCCTTGTCATTCTTGTGGCGCCAGTCCCAGTACGACTTCTGGTCGTCTTTGTTGCGCTTGTTGTAGTCCTCGTGATGGCGATGCGTATCGTTTTCCCACTGCTGGTAGCGGGGGTTTTCTTCCGCATAGGGATACTGCTGGTGCGTGTACGAATCGTAGTAAACGCGCCGATGTTCGGCGCAGCCGGTCGTGAGCAGCGGCGCGCAAAAGACCGCAGCGATCAAAAGGAAGGTGATTCTGCGAAGCATGCGTTCTTCTCCTGGACGCAGCCGTTCGAATCCGGCCGGTCGAACGCCTGGATGCGCTGCGACCGGAGCCGGTTGCCGGCAACCAGCACGCTCACCAGATATGCAGCGTCACGCCGGTGCTGAGCGTGACCGGAGAAATGCCCGGTCCCGTGTAGATGCGGCCATACGAGCCTTCAAGAATGCGCCATTCCACGCGCGGCAGAATCGTTCGGGCGACGCCGAGATTCACCTGCCAGGCCGGTCCCCAGCTCGAGGCAAAATTGCCCAGGGAATTGTAGTAACCGGCGTGGCCCATGCCGCCGCCGGCTTCCGCAAACAGGCGCACAACGGGAAGGGAAACAGCGAGCCGCGGGCCCAGAACGGCGTCATAGATGCGGACGGCAGAATCGCTCGGCAGGGCAGTTCCGCGGACGACGAATCCGAGAAGACGTCCCTGCAGATAGCCGCCGGCGCTGCCGCCCCAGACGATTCCTTCTCCCTGGCCGGTGCGGCCTGCGGTGAATTCGGCAAACACATTGGCGCCATGATGGTTGAGGCCGAAACCGACATCCTGGGCAACGGCCGGAAGGCAAAGCAAAGCAGGCAGCAGAAACAGCGCAAAGCAGCGATTAAGGGGTTTCACTGGTACCTCCTTCGGGGTGAAGCAACCAGCGTGCGGATTAGATGCGGAAAGAAAAGCACCGCGTTACCAGGGAATGTCCATGCAATCAAAACCGGGCATTCCCCTCGCCCCCAGCCAGCGGAGCCGGAGGTGGGTCATAGCCGAAGCCCCCGGAGCCATCGGCCCCTGGCTTTCCTGACGGTATTCGTCAGTTGCGCGATTTGGGTCACACGGGGGCATCCGACGGAGGCTGACAACGAAGATCTCGAGCCCTTATCCGTGATCTTCGCAGCTCGGGCGGCGGGAACGCGATGCGAACAGAACAACAACAGCGCGCACCTGCCTTTGTCACAGCGTCCGGGCTAAAGAATGGCGGCCAGACAACGAAAAACCGGTATTTTGGCTTCTCTATTGAACCGGGAGGGCAAAACATGGACATGACTCCGAATACTGTGGGAGTTCTGCTGCTGTTCACCGTAGTGTTTCTCGCCTCAATCCTTTGGGCGACACACGGGCATACTGCCGACGCCGATCCGGAAGAAGAAGATATCGAGCAGCCGGGCAAGATCGTCTGAGGATCGGGCGGCGCCGAGCCTGGCGCGATTCAGGAGCTGGGTCAGGCGGCGGGAGCGGGCGCGTGGGGCAAAAGAGCGCGTGTAACGAGCGAAAATCCAAACGCCACCAGCAGGCAGCGTATCAGGATTCGCGGGTTATATTGCCAGGCGAGGATGGCCAGGCAGATGGCATAGAGGACGGGGAAGGCCTCGGCGGCGAGGCTGGTGAGCCACTGCGGGCGCGTGCCCGAGGAGGCGATGCGCGGGTGGAAGCTGGGCACGAGCCGCGGCACAAGACGGCGGTATTCCAGGTACGTTTCGCCCTGCTGAGCGGCGAGGAAGGCTTCTTCACCCAGGATCAGGCGGAAGTAAAAGAGGCTTTCCAGGACGAGGAAGGCGAGTGCGCCGCTGGGCGGCATGAGGATGGCGATGCCGAGAGAAAGAATCCACGAGCCCAGATAGAGCGGATTCCGGACGAATCGAAAAGGGCCGGCAGCCATGACCTGCCCAGCCTGCATGTGCTGCGAATGCACGACGCCGCTGCCCAGGCAGGCTGTGCCCCAGAGGCGCAGAGCGGCTCCGATGAGAGCGCAAAAGATGGCCAGGCCCGTGATCAGGAGACTGGCCTGGTCGAGAGGGAGCCAGTGCCACAAAGCAAGCGTTGTCGAAATGGCAAGCCAGGCGGTGGTAGTGGGCCCGACGTCGCCGAAGCGCAGCCACGGAGCATAGAAGCCGATGAAGTAGATGGCCAGGAGAATGAGGAGACGGAGACGAAATTCGACTTGAGTGGCTTTCATGGGAAGGCAGCGTACAGTTTAGCCGGTAGCCAGTAGCCAGTAGCCAGTAGCCAGTAGCCGATGACTGGTAGCCGCTAGCGGCTTTGCGCCAGCGCTTCGCGAAGTCGGCCGTGGGCAGCGGCCAGCTGCGTTTCAGCGCTGGCGCGGGAAAGACCCAGCTGATGCATGACCACGGCGGTCTTGACCGAGCCGGCCCGAGCGAGCAGATCGGCAGCCTGCGCGGAGTCGAGCCCCGTGATGCTGGCGATGATGCGTGCGGCGCGGTCCTGCAGCTTCACGTTGGTCGGCTGCACGTTCACCATCAGGTTGCCGTAGACGTAGCCGAGGCGGACCAGCGTGGCCGTCGAGAGCATGTTGAGGACCAGCTTGGTGGCGGTGCCGGCTTTCATCCGCGTGGAGCCGGTGACGACTTCGGGGCCGGTCGCGGGGCTGATGGCCAGTTCGGCAGCCTCGGCAATCGGCGATCCGGGCACGCAGGTGAGTCCGATGGTGAGGGCCCCGAGGGCGCGAGCATGTTCGATTCCGCCGAGGACATAGGGAGTGCGGCCGCTGGCGGCGATGCCGACCAGCGCGTCCCTGCCGGTGAATCCATGATCGACCAGATCGAGGGCGCCCTGTTCGGGATCGTCCTCGGCGCGTTCGACCGAGTTTCGCAGTGCGTGATCGCCGCCTGCGATCAGTCCCTGGACCAGGTCGGGGGAAACGTTGTAGGTGGGCGGGCACTCGGAGGCGTCGAGAACGCCGAGGCGTCCGGAGGTGCCGGCGCCGAGATAAAAGAGGCGTCCACCGCTGTTGAGGCGGATGGCGACAGCATCGATGGCCTGGGCGATGTGCTGCAGCTCGCGGTCGACGGCGGCAACCGCGTCACGATCGCCCTGGTGGATGACTCGAAGCAGATCGAGGGTCGGCAGCTCGTCAAGGTGTTCGGAGGCGGGGTTGCGGGCTTCGGTGGGGAGATGGGCGAGGTCGGGCATCCCCATGATGCTAAATCACACGCCGATATCAGGACCCGATGCGGAGCTTCCGGACGCGGGCGAGCGCGGTCTGCGGGGTTCGGACCTCGCATTCCCAGAGGGTGAGGACGCGCCAGCCGAGCTTGCGGAGGGCGGCGGCATTGCGGCGGTCGCGGGCAACGTTGCCGCCGCGCTTGGCAGCCCAGAATTCGGCGCGGGTAGCGGGGGTCACCGACCCATATTTGCAGCGGTGGCAGTGCCAGAAGCAGCCGTGAACGAAGAGGACGGTGCGGTATTTTGGCAGGACAATGTCGGGGCGGCCGGGGAGGTCTTTGCGGTGGAGGCGGAAGCGGAAGCCGAGGATGTGGAGCGCGGAGCGGACGCGGACTTCAGGTTTGGTATTGGCCGAACGGATGGCGGCCATATTGCGGCTGCGCTGCTCGCGGGTGTGAACGTCCATGGGAAAGGTGTCAGGTTACAGGCGTCAGGTTACAGGTGAGGTGGGGGCGCATCGCCGCCGAGACCGCAGCGATGACCGGCACGGCAACGCTGTTGCCGAATTGCTTGTAGGCCTGGGTGTCGGAAACGGGAATGTGGAATGTATCCGGGAAGCCCATGAGGCGGGCGCACTCGCGCGGGGTCAGACGGCGCGGCGTCCTGCGCGGGCCGCGAGAGACGAGGATCTCGGAGCCATCCTTGTAATAGCGGGCGGAGAGGGTGCGGGCGATGGAATCGGCGTCGACGAGTCCAAAGCCGAAGCCATTGCCGGCGGCGCGATGTTTGGCGGCGTAGTTCTGCAGGTAGCGCCAGAGATGTTCGCTGAGGGTGTATTTGGGATTGACCGCGGCGCGGGGTGGCAGGGTGAACGGCTCTTCGGGTTTTTCCGAGCCGTTTTCCGGGTGGAGAATGGCGCGGAGCCTGGATCTGGCGGCGGGCAACGGAAGGTCGTCGAGGGAAAAAGAGGCAGGTTCCCGGAAGCCGACGATAAGGATGCGCTCCCGATGCTGGGGCAGGAAGTGGGCAGCGTCGAGAACGCGGAAGGAGATCTGGTAGCCGAGTTCTCCTTCAAGAGTCTGGCGGATGACGCTGAAGGTTCGGCCGCGATCGTGACTAACGAGGTTCTTGACGTTTTCGAGGAGGAAGGCGCGGGGGCGGCGGGTGGCGAGGATGCGGGCGACGTCGAAGAACAGCGTGCCCTGGGTGGCGCAGGCGAAGCCGTGGGGGCGTCCGAGGGCGTTCTTCTTGCTCACGCCGGCGATAGAAAAAGGCTGGCAGGGGAATCCCGCGAGGAGCAGATCGTGGTCAGGAATCTCATCTTCAGGCACCGCGCGAATGTCGCCGGCGATGGAGTGGGCGTGTCCATTGTGACCGGGGAAGTTGGCCGCGTAGGTTTTCTGGGCGAAGGGGTTCCACTCGCTGGTGAAGACGCAGCGGCCCCCTGCGGATTCGAAGGCCAGGCGCATACCGCCGATGCCGGCGAAGAGGTCGATAAAGGTAAAGCTGGCCTCGGGCACGAAGTTATTGTCCGCTTTTTGCGGACGGCTTCTTCGCCTTTTTCGCCGATTTCTTTGCAGGCGCTTTGGTCGGCGTCTTTTTTGCCGCCTTCTTTGCCGGGGCTTTCTTCGCAGTTCGTTTGGCCGGGGTCTTTTTGCGCGCGGCGAGGGTTTTCTCAGTAAGCGCGGCGGTGAGCTCGGCGAGGGCCACGGGCTGGGCGGATTTACGCAGCCGCTCGATGTCGTAGAAGGCACGCTTGTCGCGCAGGAAGATGTGGACGACGAAGTCGACGTAGTCCATCAGGATCCACTCGCCCATGCGGCGGCCTTCGACCGAGTTGGGGTAGGTCTGAAACTCGCGCTTGAGGCGCGCGTCGATCTCGTCGGCAATGGCCTGCGACTGCCGGTCGTTGGCGGTGCTGGTGATGAGGAAGTAATCGGTGAAGGCGGAGTCAGCAGGATCGAGCTGGAGGATGCGGGTGTCTTCGCCTTTTTTGTCGTCACAGGCCGCGGCGGCGGCGAGGACCATCTTGCGGGTTTCCGTGGAAGCCATGCGTGGGGTGAGTGCTCCTGGGCGCGACCGGAAATTGGGTATGGACCGCGTCCTGGTCGATGATACGGCGAACGGAGGAGGATTGGGAAAAGAAGGGGGCGAGGCGGCGATTGGCAGCAGGGCGCGCGGCCTCAGAATGCAGGCTCAGGCTGATAGAGGCGGTGCTCGCGGATGTAGTCGGCGACCGCGGGCGGGAGGAACTGGCGCGGGTCCGCACCCTGTTCGAGCTCGGAGCGAATGGTGCTCGCGGAGGCGGGCTCCTCCAGATCGGGGAGAAGGTAGAGGCGGGATTCGCGGCGGCCGGCGCCCCGGAGGCACAGGACAAGCTGGTCGGGCTGGGTGGACTCGCAGGAGGCGACGGAGATGCTGGCGGGCAGGGCGGCGGTGACGCGGCCGAGGTCGAAGCCAGGGCGGGCGGCAACGGCGAAGTCGCACGCGAGCAGAAGGTCTGCGTTGCGATACCACTTGCCGATACTCAGGAAGGAATCGGCGCCCAGCAGGCAGACCAGATCGTCCATCGGGGCGAAGGTGGCGCGCAGCGCACGGATCGTATCGATGGTGTAGTTGGGGCGGTGATCGGCTCGGGGGGCGTCGACGAGCGAGACTTCGAGTCCGGGCTGACCCTCGATGGCCAGCCGCGTCATGGCGACGCGGTCGTTGTAGCCGGCCTGGGGACGGTCGCGCTTGAGGGGCTGGACGCCGACCGGTGCGAGCAGGACGCGATCGAGGCTGAGACGGTCCATGGCCAGGCGGGCAACTGCGACGTGCCCGCGATGAGGCGGGTCGAAGCTGCCGCCAAAAAACCCGATGTTCATTGTCCCTGAGCATATCGCGTTGGCGAAATCGGGTAGTGTGACAGTGTGAGGCATCGGGTGGCCATCGGCATCGGCGCGAACCTGCCCTCGAAGGTGGGCGGCCCGGCGGAAGCCGTGCGGGCGGCGATCGACGACCTGGCAACGTCGGGACGGGTGACCGCGATATCGTCTCTATACCGAACGGAACCGGTGGGAATGGCGAACCAGCCAATGTTTGTAAACGCGGCGGCGGTGGTCGAAACGGATCTGGATCCTGTGGGCCTGCTGGAATTTCTGCTGGCGACGGAACGAAGCTACGGGCGCGACCGCGAGCACGACGTGGCTAAAGGGCCGCGGGTGCTCGATCTGGACCTGCTGCTGTTCGATGAGCGGGTGATCCGGACGGATCGGCTGACGGTGCCGCATCCGGCGCTGGCGGAGCGGCGATTTGTGCTGGCGCCCCTGGCCGAGATTGCTCCGGGCTGGCGGCATCCGGTGCTCGGCAAAACCATGGCGGAGCTGCTGGCAGAGCTGCCGGCGAAGGGCGTGAATGGCCCCGAGGCAGTACGGAAAATCATCGAAGGGCAACCTGTTCAGTGAAACCCTCGTCCCTTTCATTCTTGAAAGTCTGCACGCTGATCGTATTGGCAGTGGCGGCCCTGGCCGGGGCGAATTCTGCTTTGGCGCAGAGGCAGGGAACGGTGCGCAATGCGCATGGCGACCCCATAGCCGGCGCGACGGTCAGCGATCTTTCCGGAAAATCCCTGGCAGTGACTGGCGCAGATGGCGCGTTCACCCTGCAGCGTGCGCCGCAGCAGGTAGAAGTGACGGCGGCGCATTACCTGACAGCGGTGGTGAACGTGCATCCCGGCGAAGCGATGCGCATCGTTCTGCAGCGGCCTCTGGAGACGGTCACGGTGACGGCGTACCGTTCGCCGCTTGGCGAGGAGAATAGTCCGGCGAGTACGCGGGTGCTGGATCAACGCCAGCTGCAGCAGGCCGCGCCGACGGCGCTGGACGGGAAGCTGCGGGAAGTGCCGGGCTTCGAGCTGTACCGGCGGTCAAGCTCGCTGGTAGCGAATCCGACGACGGAGGGGATTTCGCTGCGGGGGCTGGGATCGACGGCCGCAAGCCGCTCGCTGGTGGTCCTGGACGACGTTCCGCTGAACGATCCTTTCGGCGGATGGGTGCATTGGGAAGAGCTGCCGGAGCTGGCCGTGCGATCGGTAGAGGTGGTGCGCGGGGGAGCGTCGGATCTGTACGGATCAAGCGCCATCGGAGGCGTGATCAGCGTGGTGCCGGTGCGTCCGCAGGGCAATGGGGTGGAGATCGTGACCAGCGGCGGCTCGGAGAGCATGCTGGATGATGGCCTGCTGGCGACAGGTAAACGTGGGCTGTGGGCCGGGCAGGCGGCGGCCGGGTTGATTGCAACGGATGGGTACACGCTGATCGCTCCGGACCAGCAGGGACCGATCGATCAGCCGTCGAATGTGCATGCGCAGAATGCTCTGGTGGAAGGGCAGCGCGCGATGCCGGAGAGCGGACGCGTCTTTGTGCGGGCCAATGCGCTGAACGAGAGCCGGCACAACGGAACTCCATCCCAATACAACCTGACGCGGCTGTGGCGAGCGGCGGCGGGCGCCGACTGGAGCGACTGGTCGCTGCGGCTGTTCGGCAGCGGCGAGCACTATCGGCAGACCTTCTCCAGTGTGAACGTACCGCGGACCTTCGAGAAGCCGACAAAGTTCCAGTTCGATCCCGCGGATGAGCTGGGAGCGGCGGCGCGATGGCGGCACTCGGTCGGGGCGCACGCGCTGATTCTGGCCGGGGCCGACACGCACGATGTGCGCGCCACCGACAACGAGACGCTGCTGGTGGGCGCGGGCGGAACAACATCCACCGCAGCGCGGCAGCGCCTGACTGGAGGATGGGGCGAGGCGCTCTACACGCCGGCCGGGTGGACCCTGAGCGGGTCGGCGCGCGTGGATCACTTCTCGAATTTTGACGTGCGCCAAACCAGTACCTCGGCGCCGGCGACGACCCTGCCTTCCTGGAGCCAGACGGTTTTCGATCCGCGCCTGGGTGTGGTGCGACGGCTGACGCCGTGGCTGGCGTGGAGTGCGTCGGGTTTTCGCGCCTTCAGGACGCCGACGGAAAACGAGCTCTATCGATCGTTCCAGGTGGGACAGGAGGTCACGAAAGCCAATCCCAATCTGCGGTCGGAGCGGGCGACGGGCTGGGAAACCGGGGCGCAGGCAGATCTGCGGCGATGGGGTTCGAGTGCGCGAGCCAGTTATTTCTGGACCCAGGTGAATCGCCCCATCGCAGCGCTGACGTTGAGCGTCACGCCGAACAGCGTGCTGCTGCAGCGGGAAAATCTGGGGCAGATTGAGAGCCGGGGTGTGTCCCTGGATTATGCGATGCGGCCCGCGGAGTGGATCGGGATCGAAGGCGGCTACCAGTATGCGGATGCCACGGTGACGAAGAATGCCGCGGAGCCGCAGCTGGTGGGGAACTGGATTCCGGAGGTGCCGCGCAACATGGCGACCGCGCAGGTGCGTCTGTCGCGGGCACGCTGGGGCCTGCTGAGCCTGCAGGGCCGGTATGGCGGCCGCGCGTTCGACGACGACGCCAACCTCTTCCTGCTGCACTCGTATTTCCAGATGGACGCGTACGGCCAGCACGCGCTGGGACAGCGCTGCGTGCTCTTTGCGGATGGAGAGAATCTGTTCGACCGTTCGATCGAGGTGGGGAAGACGCCCCAGACGACGCTGGGGACGCCACGGATCGTGCGGGTGGGGCTGCGGGTGCGATTCGGCGAGTAGCGCAGAGCCCGGCCCGGAACCGGCCGGAACGTGGGGCATTCCAGCCAGGCTGAGCCTCGCTCTCAGTGGTTCTTTATTGGTGCGGCAAAGAGTCCTAATAGGGTATCTTTTTGGTAGTTACTGTCGTTATCCCCTGTCGGCCCATGCTCGCCGGGGAGTTTTTTCGTTCCACCAGCATTGTCAGTCGACCAACAGAGCCGACCGGATGCTGATGAACCTGGGTCTGAGCGTTCCGGGGCGCGGTCGCTCGCGTCGGTTCCGGGCTCGCTTCGATAGAAGAATCTGCCTCACTTCAGGCATCGAGGGCCTTGATGGAAAAAAGACGTTCGGGGCTGCTGCGGGCTCCCCTCGGTCACTGGCTGATAGCACTGATCCTCGCGGCTGCCGTTGCCTGGGGGGTGCGCTTCTGGCTCGGTTACAAATCGGCGCAGTCGGCGCAGACCGCCACCCTGTCCTGGGATGCCGGCGCGGCCCGTCAAATGGATCCGGACCTGGCCAGCACCGCAGAGCCGGCCGTGGCCATGGCCGATTCAATCCTCAGTGATCCGGTCATCGCGCGTCTTGCGCAGTCCGCCTCTCTTCCCTCATCCGCAAGCCCGGCGCGCATCGGAGAATTTCGATCACGGCTGGAACTCCGGCAATCCTCCGCCAGGTTGCTGCAGGTACGTTTTCTGGATGCCAGCCCGGAAGATGCGGAGCGAACCACCAATGCTGTTGCCGGAGCTCTGGTTGCCGGAACCTCCCCGGGTGCCGGTGCGCCTGCCCCAGGCGTCGCTGCCGCCAGTGCGCCTCCAGCCGCGACACCCACCAGCAGCGCCCCTTCACCCGCGACGCCTCCCCACATCGCGACGCCCCCCGCAGCGCCGGCGAAGACGCCGGTTGCCGACTCTTCCAGCGAAGCCAATGGGACGCTGGCTCGGGCACTGGGCCAGCTCCAGGCGGAATTGTCCTCGACTCAGCAGAAGCTGGATGGCCTCAGCTCCGGAGAAGGCAGGCAGCACGAGGACGAATCGTCTGCCTATCGCGAGTCGAAGCAGCAACAGCTGCTGACGGCTGAGGTCGGCGCGGCGCTGAAGAAGATTGCGGATCTGCGTGCGGACCCAGCCAGCGGCGCGAAAGCCCAGGGACCGCTGCGCCGAATTCAGGAAGCGCTGCTTTCCGTGTGGCCGGCCAGCAAGTCCGGGCACACGTTGTCGACCCGCCTGATGGGATTTAATGCCGCCGGAGTCGACGCCGGTCGGTTGCGCCAGGAGCGAGCCGAGTTCGCCCATGTTCTGGAGGTCGTGCGGAAGGAATACCAGACCGAGCAGCGGCAGGAATCGGTTGAGGCGGCTACGTCTGCCCCACCGCCACCCGCGCCGTCGCCTGCTGCCCCCTCGACTTCGTCCTCGGCTGCAGTCACAACGCCTCCCGCGGTTTCGACCTCAGCTCCAGCCACACCGGAGGCCTCCTCGTCGTCGGCGACTGCTCCTATTGCAGAGTCGGAAATCCCGCAGCAGCCGTCTGCGGAGCCCTTCCGGCTGCTGCGGCCGGCAGGTTCTCCGTCTCACAGTCCCTGGTGGCCGGCCGTGCTGGCAGGCCTGTGTTGCGGAACGCTCTACCTGGGAGCGGCAGGCCTGCGTTATCGGGACGATCAGGGCGAGGACGAGGAGACGGACTATGCCGGCGAGAGTGCATTGGACTCGAACCGTCTGATTACTCCCTCCAAACCCCTGCGCCCGGCGGACTTCTTCGGCACGGCCGAAGTGCGCCCCGCAGAAATGATTCTGCCTCACCCACAGATTGAATCTCCGGATCCGCCCGTGGAGTTCCATCAGGAAAGAACCTCGGAGATCAGCTATGAGGGAACACCCATGACCGGAGACGCTATGAAGCGTCCTTTCCGGGAAGAGACCGCGGCTCCGGTCAGCGAGGGCGATCCCTGGGTCGACAACATCATGAAGAGCCTCTCTGAAACATCGATCGCAAAGATGTTTGAAAGCCCGGCACCGCAGGATCGGAAAGAGGATCCCGCGGCGAATGCCGAGAATCGGTCCGGCTCAGATCATCCCGATCGCATGGCCGGCTAAGCCGGCCATGCGTCCCTGCCGCTGTCGGCTACCAGCGGCTGACGCTCAGGTGGTCGATATAGATAACGGCTGATCCGCTGGCGCCTTTTCCGTCGATCTGCAAATTGGTGAGCAGAGAAGCTCCCCAGCCCAGAGTGAACGCCGAAGGCACGGTGACGCCGATGTCCTGCTCGGTGCCATCGAGCCACACCGACTGGTAGGTTACATTGCCGGAGTTATCGCGGGAGTAGAGAACCTGGATGTGATGCCAGGTATCCGTGGTCCAGCTGCGAGGATTGCAGGCCTGATCGGAGTGAAGCCAATGGGCCTGAGACTTCGCCGGCGTTGCGCTGTTCTCGGTGTAATCCCATGTACCGTTCCAGCCGTCGCACTGGAAGCCGAAGATAACGGTGTCGCCGTTGCTCATGGTCTCGTTCATGTCCATCTCGATATTGGCGACATCGGTGTTGGGGCTTTTCACGTACACCTCAACGTCATACAGAAAGTGGGTGGCGGTCCGATCGGTTCCGAACGAGTCGTAGAAGCGCTCGCCGCCATTGTTGGTGTATTGAAAATCGAACTCGCGCGCGTTGCCGCTGAGCGAAGGAGAATCGACAACCAGGCTGCTGCCCAGTGCACTGCCGCTGGTGCCGGTGTCGTACACGGCGTTCCAGTTGGTTCGGCCCTGGATCTCACTGACCGTGATCGCGGAAGAAGGAAGAACATAGCCGGAGCCGCTGGAGCCTGATCCGGAACTCGAGCTGCCGGATCCGGAGCTCGATCCTGAGCCGCTGCCCGAGCTACCCGAGCCGGAACTGCCGCTTCCGGAGCTGGAGCCTGAACCACTCGAACCGGAACTGCCGGAACCGGAACTCGATCCGCTGCCCGAGCCACTGGAACTGCTTCCCGAACTGCCACTCCCCGAACTACCCGAGCCCGAACTACCCGAGCCCGAACTGCCTGAGCTGGAACTGCCGGAGCCCGAGCTGCCAGTCGATCCCGATCCAGAGCTGCCGGAGCCAGAGCTGCCAGTCGATCCCGATCCCGAGCTGCCGGAACCCGAGCTGCCAGTGCCGCTGGAACCCGAGCCAGAGCCCGATCCCGAGCTGCCGCTGCTGCCTGATCCGGAGCCAGTGCTCCCCGATCCCGAACCCGATCCGCTGGACCCGGAACTACCGGATCCTGAACTCCCGGAGCCTGAGCTGCCGGAGCCTGCGCTGCCTGAACCGGAACCGGCCGAGCCGGTACTTGCCTGGCTCGTATTCGAGGGAGTTACCTGGTTGATCGAACCGCAACCCTGAGCAAGAAAGAGGGTCACGGAGAGGGAAAGAAAGCCAACAAACCAACGGGAAGTCTTCACAAGCCGCCGCCTGAACAAGTTGAGATCGAGCGCGTTTGATTCGGGCTTGCAGAGGGCAGCGGTGGGCAGACACACGCCGGAGAAGGCGGCATGGATGCATAATCCCGCTAACGATCTCCACGATTCGCAGTAGCTCTGGAGTAGTTAACTTGAAGGTAAGTTACCTTCCCTGTGCCGACAATCACACGAAGGAGGGGACGATCACACCGCAGTAACTGATCGTTCCCATTTGGCCTGTATCAAATGGTGAACAAAACAAGTGAGATACTGCGGTAACTACAACCTAAGTAATCTGTGCCGGCCTCGCTTTCTTCCTTCTCCGCATCGGCAACGCGGCTCTCTCAGAGGGCCTGCCGCCGGGCCCTTTTCCCGATCCTGCTATCGTTCGGGCATGGCGGTGAGGAAGATCGTGCACGTGGACATGGACGCGTTTTACGCGTCGGTGGAGCAGCGTGACGACCCCCGGTTGCGGGGCAAGCCCGTCGTGGTCGCGTGGCGCGGGCAGCGATCGGTGGTGTGCGCGGCCTCGTATGAGGCGAGGCGGTTCGGGGTGCGTTCGGCGATGCCGGCGATGCGAGCCGAGCGTCTGTGTCCCGAGGCCATCTTCATTCCGCCGGACTTCGTGCGG
>DASXFH010000108.1:0-12583 GCA_036489655.1 Acidobacteriaceae bacterium | reverse complement strand
GAGGCTCGCCAGAAGAGGACACAGAAGGCCATCGAGGAAGCATTGCGACTCGCAGAGAAACGGGCGAATCGAGGGGGATCTCCAGGCCGGCGGTGAGCCCAGGCATGGATTCGGCAGGAAAGCGACGCTGGGTTGCGGGGGGCGGGTGGGACAGGCCGCAGCGCAGACACACCACAGTACCCACTCATCTACTCAGGATCGGAGGTCAAAACGGGACCCGGGAGGGCCGCCGGGCGGGGACGTGTCTGGAGACATATTAAGGAGGCGGTGAAACGGGGGCCGGGGTTGACCCTCCGGGCAGGAACCATGGACGGCCAGCATCGACCGTAAGCATAGCTTTTTCAGTAATTTACTGAATAGATCACATGCCGGAGAGGGGAGGGAGAGAGCAGGAGGGGGAGGAGTCAGGGCGGGAAAAAGTACGGCGGTAACAGCGTCTGTATAATACTTAGATAATATCAATCAGAGAATACAGATTGCCAATGTACCAAGTATAGTGGCCCCTGTAGCAAGCTGTCTCTACCACTTTTGAGGAGTAAGATTGTCATGAAATTCGCCGTTAGAGCTCTCGTTCTCGGAATGTGTGCAGCTGGTTGTTCTGCTGCAGTTCTCTCTTCACATGCTCGGCAGACCTTTGTTCCGAGCCACTCGGCGACCATCGCGGCGTTCCCGATGCCGACCTGCAGCCCGGGACACTGCCCGAAGTCGGGTAAGTAGCACTTACTACGGTCACTACCGTAGCACAATAGTTGCACGCCTTAAGGCTTCTCGATGAGCTTTTTTCGTTGAGCAGATGGGCCATTCCGGCTATCCTCGTATCTCTAAGAGGAACCGATGGCCCATCTGCAAGACATCTTGTTGAGGCTTGAGCCTGCATTTCTGTTGATTGCAGCGATCGCGTTCTTTCGTTCGGGTGCAGCGCGCCGTCACCCTGCTTTGGCGGCGTATTTCAGCGTGCGCGGCGCGCAGGCTGTCTTTCTGGAATTTGTTCTGAGTGTCTGGGGCAACGGCATGCCGGCCTGCGACACACTCCGCTACAACGTCTATTTCTACGGCTACTGGATCTCGTATCTCGTCATCGCAATCGCGATGTTCTTTGTTGTCCAGGAAGTCTTCAAGCGCATCATGGAGCCGGTTCCGGGGCTGCGGCGGCTGGGCCTGATGGCCTTCCGCTGGGTCAGCATCGTTTCGGCTGTGGTTTGCGTGGGAGCGATCGCGCTGCCCGATGCCATGATGCAGGAAGGCACCGATCGTCTGGCGACCATTTGCCTGCAGACTGCACGATGCGTCAGCGTGATGGAACTCTGTCTTCTGGCCTTCCTTGCACTCTCGATTCATGCGCTGGGCCGCTCGTTCCGCAGCCGTCTCTTTGGGATTGGCCTGGGATTTGGGTTGCAGGCAGGGGCCGATCTGGTTTTCACAGCACTATCGACACGCTACCCGGGGCTCACATCGACGGCAGCGACAGGCTTGCAGATCGCGACGTCAGTGGTCCTGGTGACCTGGTCGATCTACTTCATCGTGCCTGAGCCGGCAACCGAGCGGAAGATGGTCGTTCTGCCTCCGCAGTCGATGCTGGCGCGGTGGAACTCGCTGGCCAAGGGGCTGGGACAGCTTTCACAGCCGGCCGTGGCGGGGGCGCCGACGGGCTTCTTCCTTCAGGACATCGAAGGCGTTGTGGATCGCGTGCTGGCCAAGAATCCTGTGATTGCCTCTCACTAAAGAACCCGCTCCTTCTCAAGAGCCCTGGCTTAAGCCGGGGCTTTTCCTTTTGAAGGTGGCAGAGTCACACAACACCGGGCGTGGCCGCCAGGCATGAAAAAGGCCGGACTCGAGAGAGTCCGGCCTGACCCAGAAAAACTGAGCCTATTCGGCGGCGACGGGATCCACGGCCACGAATCGGCCAGTGCGTCCACGATCGATGAACTTCACGCGGCCGTCAATCTTCGCAAAGAGGGTGTCGTCGCTGCCACGGCCGACATTCAGGCCGGGTTTGAGCTTTGTGCCCCGCTGGCGAACGATGATGGAGCCGCCGGTGACCACCTGGCCGGCGAAGATCTTCACGCCGAGGCGCTGGGCGTTGGAATCGCGGCCGTTTTTCGAGCTGCCTAAACCTTTTTTGTGTGCCATATCCTGTTCCTTTGCCGGAGGCGCCACGGCGCCATGCCGTGGATCTACGCTGTGTAGCGGTTGCCGTCGATCTGAATCTCGCTGATGCGAATCTGGGTGAAGCCCTGGCGGTGTCCCTGGAGTTTCTTGTATTGCTTCTTGCGCTTGAAGTGGAAGACCAGGATCTTGTCGCCGCGGCCTTCGCTGACCACGGTGCCGAGAACTTTCGCGGACTGGGGCTTCACCAGCGACCCGGAGTCGCCGGAAAAGGCCAGAACGTCGCTGAATTCGACCGAGCCGTTGTCGCCGGGAGTGAGGCTTTCGACCTTCACCACATCGCCGGGAGCGACCCGATATTGTTTGCCACCAGTGCGGATGACCGCGTACATAATGCCTCCGGCATTCGTCGTAGTCCGGACAGGATGCGGCACCGGACAGGACGAACGCGCCTGAAAATCTGAGCTGGGCGGAATCGCTTGCTTCTCGCCAGCGGGTCAAACCCGCCGGAAGGTCCCGAGGACACACGGGACGGGCAGAATCGCCAAACCAATTCAGTTTATCGGGAGTTGGGGACAGGGTCAACCGCCAGGGACCGGCACGCCCTGTCAGAAGCTGGCGCCGCCGCCGTTGGGCTGGTTGCTGACCATCTCTTTGCCGCCGCTGCGGCCGATGATGTAGACCGGTCCGGGCAGGCGGGGCAGGCTATCGAGGGGAGACCAGAGCCAGACGCGGGCGGTCCCGCTCCAGCGGGTGGACAGATCAGCCGAACTGATGAAGATCGAGGGATTGGCTGAGACACCGGGCTTCGGACCGGACCGGGGTCCATTGAGGATCAGCAACTGCCGCTCGAGATAAAAAGCCAGCGAGGAGGCTCCTTCGAAGGAACCGTTGACGACAACGGTATCGGCGGCACGCACTTCGGGCTTGATGGCTTCCGCGAGAATCTCCGAGGAGAGCACGGGAGAGAACGCATTCAGGGCGAGGTGCGCGGCGATGAGAATGGCGACGATCATCCCGGCCAGAAAGCAGTTGGCCCAGCGCGCGTTGTCGCGGAGGCGGAAGAAGAGGCCGCCGGAGACGCCGACCAGAAGGGCGACGAAAGCAATCCAAAGCGGGACCCTGAAGACCCCCATGGCCGGCAGGGTTAGCTCGAAGAGATACCCGAAGAAGACCGCATGAGAGCCGGGATGGGGGCGGAGCAGGGTGGCAATATCGACGCCGGGATCGGGACGCGGCGCAGTGAACAGCAGGTAGCCGACAAAAGCAGCGGCGGCCATGCCGATGCAGAAGAGAATGACCGCGGCGATCCGGCCCTGGTGGTGCGGCAGCGCTTCGTCTTCGGCCAGCCAGCCCCCGGCGAGCAGCGCCATGGGAGGCAGAGCCGAAATCAGATTGAATTCCTGGCGCGCGGTGAAGCTGAAGAAGACCAGGACCGTGAAGATCCAGAGGAGGCAGAGGAGCCGCGCCTGCTGGCGGCGATCGGGCTGAGGCGAGGCGCCGATGCGGAGAGCGCGAAGGGAGAAGACGCACCAGGGCACGATCCAGAGAAGAAGCAGCGGCCAGAAGACGAACAGGGGAACGCGGCCTCCCTGCATGGCGGGCATCAGGGCGCCCAGGCGGATGTGGCCCGAGTCGATGCGGGCGGCAATATGCCACGGCAGAACGATCACCAGGAAGGAGAGGATGGCCAGAACCGGGTGCCAGCGCAGAAGATGTCTCATCTGCCGGGTGGACAGCAGATACAGGAAAACGACCACCAGAGGAAAGACCACTCCTGCCACGCCCTGGGTAAGAACCCCCAGCGCGCAGCAGGCCCCAAAGCCAATGGCTGTGCTCAGGCCATGCTCCTTCTGCTGCAGCGAACGCCAAAAGCAGTTGATGGCAAGCGTGGTCCAGAGACAGAGAAAGACGTCGGGCAGGAGAAGGTGGCCGAAGAGGAAGACGCCATAGGAGGTCATCAGCGCCAGCGCGGCGTAAAAGGCAGCGGCGGGGGCGTGGAAGATGCGGCGGCCCAGGGAAAACGCAGCGGTAAAGAGGCCGAGCGTGGCAAGGGCAACCGGCAGGCGGGCAGCCCAGTCGCTGACACCAAAGAGGCCGAAGCTCCAGGCAATCGTCCAGTAGAGGAGCGGGGAGTGGTGGGCGTAGCGAAAGCCGTTGGCCCAGGGGGTAATCCAGTGGCCGGCGGCGAGCATTTCACGGCCGATCTCTGCGCTGAGGGCGTCAGCGCCGTCCAGCAGAGGAGGCTTGACCATGGAGAAGGAGGCGTAGAGGAGGACCCAAAGCCCGAGCAGCGGAAACACGAATCGCTTGGCGGTGCGCAGGCTGGCCATTGCGACTCGATTATAGAGAGGTGCCGGTAAGGGGCGTAAGGAAAACGTATCGATGCGGAGACGGGACGCGTAGGGCAGGAGTCAGAGGGGGAAAAACATCTCCCGCATGGTGGCAGAAGCGCTGCGGAGAGCTTCCACGTAGCTGGAGGCAATGAAGCCTTCTTCAAGACCCAGCAGGCGCTGCGTCTCCTGGCACCGCTGCCAGTCACAGGATTCGAGGCTGCGCACCAGAAGGAGAACCCGGCCGGGACCGCTTTCATCTCCGCTGAGGGCGGCTTTCATCTCGGGACTCAGGGGCAGTGTAGGCAGAATGCGACTCAGAGGGGTCTCGAACAGGACATCGAGCATAGAGATCATGCCCAGCAGATACATACGGGGCGGCAGCTCATCCACCGAGGGGGCAAGAAGCTCGCAGAAATGGGCCCGGGCGAGGACCATGGAAACCAGGGTGGCAGAGCGATCCCCGGCCAGGGCGCCGGCGACCGCCACGGTGGCCATCTTGCGAATGACATCTTCGCCGACCATGAGCAGGGCTTCACGGACGGTGGTAACGGGGCTGGCATGCCCCTGCATGGCGGAATTGGCGAGACGCAGCACACGGTAACAGAGCGAGGCGTCTCCGGAGATGAGTTTTTCGACTCGGCGAAGATCGGCGGGCACTTCATGGAGCGCGCCCAGCAGGCGGAGATAGATGAGGTGATTCTGGGGAACGGGACGGGAAGAGACGAGAACCGGCTGCGCGAAGAAGTAGCCCTGGAAGAGAGAACAGCCCTCCGCGTGAGCGATGCGCATCTGGATCTCGGTTTCGACGTTCCGGGCCAGCAACTGTACCGGATGCCCTGCCACCATGGCATAGACGGCGCGACGATCGACAAAATCAGTGGTGCGAAAGTCGACTCGGATGAAATCGGCCAGCGTCGCGAGCGGCGCAAGCTCGGGCCGGGGACCCGAAACGTCGAAGGCAAAGCGATAACCCTGCTGCTTCAGGCGGAGGCAGGTTTGGAGAAAGTCGGAGTCGAGGCCGGCGCCGGCGTCTGCGACCAGAACTGTGTTTTCGGCCGGAAGCAGGGTCACCAGACCTTCTGTGAGTGCCGCAGGGGCGCAGGGAATGAAGGCGCAGCCCTGGTCATTCTCGGGCGCGAGCATGAGCCAGTGATCGACGGCCTCGCGCGTGGCCAGCTCCGGATCGCAGGTGTCCTCGCCAGGGCGGACAAACAGCTCATAGCCGAAGATGCGGCAATGCGCGTCCACCACGGGCTGGCGACTGAGGAAGCGACGGGGGGACAACGGAGATTCACGATGCTCAAAAGTCGAGTCACCGGGGCGGTCTTGTGGAGAGGAGGTGATCGCACTCATGAAGGCTCACATTTGCCGAGCTGGGATTCTGCCCGCCATCCATATGATTTATCGGCATGGGCGAGCCGAACTTCACGGGCAGATGTTGGCGGGGCTTCGAAGCTGCTGCGGAACATGCCGGGGAAATCACAGGAGCGGGTTTGGACCCTGCGAACAGGCCGACCGAGTTCGATACACTGCTGGAAAGCCTCTTTTGATGCCGTCGACGCGAACGAAGCACCGCCTGCGCAAATTCCGGTTCGAGCGCCCGCAAAAGATCGCGGCGGCCCTGCTCTTCCTGCTGCTGGTGCAGTGCCTTTGGGCGAGCGCGCGGCGGCCGCTCTCGGAAAGCGACTATCAGTTTGCGCGCTGCGGGCGGGAGATCTGGGAACACCCCTCGCCGCTGGCAGGTTACTTCACCACCTGCGGCAATATCCACGACGGAACGCTGGCGTATCGGGCGGCGGGGCTACCGCTGACGGTGGAGCGGGTTCTTGCGGGCCAGGCCTCGACGACGTCCACATGGGAGATGCGGCATGAAGTCGGCTCCATTAAATTCCTGCTGCGGTTTCCTTTTCTTCTGGCGGGGCTGGCGCTGGGCGCAAGTCTGTGGTGGGTGACGCGCAGGCTGTTTGGCAACGAAGGCGGTTACATTTCGCTGGCACTCTATTGTTTTATGCCGGATATCGTGCGCGCCTGCACCACCCCCAACAACGAAATTCTGGCGGCCTTCGGGTTATTCTCGGTGATTTACACGGCCATTGGGGTCGGGCACGCGCTCCAGGGTCCGCGGCGCAAGTGGCGTCCCCGGATTGGGCTGCTGATTCTCGCGCTCGGATTCACGGCGGCGGCTCACATCGCCGCCTTCGTGCTGGCGCTGCTCTTCACCATCGCGTTGATGGCGTGGGTGGCGGAAGGAAGGCGCGCTTATATTCCCACGCTGGTCCTGATCTGGGTGGCCGGTGCATTTTTCCTGCTGTTCGCGTCCTACGCGTTTCAGCCGGATGCGTTCAGCTATGTGTTTCGAAGCGCGGCGGGACGGATGTGGCTTTCCCTGGAGCCGGCCCGATGGTTCTTCTCGGATCCGGCGCATGCGGCATTCACCGGGGCGCTGGTGGGCGCTCTGGCTCTTTATGCGGCCTCGCGCCGGTCCCGATACTTCGGCAACACCACTCCGCTGCTGGTGGGGCTGCCCCTTCTGGTGCTGGTGACGACCGGGGTTCAGTCAGAAACCTGGTTGTGGGCTCTGCCGTTTCTGATTGCGTTCGTGGGCGGAGTCTTCGCGGATGCGCTGGAGACCCGGGGGCGGAAGGCCTTCGTTTGGGCCACGAGCGTGGTGCTTCTGGCGCAGGCGGTGTTGTGCGTGGCGACCGTGGCGGGGATTCTCGGGTAGGCTCAGCCGGCGGCGCGAACTGAGTCGTCGGGGCTGGGAGTTGCCGGCGATACGTTGCGCAAATCGCGCACCCGCTCGCCGATGGCATATTTCAGCTTGTCCACGCCAAGGCCGGTGACCGCGGAAATGGCGTAGAAGGGCAGCTTGCGCCGCTTCGCCATGGTCTCCAGTTTTTTGAGCTTCTCGGGATTGGCGACGTCGGCCTTGGAGGCCACGACGATCACCGGCTTCTCATCGAGACCGTGCCCGAAGCTTTTCAGCTCCGCAGCGATGACGCGGAAGTCTTCGACCGGATCGGGACGGCCGCTTCCATCTGAAACGTCCACCAGGTGCACCAGGATGCGGGTGCGCTCGATGTGGCGCAGGAACTGGGTTCCGAGACCGGCGCCGAGGTGCGCCCCTTCAATGAGGCCGGGAATGTCGGCGACGACATAGCTTTCCTCGTAGGGGGCATCGCCGATGGTCACAACGCCGAGCTGAGGTTCCAGCGTGGTGAAGGGGTAGTCGGCAATTTTGGGTCGCGCGGCGGAGATGCGCGCGATCAGCGTGGATTTGCCGACATTGGGGTAGCCGACCAGTCCGACGTCCGCCAGGACGCGGAGTTCCAGGCGATAGGTGCGCTCCTCCCCGGCATGGCCCAGCTCGTGCTCGCGCGGGGCCTGATGGGTGGACGTGGCAAAGTGCTGGTTGCCGCGTCCGCCGCGCCCGCCACGAGCGATGACGAAACGCTCATCGGGATGGGTAAAGTCGTGGACCAGTTCCCCGCTTTCCGCGTCGAAGAGCATGGCACCGACGGGCACTTTCAGGACGAGGTCCTTACCATCGCGCCCTGTACAGTTGGAACCCATGCCGTGTTCGCCGCGCTCGGCCTTGTGCTCGGGATTAAACCGAAAATAGACGAGCGTATTGTGGCGCTGGCTGGCTTCGAGGATGACGCTGCCGCCGTGTCCGCCGTCGCCGCCGGAGGGACCGCCGCGGGGAACGAACTTTTCGCGGCGAAAGGCCATGCACCCATTACCCCCGTCACCGGCCTTGATCCGAATTTTGGCTTCATCGATAAACATTCGCTTCCCCCAGTCTAACGAATCGACGACGATGAATTCACCTGCCCGAAACATCTCCGGACCGGCTGCGCTCCACTCGCAGGTAGAGGCAACGTGCATCTCCCTCCCTCGGCAAAGGCGGCCCTGCTGGTTCTCGTTCTTTGGGTGGGGTGCGGAACGGCGGTAACCTGCGCGGCGCAGTCGGAAATTGGCGGCTCGGTATCGGGCAAAATCCTCGGGTCTGGCGGGGGAAAGCTGGCCGGGGCCCGGGTTGATATGGAAGACGCGGTCACCGCGCAAGGCAGCGAAGTCGCGCCGGACAGCAGGGGTAATTTTCACTTTGAAGATTTGGCGCCAGGCGACTACACGGTGCGCGTCCGCGTGCCCGGCATGTCGAACTGGGAGGCCGACCACGTTCTCGTGGGCCTGGGAACGGCAACACGGCTGCATCCGCTTCTCGCCCCTCTGACGGTCCATCGGACGATCCTCGTGGATGGCGGCGGATCCCGGGCAGGCGCTGCCTCTGGCGGAGAGGCCGCTGCGGCCATCGGGAGCGATTTGCCAGACAACAGCCAGCACTGGTCGCGGCTGGCGGCGCTGTTCGCCGACGGAGCGGCCGAAACCGATGACGGGATCAGCTTCCGCGGCCTGAGTCCTCTGCTGAATGCCATCACCGTGGACGGAACCGACCACAACCTGGCCTTTCGATCGCGGGAGAGAGCCACGGCCGGAAACGGCTTTGCGACGGCGCAGTCGGCGGTGGGTGAATTCCAGACCGTTGCACCCGGTCTGGTGGGCGGGTCCCAGCGGTTCGGCAGCATGACCACGGTGACGCGGAGCGGTTCAGGCCACATGCATGGATCCGCCGTGTTCTACGACCGGGGGGCTCTGGGGCAAGCCGCGAATGCCTTCACCAAAGTGATGCAACTGGAGCCCGCAGGAACCACCGGCAAGGTGAACGGGCATCCCGTGCTCTATGTGGACGGTGAACCGGTGACCTACCAGGAAGTGCCCTGGCACGCTCCGGATCGCAGGCAGAGCTGGGAGGTCTCGGCCGGCGGACCGATCCGGCGCGGACGAGCAGACTGGTTCTTTGCCTGGGAACAGCACGAACGTCACGACCCGGGGGTGGCACGCGCAAATGAGCCGGAGGTGTTCTTTTCCGCCCCCTCAGCTCCGGCCCTGAGCACGCTGGCGGAGCGGATCGCCTGCAGCACGTCGCCGCTGCTGCAGGGGTGTCCTGCTGCCGGGTACGGGTCCAACTCGACAGCCCAGGCGGCCTGCGCCTATGCCGCGGTGCTGAGCCAGCTGAACACCATGCTCGGCAAAGTACCGCGGATGACGCGGCAGACGATTGTGTTTCCCAGGCTGGACCTGCATCTGAATGGTCGGAATCAGATAAGCCTGCAGTACAACTCCATGCGGCGCACGGCGCCCTTCGGAGCGCTGAGCGGAGCGACGGAGAACAACAGCGTGGGGAGTTTCGGCAACAGCTCGACCAGCGACGATACTGCGGTCGCCCGGTGGGAGTGGTTTGCGACGCCCCACCTGGTCAGCAGCCTGCGCTACCAGTACAGCCGCGACGTACTGTCGCAGGTCCCCGGCGCCAGCAGCTCCTTTGAGAAATCGCTGGCGAAGAATTTCTACGGTTTGCCGCCGCAGATTTCCATTGACACCAGTGCCGGCTTCACCTTCGGGACCCGCACCACCGTCAACAAGCCCGAGTATCCCGCGGAAACGCGGCAGGAAGTGATGGAGCCGGTGACGTGGATTCGGGGAAAGCACGCGATGCGGTTCGGATTCGACTCCAACTACATCGTCGACACCGTGGTGGGACTGAATAATGAGACCGGCAGCTATTCCTACGCGAGTCTGGTGGATTTCGTCTCCGATCTCGTGGCGCCTGGCCACTGCAATGGAACGACGACGGGGACGGGACGCTATCCCTGCTACTCCCAGTTTCGGCAAACGGTTGGGCTCCCCAGCTGGAGTTTCCAAACAGCCGATGAGGCGGCCTACTGGATCGACGAGTGGAAGCCGACGCCTCGGCTGAGCCTGACCGCCGGCGTGCGTTACGAATACGAGCGGCTGCCTGATACCAATGCCGCTCTGGTCAATGCAGCGATTCCGCAGACCGCGTACCTGCCGCACAACAAGACGGATTGGGGGCCGCGGGCGGGGCTTGCCTGGGACGTGCGGGGAGACGGCCATACAATTTTGCGCGGGGGTGTTGGGATTTCCTACGGGCGAGTTCCTAACGCGGCGGTCTACAGCGCGCTCACCGCTACCGGCTCGGCGCGCTCTCCGCGGAGCTACTCGTGGCGGCCCATGGATGCCGGGGCTCCGCAATTTCCCTATGTCTTTGCGAGCGGCGAGAGGCCGTATACCGATCCGTACGCGTCCGATCAGCAGACCAGCGCGCCGGACGTGATCTTCTTCGACCGGAATTTTCAACGCCCGCAGATCGTCTCCTTCGATCTCGCCCTCCAGCAGCAGCTCGGACGCGGCACTCGCATCACGGTGGCGGCCATTGGCTCCGACGGGCATGACCTGACGCAGTTCATGGATACCAATCTCGACCCGAGCGCCACGGCAACAATCTTCTACAGCGTCGCCGCTCCCGGCAACGAAGGCGAGATCGGCCCCCTGGGCAAAGCGGCCAATCCGAACGGCGGATCCACCCGAGCGATCTACAGCCCTGCGCGCTTCTATTACCGGCGCCTGAATCCCGCATACGGGTCGATCACCGATGTGATCAGCGAGACGAACTCCAGCTACCGGGGAGCGGTGGTACGGCTGGTGCACCAGAGGCGCAGCCTGCAGATTAACGCGGGATATACCTGGGCCCATGCTATTGACGACGGCCAGAATCAGGCGACCTTTGCCGATCGCAACGATGTATACGATCCGGCCGATATGCGGCTGGAGCATGGAACCTCTGATTATGACGTGCGCCAGCGCGTCGCCGGCGCCGTGGTGGTGCGCGAGCCCTGGCGCGGCCATGGAACGAATGGCTTCTTTCTCAGCGGCTATTCCCTGTCAGCCGCCGGCGCCTGGCACACAGGCCTCCCCTGGTCGATGCGCACGGCGGGCGCGATCCCCACGCCTTCGTGTTCCTATCTGGACTGGCTGAACGCGGGCGGAGCAACCGGCCGCGGATCCGATTGCCTGCAGGTTGTACACCAGCCGAACCAGACGTTCGACGCAGGAATGGCAGGTGAAGCTGTGCCCATCGCAGCGCCGGGCCCCGGGCTGAACGGTTCGGGAGGGGAGAATCTTATTCCGCCCGTTGGCCGCAACAGTTTGCGATATCCAGCCGCGGTCAATTTCGATATGCGCCTCACAAAGCATATTCGTCTCAGTGATCGTTGCTCTTTCGATCTCATGGGCGAAGCCTTCAACGCTTTGAACCACAGAAATGTAACGAACGTGCAGGCAATTGGGTATCGCCTGTCCAATGACGCCGCTCATCCCAACATGGGTACGCTCACCTGGCAGAGCGGAATGAAACCGGACATGAAGACGGTACTGGTGGACGGAAGCACGCGTACGGAATACGGGTTCGATCCCACAGCTGCTTTCGGCGGGGTCACGAGTGCGAACAGTCGGGCGTTTTCCAGAGAACGCCAGCTCCAGATCGGAATCCGGTTGAGGTTCTAAGGGAATTTGTCACAGCTTCGGCGGGTTTTCCACCGAATTTTCCATGAAATCGTGGCGAATCCGCACCCTTCGCCGCGGAAATCCATGCTGTAATTAACGCTACATTCACGCCTGTGTGAAAACGTGACGAGGGCGATCCATGCAGATCCCCCGGCGTGAAAACACTCTGTGCACATCGTAGTGCCGGCAGGCAATTTCTTACATTTTTGAGGCCATCTCCAATGAAGAAACACCTCCGCTTCGCTGTGGTCGCGGCCGTATTCATTTGTCTGTTCAGTTTTCCGGCTGCGCAAAACCTTATCGCCCAGCAAACCCTGGGCAGCATCAATGGAACCGTCACGGATGTCTCCGGAGCCGCTATTCAGGGCGCCACCGTGACCGCCGTCAGCGAACAAACGGGGTTAAGGCGCTCAGCCGCAGCCCAGAAGAACGGCTATTGGGAGATCCTGCAGCTTCCTATCGGCACGTATCACGTATCTGTCACCGCGGCCAATTTCCAGACCCTCGATCTCCCCGGGATTACGGTGCGGCAGGGATTCGCGACCACCATCCCGAATATCGGACTCAAGCCTGGACAAGTAACAGAGTCGGTTACGGTGAACGCCAATCCTCTGTTGAATGCCACCGACACGACCAATGGCTACACGTTGGATCAATCGCAGATCGCAGAGACACCGCTGGCGACGGGGAGTTTTACGCAGCTGGCCATTCTG
>DASXFH010000026.1:0-1859 GCA_036489655.1 Acidobacteriaceae bacterium | reverse complement strand
CCCGGCTCCCTCCACCTCAAGACCCCCGGCTCGTTCCGCCTTCAAGGTCTTCGCCGCCGACAAACCGTCTCAATCGAGCTTGGGATGGAGCGTGTGGAATCCTGTCGCCTGTTGATAGGCCCATCCGAACGCTGCCAGCTTTGCATCCTGGTAATGCCCGGCCAGAAACGTCAGCGAGACAGGCGTTCCCGGTCCGCCAATGTCGTCGTTATTCCCGTCGTCCACGCTCGGCGGTCTGGGCGCGTCATTGCCACGCAGTCCGTTGGGCACAATCAGCGCCGGATGCCCGGTCAGATTAGTGGCCACCAGTTGCGTCCCGTTGGTCGGCGTCACAATCACATCCACCTTCTCAAACAGCGCCGAGACCTGCTCCACGGCCAGGGTTCGCGCCCGGTTTGCCTGGATGTACTCGACAGCCGGATAAAACCGCGCAGTGCGGAAGGCGTTGGGCCAGTCCTCCACGCCCTGCTCGGTCAACAGGGCATCGCGCCCGCTCATGGTCAGGTCGTCGAAGGCCGCGGCAGCCTCGGCCGTCAGCAGCGGAGTCATCGCTCCGTAGGGCAGCCTGGGCAGCTCCACCGGAATCAGATCGACGCCCATTCCCCGCAGCTTGTCGAGCGCTGCAACATCGAAGCGCCGGTCGTAGTCGCGCCGCTCGCGGTCTGCCTTCATGCCCTTGTTGCGTTCCTCGCGCGCCTTTTGTTCCTGCGCCGGCTCTCCGGCCTTCGCCTCTTCCAGCTTCAGAGCCTTCGGCGCGTCGAAGCCGCTCTTCAAGTAGCCGATGCGCAGCTTCTTCCAGTCCATGGCCGAATCCCACCTGAAGTCTGCGGGCTGCGCCGACGCGTCCTTGCCGTCCGGACCGTAGATGGCGTTGAGCACCAGTGCGCAATCCTGGGCCGAGCGCCCAATCGGCCCCAGCTTGTCCATCGTCCAGCTCAAAGCCATGGCCCCGGTGCGCGGAACAAAGCCAAAGGTAGGCCGCAGTCCGGTCACGCCGCAGCGCGTCGAGGGAGAACTGATCGAGCCGAGCGTCTCCGAGCCGATGGCGAAGGCCACGCATCCCGCCGACACCGCGCTGGCCGGTCCGGCCGACGACCCGCTCGACCCCTGCCGCGGGTTCCACGGGTTGCGCGTGCGGCCGCCGAACCACTTGTCGCCCATGGCAAGAGCGCCGAGGGTGAGCTTGGCCACCAGCACCGCACCGGCGGCGTCAAGGCGCTGGACTACGGTCGCATCGTCGTCGAGCATCTGATGCTCGAAGCCGCCCGCGCCCCAGGTCGTCGGATAGCCCTTCACCGCCAGCAGGTCCTTCGCGCCCCACGGAATCCCATGCAGCGGCCCGCGGTATTTTCCTGCGGCGATCTCTTCGTCCGCTTTCTTCGCCTGGGCCAGCGCCCGCTCTTCGGTCAGGGTGATGGAGAAGTGCAGCTCGGGATCGTAACGTTTCAGGCGGGCGAGAAACATCTGCGTCAGCGCGAGCGACGTGATCTTGCAGCTCTTTAGAAGCTGGCCGAGTTCGGCAATCGATGCGAATGCCAGATCCTCAGTTCTGGCCGGTGCGACAGAACACGGCGTGCCAGGGCCGAAGTCTTCGTTGCGCTGGGAGAACTCGCTTTCCTTTGCAGGCAGTCTGGCCGGAGGCAGCGGATGAAACACGAATGCGGGCGCGACGGAGTTAGGCAGCTTGAGTCTGCGGATGGCCTTCATGGAGCCGTTCTGGTCGACCAGCCCGTCCGTCATCATCTTCTTCTGCTCAGCCGTGAACGGCCCCACCCCCGCCAGCACGGCCGCCTGATCGATCATTTCGTCTGTGATCTTCGGCGGCTTCGACTGGTCCGTTCCCGCAGCCTCCTGCGCCT
>DASXFH010000011.1:0-5360 GCA_036489655.1 Acidobacteriaceae bacterium | reverse complement strand
CGCCGCGCTCGCCGGATGGCTCTGCCGCCAGCCCCTCATCTTCGCCAGCCTCGGCCCCACCGCCTACGAGCTCATCGAGACACCGCATCGACGCAGCGCTCGCCCCTACTGCATTTGTGTGGGACACCTCATCGGCATCGGATCGGCCTTCCTCGCCCTCTTCGTCACCGGTGCCTGGTACGTCCCGGCCGTCTCAGGCTCCGGTGTTCCTCTCGATCGCGTCTGGGCTATCGTGACCGCCGCCGCCCTCACCGTGTTCTTCACCCTGCTGCTGCGCGCCGGCCAGCCCGCCGCCATTGCCACCGCCCTGCTCATTGCTACCGGCATTTTGCAGCGACCCATCGATGCGGCTCTGATGATGGCCGCAGTCATCCTCATGGTCCTCACCGGCGAACCGCTCCGCCGCCTGCGTCTCCGCCAGCAGGGCGACGCCAGAACTGCCGCCGAAGCTTCCTGACCGCCGGGGTTCCTGCACCTGCTCCGCTTACTCCCCGTTGCCGAACCCCGCCCCCTCCCGTTACCACGGTTTCGCCGCCCTCCCCGATTCCCCGGCTCATCACCGAAAAGGCCCCCCTCCCGCTGCTACACTCCCCGCAGAATCCGGTCCCACCCCCGCAGGCCCATGCTCTATACCGCCCGCAGCGCCGCCGTCTACGGCATCGACGCGCACCTCATCGATGTTGAGGTCGACTTTTCCCCCTTCAAGGCCGAACACGAGACCTTCAACACCGTCGGCCTCCCCGATGCCGCCGTCCGCGAATCCCGCGACCGCGTCCGCGCCGCCATCCGCAACTCCGGATTCGATCTGCCCCCCACCCACATCACCATCAACCTCGCCCCCGCCGACCTCAAGAAAGAAGGCTCCGGTTTCGACCTCCCCATGGCCGTCGGCATCCTCGGCGCCTATGGCGCGCTCCACCTGAAAGCCCTCGACGACTTCCTCCTCATCGGCGAGCTCGGTCTCGACGGCACCCTGCGCCCCGTCCCGGGAATGCTCCCCGTCGCCGTCGCCGCCCGCGCCCAGGGAATCAAGCACCTCATCATCCCCAAAGCCAATGCCCGCGAGGCCGCCGTCGTCGAAGGTGTCAACGTCTATCCGACCGACTCCCTCCTCCAGGTGCGCGACCTCCTCAACCAGGCCGCCAACGGCGGCATTCAGACCCAGCCCTTTAAAGTGGAAGCCGCCCAGGTCCTCGGCGAGCTCCAGCACTTTCCCCTCGACTTCGCCGACGTCCGCGGACAGCAGACCGCCAAGCGCGCCCTCGAAGTTGCAGCCGCCGGCGGCCACAACATCCTCATGATCGGCCCCCCCGGCTCCGGCAAAACCATGCTCGCCCGCCGCATGCCTTCGATCCTTGCCCCCCTCACCTTCGACGAGGCGCTCGAAACCACCAAGATCCACTCCGTTGCCGGCGTCCTCGACGCCGAAGCCGGCCTCGTCACCCAGCGCCCCTTCCGCTCTCCGCACCACACCATCTCTGACGCAGGCCTCATCGGCGGCGGCGTCATCCCGCACCCCGGCGAAGTCTCCCTCGCCCACAACGGAGTCCTCTTCCTCGATGAGCTGCCGGAGTTCCCCCGCAACGTCCTCGAAGTGATGCGCCAGCCCCTCGAAGACCGCAGCGTCACCATCTCCCGCGCAGCCATGTCGCTGACATTTCCCGCTGCCTTCATGCTGGCCGCCGCCATGAACCCCTGCCCCTGCGGCTATTTCAACGACCGCAGCCGCGAGTGCCACTGCACCCCGCCCCTCATCCAGCGCTACGTCGCCAAAATCAGCGGACCCCTCCTCGACCGCATCGACATCCACATCGAAGTTCCCGCCGTGCAATATAAGGAGCTCCGAGGCAAAGCCGCCGCCGAATCCTCCGCCATCATCCGTGCCCGCGTCCTTGCCGCCCGCGAACGCCAGCGCGCCCGTTTCGCCGCGGCCCCGGTGAAAACCGTCCGGGAAAAGATCTTCTCCAACGCCCAGATGGGCACCCGCCAGATCCGCGCCCACTGCGAGCTCTCCCCCGACGCCGAAAAGCTCCTCGAACGCGCCATGCTCCAGCAGGGACTCACCGCCCGCGCCCACGACCGCATCCTCAAAGTCGCCCGCACCATCGCCGACCTCGAAGGCGCCGAGTCGTTAGCCGTCCCCCACATCGCCGAAGCCATCCAGTACCGCACCCTCGACCGCAGCTACTGGGCCAACTGATGGAGGAGAAGAAGCCTGGGTGGCCCATTCAAGCCCGCAGTTGGCTTGAGTGGGGTGGATAAGAGAGACGAACCATGCCATCGCGACTTAAGCGATTCCAGCACACCGGGCGATGCCACTTCATCACCTTCTCTTGCTATCACCACCACGCACTCTTTAGAGAAGAGGTGAATCGGTGCGTCTTCGAGGAGGGTCTGGAACGGGTGCGACGCACCTATTGCGTACGAGTTTATGGGTATGTAGTGATGCCGGATCATGTCCACCTTCTGATCGGTGAGCCCGAGCAGCAACTCCTCGCAAACGCGTTGAAGTCTCTGAAGCAGGGAGTGGCACGCCGTCTCGTCGGGGATGCGCAGCATTTCTGGCAAAAGCGCTACTACGACTTCAATGTCCGCTTTGAATCCAAATTCGTGGAAAAGCTCCGCTACATCCATCGCAATCCGGTGAAGCGCGGGTTGTGCGAACGTCCCGAGGATTGGAAGTGGAGCAGCTTCCGCCACTATGCCACGGGCTCACAGGGACCCGTCGCCATAGCGTCGGAGTGGACGGCGAGAAGGAGTGCGGGAACTGACGAATCCAAAGAGTCACCAGTGAGTCAAGTCACTCCAGCCACAAAACCTTGAGTGACTTTTAAGAGAAGAGAAGGATCGGGTGCCCCTTCAAACCCTCTTTTCGTTGGAATGGGTAGTCAATCCGCCCCCTCCGTGCAATATTGGTGAAATCGCCCTCACGTCGGGTCGTCGCCCGCCCGAAAACAACCCGCCTGCCCCGACGCGCAGCAGCAAGGAAACCCCCGTGGCCGCCAGCCTCATCCATCGCGGACAACCCGCCGACGCAACCCAGCCCTCCCGTTCCGACTGCGCCGGCCAGAACCCCTACCTCCGCGTCTTCAAAAGCAACGTCTTCGTCCGCGATCACGACCGCAGCATCGACTTCTACGTCAACCGCCTCGGCTTCTGCGTCGTCGCCGACCAGCGCTTCGAATTCGGCCGCTGGGTCGCCATCGCTCCGCCCGACGGCAGCGCCATCCTCGCCCTGGTCGCCCCACCCCGCCGCTCGGAAAACTATCGCCTCATCGGCAAACCGACCCAAATCGCCTTCATCGCCGAAGACGTCAACGCCACCTACGATCTCTGGACCAGCCGCGGCGTTCGCTTCGAGCAGCCGCCGCAGCCGCAGCTGTGGGGCGGCGTCTTTGCCCGCTTTGTCGACGTGGACGGCAATTCTTTTGAGCTGCTCGGCTCCGATGAGATGAGCCGCCTCATCGAAGACCAGCGCCGCGCCGCCGCCGAACGCATCGAATCCGAGCGCCGTCTCGAACAGGAACTGCAGATTGCCCGCGAGGTCCAGGCGCGCCTCTTCCCCCAAACCACCCCGCCCCTCCAAACCCTTGACTACGCCGGCATCTGCGTCCAGGCTCGCCACGTCGGCGGCGACTACTACGACTTCCTCTCCTTCGGCCCCGACCGCTTCGGCCTCCTCATCGGCGACATCTCCGGCAAGGGCATCGCCGCCGCTCTGCTCATGGCCAACCTCCAGGCCAACCTCCGCAGCCAGCTCGCCATGGCCCGCGAGCACCCCGAGCTCTTCCTGCGCAGCGTCAATACGACCTTCTACGACAACACCGCCGACAGCGCCTACTCCACCATGTTCTTCGCCGAATACTGCGACGTGGAGCGTCGCCTGCAGTACGCCAACTGCGGACACCTCCCCGGCCTGCTCCTGCGCACCGGCGGTGAAGTCGAGGAGCTCGCCCCCACCGGCACCGTTCTCGGCCTCTTCCGCGAGTGGACCGGCCACCTCGGCACATGCGACATGCGGCCCGGCGACACCCTCGCCCTCTACACCGACGGCGTCACCGAAGCCTGCAATGCCGGCGGCGAAGAGTTTGGTCACCATCGTCTCATCGCAGCCCTCCGCAAGCACGCCAACCGCAGCGCGAAAGAAACCATCCGCGCCATCCTCGACGATGTCCTCGAACACTGCACCGGCGAGCAATCCGACGACATCACCCTCATCGTCGCCCGATGCACCGACCACCGGGTGCCCCTTTCCAGCCTTCCCTTGTCCTAAGCGCATCCTGGGTGGCTCATTCAAGCCCGCAGTTGGCTTGAGTGGGGAAGAGTGGGGAAGAGGAAAAGAAGATCGGCTGCCCCCTTGAACCCCGCCCTTGGCCTGACCGGGTTCAAATACCGTACTCTCGTAACCAAATCTTTCAGGAGACCCCTCGATGCGCCTAACCCTCTCCGCTATCCTCTTGCTGGTTCTAGCCAGCCTCATGCACGCACAGGATCGCAGCCAGGGACGCTCCATGGTCGTCACCCGATACGGCATCGTCGCCGCTGAGAGCCCCCTCGCCGCTCAGGCCGGCGCACAGATCCTCGCCCATGGCGGCAACGCCATTGACGCAGCCGTCGCCACCAACGCCGTCATGGGCGTCGTCGAGCCCATGATGAACGGCATCGGCGGCGACCTCTTCGCCATCGTCTACGACGCAAAATCCGGCCACCTCTACGGACTGAACGCCAGCGGCTGGGCCCCCCAGGCCCTCACCCCCGAATTCCTCCACTCGAAAAACATCACGACCATGCCCCAGTTCGGCATCGACTCCGTCACCGTCCCCGGCGCTGTCGACGGCTGGTCGAAGCTCCTCACCCGCTTCGGCAAGCTCGGCCTCCATGACGATCTCCAGTCCGCCATCCGCTACGCCAACGAAGGCTTTCCCGTCCCCGAGTGGGACGCAGCCTACTGGGCAGGAGCCGCTGGCTTCCTTGCAAAAAATCCCGAGACAGCAAAGCTCTACCTCATCGACGGCCACCCGCCGGCGCTCGGCGAAGTCTTTCGCAATCCCGACCTCGCCCACTCCCTCTCGCTCATCGCCAACAACGGCCGCGACGCCTACTACAAAGGCCCCATCGCCGAAAAAATCCTCGCCCTCTCCAAAAAAGAAGGCGGCGCCATGACCGCCCCCGACCTCGCCGACTATTCCGCCGAGTGGGTTGAGCCCCTCTCCACCGGCTACCACGGCTGGACCGTCTACGAGCTCCCACCCAACGGTCAGGGCATCGCCGCCCTCGAAATGCTCAACCTCATGAGCCAGTTTCCCCTCGCCCAGTACGGCCACAACTCCGCCGACGCCCTTCACATCATGATCGAGGCC